>NZ_SMGR01000003.1:0-300000 GCF_004346865.1 Shimia isoporae
ATCGCTGCCGTCAGAGTGGTTTTACCGTGGTCAACGTGACCAATGGTGCCGATGTTGCAGTGCGGTTTACTGCGCTCAAACTTTTCCTTAGCCATGATGGCCTCCTTGATGTTGGAGGGGGAAGCGGCCATCCGCTTCCCCAATTTTTATTAGGCGTATTTCGCCTGAATTTCGTCCGAAATGTTCTGCGGTACCGGATCGTAGTGATCGAACTGCATGGTGAACTGGGCACGGCCGGAAGACATCGAACGCAAAGTGTTGATGTAACCGAACATGTTGGCCAGAGGCACAAATGCATCGATGGCTACAGCGTTGCCACGAGGCTCCTGACCGGACACCTGACCACGGCGGGAGGTGAGGTCACCAATGATACCACCGGTGTATTCTTCCGGCGTGATCACTTCCACTTTCATGATCGGCTCAAGCAGTTTCGCGCCGGCCAGTTTCATGCCTTCGCGCATTGCCATACGAGCTGCGATTTCAAAGGCGAGAACGCTGGAGTCCACGTCGTGGAACTTACCGTCGATCAGAGCAACTTTGAAGTCGATCACGGGGAAGCCTGCCAGCGGACCGGAGTCCATGACCGACTGGATACCCTTTTCAACACCCGGGATGTATTCCTTCGGAACGGCACCACCAACGATGCGGCTTTCGAACGAATAGCCTTCGCCCGCTTCAGTCGGCATGATTTCCATTTTGACTTCAGCGTACTGACCCGAACCACCCGACTGTTTCTTGTGGGTGTAGGTGTGTTCGATCGCTTTGGAGATGGTCTCACGGTAAGCAACCTGAGGTGCACCGATGTTGGCCTCAACCTTGAACTCACGCTTCAGACGATCCACGAGGATGTCCAAGTGAAGTTCGCCCATGCCTTTCATGATGGTCTGACCGGATTCCAGGTCAGTTTCCACGCGGAAGGACGGGTCTTCGGCTGCCAGACGCTGCAGACCCTGAGACATTTTCTCTTGGTCGCCTTTCGTCTTCGGCTCAACTGCGATCTCGATCACCGGATCGGGGAAGGTCATGGTTTCGAGAACCACAGGACCTTTCGGATCACACAGCGTGTCACCGGTGGTGGTGTCTTTCAGACCCGCCAGCGCGATGATGTCGCCTGCAAACGCTTCTTCGATCTCTTCACGGTTGTTGGAGTGCATCATCATCATACGACCGATGCGCTCTTTCTTACCTTTGGTCGAGTTCAGAACGGTTTCGCCCTTGGACAGGGTACCCGAGTAGATGCGGGTAAAGGTCAGCGAACCAACGAAGGGGTCGTTCATGATTTTGAACGCGAGGCCGGAGAACTCCATTTCGTCGTCTGCACGACGGGCAATGTTACGCTCTTCGGTTTCGTCACCGGGCTCAAAGCCCATGTAATCAACAACGTCGAGCGGGCTCGGCAGATAGTCGATCACAGCGTTGAGCAGCGGCTGAACACCTTTGTTTTTGAACGCGGAACCGCCCAGAACCGGAACGAAGGACAGCGACAGGGTGCCTTTGCGCAGCAGTTTGCGCAGGGTTTCCACGTCGGGCTCTTCGCCTTCCAGATAGGCTTCCATCGCGTCGTCGTCTTGCTCGACGGCGTTCTCGATCATCTTGCCGCGCCATTCGTCGGCCAGATCTTTGAGTTCGTCGCGGATAGGTGCTTTGACCCAGGACGCGCCGAGGTCTTCGCCCTGCCACAGCCACTCTTCCATGGTCACCAGGTCAACCAGGCCTTCCAGCTCGGTTTCGGCGCCAATCGGGAATGCGATCGGAACAGCGGTTGCACCGGTGCGATCTTCAATCATGTTTACACAGTTGAAGAAGTCAGCGCCGATTTTGTCCATTTTGTTGACGAACACCATGCGCGGAACCTTGTAGCGGTCAGCCTGACGCCACACGGTTTCGGTCTGGGGTTCAACACCAGCGTTGGCGTCCAGAACACAGACAGCACCGTCGAGAACCGCCAGCGAACGCTCAACTTCGATGGTGAAGTCAACGTGGCCGGGGGTGTCGATGATGTTCAGACGGTGCTTGGGCGTGTCAGCAGTTTTGCCATCTTCGGTGCGCTCCCAGAAAGTGGTCGTCGCAGCGGAGGTGATGGTGATACCACGTTCCTGTTCCTGCTCCATCCAGTCCATGGTGGCTGCACCGTCGTGCACCTCACCGATGTTGTGGGATTTGCCGGTGTAATACAGGATGCGCTCGGAACAGGTTGTTTTACCTGCATCGATGTGCGCCATGATACCGAAGTTACGGTAATGTTCGAGCGTATATTCGCGTGCCATTGGTTCAATGTCCTCTGGGAATTACCAACGATAGTGGCTGAAGGCTTTGTTGGCTTCGGCCATTTTATGCGTGTCTTCGCGTTTCTTGACAGCAGTACCGCGCGAGTTCACAGCGTCCAGGAGTTCGCCTGCAAGACGTTCTTCCATGGTGTTTTCGTTGCGGCCACGTGCAGCACCAATCAGCCAACGGATGGCCAGGGCTTCACGGCGCTCGGGGCGCACTTCGACCGGAACCTGATAGGTGGCACCACCCACACGGCGAGAGCGAACCTCGACGGAAGGTTTGATGTTGTCCAGTGCTTCGTGGAACACTTCGACGGGGGCGCGCTTGACCTTGTTTTCAACGCGATCCAACGCGTTGTAAACGATCTTTTCCGCAACCGACTTCTTACCGTCGATCATCAGGTTGTTCATGAACTTGCTCAGAACCTTGTCGCCAAACTTGGCGTCAGGCAGAATCTCGCGTTTTTCAGCGGCGTGACGACGTGACATCTCAGCCTCTCCTTCTTACTTGGGACGCTTCGCGCCGTACTTGGAACGACGTTGCTTACGATCTTTAACACCTTGGGTATCCAGAACACCGCGCAGGATGTGGTAACGGACACCCGGAAGGTCTTTCACACGACCGCCACGGATCAGAACCACAGAGTGTTCCTGAAGGTTGTGGCTTTCACCCGGGATGTAGGAGATCACTTCGTAGCCGTTGGTCAGGCGAACCTTCGCAACCTTACGCATAGCGGAGTTCGGTTTCTTCGGCGTGGTTGTGTAAACACGGGTGCACACGCCACGTTTCTGCGGGCACTGCTCCAGGTGCTGCGACTTGGAGCGCTTGATTTTAGGCTGACGCGGTTTGCGGATCAGCTGTTGAATCGTTGGCATAGGGTCTCTTTCCTATTGCTTCCATTTATACGCCAGGCCAAAACCCGACGCGGTTACCGTTTTTCACAACTTGTGCGAACACAAGCGTAAAAGCCGCAATCGTTTCCATTCCGAGGCAAACGACGCGGTTGAGTTCTCAGAGGGTGCGATCTTCAAAGTAGATCGGACCTTGACCACTACAGTTATGAAACGGCTCAGGGCACACGTATCCCATTGCCGGATGCGCGCGATATATGGGGAGTCGCTAGTCTTGTCAACAGCTGTGCCCTGACCTTGTCTGGTTGCGAGTCGCGACGCTCGGTGACATGGTAATCTCAAGGGTGCAGAAAGTGCCTGTTTCTACCTACGCGATATCAAAAGGCCTTTGCGATGGACAGCAAGGATATGCAGGTCATTGGCGTTTGCCGGTTTTCCTATCCGGCACTTGGCGGTTTTCAGGTCGAGCATGAAACCGCAGAGGATCGCATGGCTTTTCTCTATGCCCCTGAACGAATGGAAGAACGTTTTCGTCTCTTTGAAGCGTTTACGCTGCCCCCTCTTCGCGCCCAAACCGACCCAGATTTTACTTTTCTGGTAATAGTGGGCGACACGATGCCTGATGCCTATCGCGCCCGTCTCGAACAATTGCTCGCTGACATCCCTCAAACTGTGGTCGCGGCTTACCCGCCCGCGCCGCATCGGGACATTATGAAGGTGGCAATTAACGCTGTGCGCCGCGAAAGCAAACATCATTGCCTACAGTTTCGAATGGATGACGACGATGCGGTAAACATCCGTTTTGTCGAGCGCCTGCGCGAACGCGTGAACGACGTCCACACACTGATCCGACGAAACAAGAACGTCGCCATTGATTTTTCGCAAGGCTATATCGCCTCCGCCGGTCCCGAAGGAATAAAGGGCAAGCCGACGATGGAGCATCTCTGGACTGCTGGCCTTGCCATGACCGTGAGTCCTAAGTCGGACATCACCATCCTCAACTTCGGCCACTCCAAGATGGGGAAATTCATGCCAGTGGTCAGCTTTGCAGGCGAAGACATGTTCATTCGCGGCCACAACGATTTCAACGACAGCCGCCAGAAAGGCGCAAAACCATTGAACCTGCCGCTACTGGACGCCGAAGACGAAGCCCACTTCAAGCGTGTTTTTAATATCGACGCAGATCACGTCCGCGCACTCTTTTCCTGATCCAGCTTGCGTCCACGCAAGAGTGTAAACACGCCGGCACCGACCACGATCGCGCAGCCCAGAAATGTGATTGGGTCGGGCCAATTGCCAAAGAACACCAGCCCCAGCAAAAGCGCCCATAGCAGGCTTGTATAGCGGAAAGGCGCGATGAACCCGATCTCACCTACGCGCATTACCATCACGGAAAACAGATACCCGCCAAGGATGAACACCGACGCGCCACCGATCAGCCCGATCTGCCGCGCATCCAGCGCCACCCACTCCACGCCAAGGCTTGCCACTCCGGCAAAGCCCATGACGCCGAGTGACGCCACCAACGTCACCGTCATCGAAGGCACCTCCGCCGACATACGCCTTGTCGACAGGTCTCGCACGGTCACAAAAAACACCGCCGCCAGCGCATAACCAGCGTAAATGTCAAACCCCTCAGGCCCCGGTCGCACGATCAGCAGCATGCCGATGAAGCCCGCCAAAATCGCCGACATCCGCCGCCAACCGACAGCCTCGCCGAAGAACATCGCGCCGCCCAGCGTCACCGTCAGCGGCAGCACCTGCAGAACGGCCGTCACATTGGCAATCGGCATGTGATAGAGCGCCGTGATAAAGAAATAGGCCGCGCCGACCTCGGCCACCGTGCGCAGGGCCACCAGCCCCCAATCGCGCCGCGGAATCCGCCAGCGCAACGCCCCCAAGGCCCGCGCCAAGCCCCAGATCATCAGGCTTGAGGCCACACCGCGGAGAAACAACATCTGAAACAGCGGCACCTCCGGCCCCAGCAGTTTTACGCAGGTGTCGTTAAACGTAAACGCCGCCATCGAGCACATCATCAAAAGTGCGCCCTTGGTGTTATCCGTTAAAACCGCCACGCAAAGCCCTCCGCCAAAGCCAACCGCGCGACGCTACGCCTGGCCAAGGGGATTGCCAAGGGGGTGGTGAAAATTCGAGGAGAACCTTCCGTCAGAATGTGCGGATCAAGGCGCACTGGATGCGTGATTTCTAATTCAAGGTGTTGGCATTCGTTTCCGGTCACTGACCGTTTTGCGCTACCTGCCGTATCCTAATTGTCTGCTTTAAACTCCAAGCGTCGGCATCAAGGCAATTTTTTTGCGTGACCGTAGTGCCCTTCTTCAAAATCCCATACTTTTTGCAAAAGCCCTTCATTTAGGAGCGAGAAAACCCTTTGTACATCGGTGTCTTTCGGCACATCCACCGAATACATGGCGTAGCCAAATTCGCCGCTCTCATAGGTGCATCCCTCAGCCTCCAAAGGTCTCCAAAAGCGCTCGAATTGGGCATCGGTCACATTTTCACCAAGAAAAATACGATATGTAGATCCACCGGACGAAGTCACGGTTCTTTCGAACACGTTAGCACCTTCTTTTGACTCGGCGTGCACAATGTCGCCATAGGAAATGCCACGTGCGAAGAACTGTGAGTTTTCGACTTTAAAGAGGCCAACGCCAAACGAAGTAGCCCAGACGCTCTCGCTGGCATGGCCGTGCCAAGCGCCCGGTTCTAGCTCAATGATTAATTTTTCCAATTGGCTCTCCTCAGCCTCCGAACACTAATAGCTCCAGTAAAATCGGAAAACTATTTTGGAAACTGCGTTCAAGCAACGGTTGCATATCGTGCGGCCACCTCCCAGCACAAAACACCCTCACTCAAACGGAAAAGGCCCCCGACATCACGTCGGAGGCCTTTCTCAAGTCTCAAACCATAGGTCGACTTAGTCGAACTCGCGGCTTTCCGGGGTTTCCACCAGACCGCTGTCAAACACGTCGTCGGCCTGGACGTCGTCAGCAGTTGGTGCAGCCAGTGCAGCTGCAGCTTCCGCTTCCTCGCGACGGGCCTCGATGACCACATTGTCACGATCAGACGCAATGCGACGAACCTGCTGCGTGGCGCCACCCGTGCCGGCTGGGATCAGACGGCCCACGATGACGTTTTCCTTGAGGCCAACCAGCTTGTCTTTCTTACCCTGGACAGACGCCTCGGTAAGAACACGTGTTGTCTCCTGGAACGAAGCAGCCGAGATGAACGAACGGGTCTGAAGCGATGCCTTGGTGATCCCGAGCAAGATCGGCTCACCCTGAGCAGGACGGCGACCTTCGGCCAGCGCCTTCTCGTTTGCGGCGTCGAACTCTGCCTTCTCGACGTGTTCACCTTTCAACAGAGTGGTTTCACCCGAGTCCAGGATCTCCCATTTCTGCAACATCTGGCGCACGATCACTTCAATGTGCTTGTCGTTGATCTTCACACCCTGCAGGCGATAGACGTCCTGCACTTCGTCGATCATGTAATCCGCCAGCGCTTCAACACCCATGATGGACAAGATGTCGTGCGGCGCAGGGTTACCGTCCATGATGTAGTCACCCTTCTGCACGAAGTCGCCTTCCTGCACAGGGATGTGTTTGCCCTTCGGTACCATGTATTCCACGGTTTCCAGGCTCTCATCAGACGGTTCGATCGCAATACGGCGCTTGTTCTTGTAGTCGCGGCCAAAGCGCACGTAACCATCGATTTCGGCGATGATTGCGTGATCTTTCGGACGACGCGCTTCGAACAGTTCAGCCACACGCGGCAGACCACCGGTGATGTCCTTGGTCTTAGCGCCTTCGCGTGGGATACGCGCGACAACGTCACCGGCGTTCACGTCCTGCCCGTCTTCGACAGAGAGGATCGCGTCCACAGACATCGGATAGTGTACAGGGTTGCCAGCATCATTGCGCACAGGCTCGCCATCTCCATCCACAAGGATGATTTCCGGCTTAAGCTCGTTGCCCTTCGGCGCGGCACGCCAGTCCGACACGATCTTCTGCGTCATACCGGTTGCTTCGTCGGTCTCGTCGCGAACGGCAATGCCCGAGACGAGGTCAACGAACTTGGCCTTACCTGTCTTCTCCGCAAGGATCGGAAGGGTATACGGGTCCCATTCGAACAGCTTGTCACCGCGGGCGATCTTCTGACCATCTTTGACGAACAGTTTGGAGCCGTAGCCAACTTTGTGGTTTGCACGCTCTTCGCCGGCGTCATCAACGATCAACAGCTTCATGTTACGGCCCATGACGAGTGTTTCGCCATTTGCGTTTTCCAGAACCTGTGCGTTTTCGAAGACAATTTTGCCTTCCTGGCTCGCTTCGAGGAACGACTGTTGTCCACCTTGCGCAACACCACCAATGTGGAACGTACGCATGGTCAGCTGTGTACCGGGTTCACCGATCGACTGTGCAGCGATGATGCCGACAGCTTCGCCAGTGTTCACCATGGTACCACGCGCCAGGTCACGGCCGTAGCACTTGGCGCAAACGCCTTCTTCCGCCTCACAGGTCAGAGGGCTACGAATACGTGCTGTCGCAACACCTTCCTCGTCGATGGCATCAGCCATACGCTCGTCGATCAGCTGACCTTCGGCCACGATCACTTCATCGGTGCCTGGCTTGCAGATATCCTCGGCCGCCACACGACCCAGAACACGTTCCGCCAAAGATGCAACAACCTCACCGTCATTCACGGCGGCCTCGGCAGTGATTGCCTTGTCGGTACCACAGTCGTCCATACGAACAATGCAGTCCTGAGCCACGTCAACAAGACGACGGGTCAGATAACCGGAGTTCGCAGTTTTCAACGCCGTATCCGACAGACCCTTACGGGCACCGTGGGTGGAGTTGAAGTACTCAAGAACGGTCAGACCTTCCTTAAAGTTCGAAATGATCGGCGTCTCGATGATGTCGCCATTCGGCTTCGCCATCAGGCCGCGCATACCACCCAACTGCTTCATCTGCGTAACGGAACCACGCGCACCGGAGTGCGCCATCATGTAAACCGAGTTCGGTTCAGCTTCGGCACCGCTTTCGTCAGTCTTTGCTGCCGAGATGGTGTCCATCATCGCGTCGGTGACTTTGTCGTTACACTTCGACCAGGCATCCACAACTTTGTTGTACTTTTCGCCCTGAGTGATCAGGCCGTCCATGTACTGCTGTTCAAAGTCTTTCACCTGATCGCGGGTGTCGTCGACGATGGTCCACTTGTTGTCCGGGATAACCATGTCGTCTTTACCGAACGAAATACCGGCCTTGAACGCTTCGCGGAAGCCCATGGTCATGATCTGGTCACAGAAGATCACGGACTCTTTCTGACCGCAGTAGCGATAGACGGTGTCAATCACGTTCTGCACGTCTTTCTTACGAAGCAGCTTGTTCACGAGGCTGAAAGGCGCCTTGTTGTTCTGCGGCAGCAAAGCACCCAAGCGCACACGACCTGGCGTGGTTTCAACACGCTCGAACACTTCCATGCCGTTCTCGTCGATCTGCGGGATACGGGCGGTAATCTTGGCGTGCAAATGCACTTCACCAGCGTCCAGAGCATACTGAACTTCCTCGATTGAGGAGAACACCATGCCCTCGCCCTTCATGCCCTCGCGTTCGATGGTCGTGTAGTACAAACCAAGGATCATATCCTGAGACGGAACGATGATCGGCGCGCCGTTTGCAGGGGACAGAACGTTGTTGGTCGACATCATCAGAACACGCGCTTCGAGCTGGGCTTCCAGCGAGAGCGGCACGTGAACAGCCATCTGGTCGCCGTCGAAGTCAGCGTTAAACGCAGAGCAAACGAGCGGGTGCAGCTGGATCGCCTTACCTTCGATGAGGACTGGCTCAAACGCCTGAATGCCAAGACGGTGCAGAGTAGGCGCACGGTTCAGCATGACAGGGTGTTCGCGGATCACTTCATCAAGAATATCCCAGACTTCGGGACGCTCTTTTTCCACCAGCTTCTTCGCCTGCTTCACAGTAGACGAAAGACCCTTGGCTTCCAGACGCGAGTAGATGAACGGCTTGAACAGCTCCAGCGCCATCTTCTTGGGAAGGCCACACTGATGCAATTTCAGTTCCGGACCAGTCACAATCACCGAACGACCCGAAAAGTCGACGCGCTTACCCAAAAGGTTTTGACGGAAACGACCCTGCTTACCCTTCAGCATGTCGGAAAGCGATTTCAGCGGGCGCTTGTTCGCACCCGTGATCACGCGCCCACGGCGACCGTTGTCGAACAGTGCGTCTACAGACTCCTGCAGCATGCGCTTTTCGTTCCGGACGATGATGTCAGGTGCACGCAATTCGATCAGGCGCTTCAGACGGTTGTTCCTGTTGATCACACGGCGATAAAGGTCGTTGAGATCAGAAGTCGCAAAGCGGCCGCCATCCAGCGGAACCAGCGGGCGCAGTTCCGGCGGGATCACGGGGATCACTGTCAGAATCATCCACTCCGGACGGTTGCCGGACTCGATGAAGCTTTCGACCACTTTCAGGCGCTTGATGATCTTTTTCGGCTTCAGTTCACCGGTCGCTTCGGCCAGATCGGCACGCAGCTGTTCGGCTTCCGCTTCCAGATCGATCTGCGACAGCATTTCACGGATTGCTTCAGCGCCAATATTGGCTGTGAAGGCGTCCATGCCGTATGCGTCCTGCGCGTCCATATACTCTTCTTCAGTCAGCATCTGGCCGTAGGTCAGGTCGGTCAGACCAGGTTCGATGACGACATAGTTTTCAAAGTACAGCACACGTTCCAGATCGCGCAGCGTCATGTCCAGCATCAGACCGATGCGGGACGGCAGCGATTTCAGGAACCAGATGTGTGCAACGGGGGCTGCCAACTCGATGTGGCCCATACGCTCACGGCGCACTTTCTGAAGCGTAACTTCAACACCACATTTTTCGCAGACAACACCGCGATATTTCATGCGCTTATATTTGCCGCAAAGACATTCATAGTCTTTGATCGGGCCAAAGATACGCGCACAGAACAGACCGTCACGCTCGGGCTTGAACGTACGGTAGTTGATGGTTTCCGGCTTTTTGATCTCGCCGTAGGACCACGACAGAATCCGCTCAGGAGACGCGAGAGACACTTTGATCTCGTCAAACGCCTTTTGCGGGGTCAGCGGGTTAAACGGGTTGTTCGTCAGTTCCTGGTTCATTTTGATACCTCAAATTCTAGGGGAGAGTGGAAGGGGGTGAGGGCGCGGGCCCTCACTCATCCACCTCCGTATCCAGGAGTTCCATATTCAGGCCGAGGCCACGGACTTCTTTGACCAGAACGTTAAACGATTCCGGTACGCCCGCTTCAAAGTTGTCCTCGCCCTTGACGATGCTTTCATAGACCTTGGTCCGGCCTGCCACGTCATCCGACTTAACAGTCAGCATTTCCTGCAGGGTGTAGGCGGCGCCGTAAGCTTCCAGAGCCCAGACTTCCATCTCACCGAAGCGCTGACCACCGAACTGCGCCTTACCACCCAGCGGCTGCTGAGTAACAAGCGAGTACGGACCGGTTGAACGCGCGTGGATTTTGTCGTCCACAAGGTGGTGCAGTTTCAGCAGGTATTTGATGCCCACTGTTACCGGACGGCTGAACTGTTCACCGGTACGACCGTCAAACAGGATCGATTGACCGCTTTCGGAGAAGCCTGCGCGTACGAGCGCATCGTTCACGTCACCTTCCTTCGCACCGTCAAAGACCGGCGTTGCAATCGGAACACCGCGTGTCACGTTGCCGGCGGCTTCCAGCAGCTGACCTTCGTCCATGCCGGCGATGCCTTCTTCATAGACATCTTCGCCATAGGCCAGACGCATCATCTCGCGTACCGGAGTCAGATCACCAGAACGACGGTATTCCTGAACCGCGTCATCGATCTTCAGACCCAGACCGCGTGCGGCCCAACCCATGTGGGTTTCAAGGATCTGACCAACGTTCATACGCGACGGAACACCGAGCGGGTTCAGACAGAAGTCGACAGGTGTACCGTCCGCGAGGAACGGCATGTCTTCCATCGGCACAACCTTGGAAATAACACCTTTGTTCCCGTGACGACCGGCCATCTTGTCGCCCGGCTGCAGCTTACGCTTAACAGCAATGAAGACCTTAACCATCTTCATCACACCCGGCGGCAAGTCATCACCACGACGGACTTTCTCGACCTTGTCCTCAAAGCGGTGCTCAAGTGCACGTTTCTGGATCTCGTACTGTTCGTTCAGAGCTTCCACAACCTGCGCATCAGCTTCATCTTCGAGTGCCAGCTGCCACCACTGTCCGCGAGACAGGGAGTTCAGCAGTTCGTCGTTGATTTCCGAGTTCGCTTTGACGCCTTTCGGGCCTTTGACCGCGGTCTTGCCGAGGATCATGCCTTTCAGACGCGCATAGATGTTACGGTCAAGGATCGCGAGTTCGTCGTCGCGGTCACGCGCCAGACGTTCGATCTCTTCACGCTCGATCTGCAACGCACGCTCGTCTTTTTCCACGCCGTGGCGGTTGAAGACGCGAACTTCCACAACGGTACCGAAATCACCAGGCTTGACGCGCAACGAGGTGTCACGAACGTCGGAGGCTTTCTCACCAAAGATGGCACGCAGAAGTTTTTCTTCCGGTGTCATCGGGCTTTCGCCCTTCGGTGTGATTTTGCCGACCAGAATGTCGCCCGGTTCAACGTCCGCACCGATGTAAACGATGCCGGCCTCATCGAGGTTACGCAGCGCTTCTTCACCGACGTTCGGAATGTCGCGGGTGATCTCTTCCGGACCCAGCTTCGTGTCACGTGCAGCGACTTCGAATTCTTCGATGTGAACCGAAGTAAAGACGTCGTCACGCGCGATACGTTCAGAAATCAGGATGGAGTCCTCGTAGTTGTAGCCGTTCCACGGCATAAACGCGACGACCACGTTCTTACCAAGAGCCAGTTCACCGATGTCGGTGGACGGACCGTCAGCAATCACCTCACCCTTCGCAACCGTGTCGCCAACTTTCACCAGCGGACGCTGGTTGATGCAGGTGTTCTGGTTGGAACGCTGGAACTTGCGCAGACGATAGATGTCCACACCGGCGTCACCCAGCTCAAGGTCGGAGGTCGCACGGATAACGATACGCTGTGCATCCACCTGGTCGATCACACCCGCGCGCTTTGCCTGAATGGCCGCGCCGGAGTCGATTGCCACTTTTTCCTCGATACCGGTACCAACAAGCGGTGCCTCGGCACGCAGAAGCGGAACCGCCTGACGTTGCATGTTCGAGCCCATCAGAGCGCGGTTGGCATCGTCGTTTTCAAGGAACGGGATCAGCGACGCAGCTACGGACACCAGCTGTTTTGGCGAGACGTCGATCAAGTCGACGTTTTCGCGCGGCGCCAGTGTGTAGTCACCGGACTGACGGGTAGAGACCAATTCGTTCTGGAACTTGCCTTCGCCGTCAAGCGATGCGTTCGCCTGTGCAACCGTGTGGCGCATTTCTTCAGTGGCCGACATATAGTGTACTTCGTCGGTCACTTTACCTTCGTTTACAACGCGGTACGGGGTTTCGATGAAACCATACTTGTTGACACGGGCAAATGTCGCCAGCGAGTTGATCAGACCAATGTTCGGACCTTCCGGCGTCTCAATCGGGCACATCCGGCCATAGTGGGTCGGGTGCACGTCGCGCACTTCAAAGCCGGCACGTTCACGGGTCAGACCACCCGGGCCAAGCGCCGAAAGACGGCGTTTGTGGGTGACTTCCGACAGCGGGTTGGTTTGGTCCATGAACTGCGACAGCTGCGAGGAGCCAAAGAACTCGCGTACAGCAGCAGCAGCCGGTTTCGCATTGATCAGGTCCTGCGGCATGACCGTGTCGATCTCAACAGAGCTCATACGCTCCTTGATCGCACGCTCCATACGCAGCAAGCCAACACGGTACTGGTTTTCCATCAGTTCGCCGACGGAGCGCACACGACGGTTGCCGAGGTGGTCAATGTCGTCCACGTCGCCCTTGCCGTCACGGAGTTCCACCAGAGCCTTGATGCAGGATACGATGTCTTCCTTGCGCAGGGTGCGCATGGTGTCTTCTGCATCCAGTGCCAGACGCATGTTCATTTTCACGCGGCCAACTGCAGACAGGTCATAGCGCTCGCTGTCAAAGAACAGCGTGTCAAACAAGGCAGACGCAGCTTCAACGGTGGGCGGCTCACCCGGACGCATCACGCGATAGATATCCATAAGCGCGGTTTCACGGCTCATGTTTTTGTCCACCGCCATGGTGTTGCGCATGTATGGGCCAACATTGACGTTGTCGATGTCCAGAACAGGAATCTCTTTGATGCCGGCGTCGACCAGGTCCTTAACAGTACCGCCGATCAGATCGCCATCTTTGTCGTATTCCAGCGTCAGTTCATCACCCGCCTCGACGTAAATCGCACCGGTTTCCTCGTTGATGATATCCTTGGCAACGAACTTGCCAACGATATGCTCGAAAGGAACCAGAAGGTCGGTGATTTTGCCTTCGTCGATGATCTTCTTGACTGCGCGAGGCGTGACTTTCTTGCCAGCTTCGGCAATCACTTCGCCTGTTGCGGCGTCGATCAGGTCCATAACAGGGCGGGTGCCGCGCACACGCTCGGGGAAGAACTTGGTGACCCAACCTTTGTTCTTGTCGAGCTTGTAGTTCACGGTGTCGTAGTAGGCATCCATGATACCTTCCTGGTCCAGACCCAATGCGTAAAGCAGGGTGGTCACAGGCAGCTTACGACGACGGTCGATGCGGGCAAAAACGATGTCTTTGGCATCGAACTCGAAATCGAGCCAGGAACCGCGATAGGGAATGATACGGCAAGCAAACAGCAGTTTGCCTGACGAGTGGGTTTTGCCTTTATCGTGATCAAAGAACACGCCCGGCGAACGGTGCATCTGGGAAACAATCACACGCTCGGTGCCGTTCACCACAAAGGTTCCGTTCGGAGTCATCAAGGGCATATCACCCATGAAGACATCTTGTTCCTTGATGTCTTTGACCGACTTCGCACCAGTGTCCTCATCCACATCAAAAACGATCAGACGCAGGGTGACTTTGAGCGGTGCGCTGTAGGTCATGTCGCGCTGCTGACACTCCTCAACGTCGTACTTGGGCTTTTCCAGCTCGTAGTTGACGAATTCCAGCACGCTGGTTTCGTTGAAATCCTTGATCGGAAAAACCGACTGGAAAACACCCATGATGCCTTCACCATCGGTGGGCATTTCGGCATCTCCGGATTTCAGGAAAAGATCATAGGAGCTTTTCTGCACCTCGATCAGGTTCGGCATCTCCAGCACTTCGCGGATTTTACCGTAGTATTTACGTAGACGTTTCTGGCCAAGGAAGCTTTGAGCCATGGTCAATGTCACCTTTCGATATCTCGTCCGCAACGTGCCGTCGGGCCCCGGCACCTCGCGTCAGTGACGGCTTGGATCAGATCCATTCTCGACCCCGTCCCACCGGAGCCACTCGATCGTTGATCCCTGCCTTGGAAAACCTCTTGCAACTCGCGTTCGCTCAAGAGGCTTGCCAAGCCGGGGGTCGTCCCACCTTGGAAAACGTGTTATATTCTCTGTCGTTATCTTTCCTGTCCGGGGTGACTATTTCCCCGAGTACCGCGCCGCCTGATCACAAAAATCCACAAAGGACAAAAGCGGCCCCGAATCGCTCGAAACCGCAAGAGACTACCGAATAGTGAATCGCCCGCAGGTTGGCAACCCCTAGGGCTTGACATTTCGTTAATCCGCAGATCGACAAACCCCGCACCGACGATATTTCATCTGCCTGTTAAGCTGGAATGCGCAAAGCCGACCCGCTGGTCTGATGCCATGCCTTGATGCTGTCAGCGCACTTACCCACTCGACAACGCGCGCAGTCCTTCTGTGATCCTCGCCGAGACCGTCTCACCCAAAGGTATCGAAGAGAGGTAGTCGAAAACGTCGATGTTGGCGTCTCGGAAAACACCGAGTGCCGCCTCCCCCAGACCTAGCTCACCTGATTTTCCGTGAATGGCTGCTATCAGCATCCAGTCATACAAGTTGTCCCGTCCGTCCACGTCACGCACCATTGCGGACGCCTCAGCAAAATCGCCATTCATAAACGGATCAAGCGCACGCGGAACATTCATCCAGATCGGCAACAGAGGATTGCGCGCACGCGCCTCGTCAATCATTGCCGCCGCCTCCCGAGTGTTCCCCATGGCGGCCAACCAGCCTCCCACCATGCCGGACATCAACGCAGCATTCGGATTGGCCGCGACAGCCCGTGCCAACAGGGTTTCATAACGTGCGGTGTCTCCTTGAAAGCGCGCAAAGCTCGCCAATGCAAACAAGGCTTCCTGACAATTCGGTGCAAGCGCCACCGCTTGTTCCGCGTGCTGCCGCCCCGCCTCGACAATATCCGAAACAGCCGCCCCCCCGACAGCTGCCTGCTCAATCAAGGAAATCGACTTGAGCGCATGTGCCAGACCGCTCGAGGGGTTGTCCTGCAAAGCGGCGTCCGTCAAGGAGGCGAATTCCGCTAGGCTGGACTGTCGTGACGTACGCATGTGGGCATGAAAACTCAGCAGCGCCTCAAAGACGCCTGCATCCTCGGCCATACGTCCGGAATACTGGGCGTTTAGGTCTTCGGAAACCGCACCATAGGCGTCCACCATACGGGTCGCGCAGTGCTTTGCGATCTTTTCCTGAACATCAAATGGATCTTCCTCGTCACCCGAGACCCGGAACCTGTCAGACCAAACCAGCGAATTTCCGGGAATGCGTTCAAGCTGGACCGACACACGTAATTTGCCACCGGCCTCCCTCACGTTGCCGCGCAGTAGATAGTCGGCTTGTGCAGGCAAATCCGCCATGCCCGGACTTTTGCCCGCAAGGCTTTCATGCCAACCGGAAATCACTCTGATCTGTCCGAAACGGGCCAGTTCCAGACCGATTTCTTCGGGTAATCCGTCCCGATAAACCGAAGCCTTTTCGGTCGTTGCCCCTTCAAATTGGCATATGACAAGAGTCGGCAAGCCGCGCCGCGCCACCGGCACAGACTTCGACGGCTCGATCGTTCGGCGCTGGAAGGCGGGCCTATAGCGTCCTTTGGGCACCGTTATGACGACTTCGTCTTCCGCGCCAGCTGTCAGATAGTAATGCTCGACGGCCTTGCGAAGCTTGATGGCTTCGATGCGGACGATCGAATCGTTGTTGGGATCAAAGTCCGCGCCGCGCCCAAAAACGTCCATGGCCAAAGCTGTTCCCTTGAGCAGCTCACCCCGCCCCTCGAGTTCCTCGGTTACGATGTGGGTGAGAAACTTCTGCAATCTTGGGCCAGCAGCAAAGTCCGGAGAACCCAACAGGCGGTCAAGCTGCTGGACGATTTCTTCCTTTGTGGGTTTATCGGTCAAATCTATGCTCCAACTGATACATACAACCTATCGAAACAAGAACTTGACGCAATGCACGGTCTAGACATCCGCCAAACTGTTATTAACGGTTTTCAACATCCCGAAGTCTCAACCGGTTCGCTATTTTTGGATCATCAGAAACGCGGAGCTTCCCGCAACAAATGAAGGACAGATAAAATGAGAGTTCAATTCTCCGCCCGCCGCGCCGCAACTTCCCTGACATGTGGCGTTCTCGCGGCGATGATCGCCCTGGCTCCTGCCGCCAATGCTGACAACGCCCAATATGAGTATGCCACTCACCATGAGCTGGGCCTGATGCAAGGCTTCCCGCCTGCCCCTGAAGCTCAGGTTACTCGCGACAACGCCCTGTTCGGCGTCCCGCAAAACCGCTGGTCGTATCAAAATATGCGGTCTTTCTTCCCGTCTGCGGACATTGCAGCGGCGCAATACGCAATTGATCTGGACCGCGCCATTGACGGCGCAATCGAAGAGTTGGACATCACACGTCTCGACGGTTCACAGTCAGATTTCAAAACCTATCTGGAGGAAACCTTCACTGACGCCCTTGTTGTCGTCAAAGACGGCAAAGTCGTCCACGAGAGCTACCTCAACGGTATGAACGCCGACCAGCCACATCAGATGATGTCTGTGACCAAATCCTTCGCTGGCCTCTTCGGACTGATTGCCGCCCATGAAGGCAAAGTTAGCGAAGACGACAAAGTCGCTGACATTATACCGGAATTGGGCGTATCAGGCGCATTCGGCGACGCCACATTCGGCGAAGTGCTCGACATGACCAATTCGATGAACTTCACCGAGGATTACGCGGATCCAAACTCCGGCATTCAGGAATATGGTCGCGTGCTGGGTATGTTGCCGTCCACCGACGCAAACCGCCCGGCGAATACCATTTACGAGTACCTGCCGACGCTGGACAACGACGACGCCCACGAACACGGAGAAGTCTTCCATTACCAGACTCCCAAGACCGACGTCGTAAACTGGGTCGCGAACCGCGCAACTGGCAAATCGTTCCAGGACAACCTCGAAGACGTACTCTGGAAAAAGATCGGCGCCGATGGTGAGACATACGTCCTGCTCGACTCCAACGGAACTCTCTTTGCAGGTGGCGGTCTGAACGCTACTCCGAACAATCTGGCCCGCTTTGCAGCCATGATGCTGAATGACGGTGAGGTGAACGGGCAGGAAGTGGTTGATCCGGACGTCATCCAGCAATTGTCCGACGGCGGCAACATCGACGCGTTCTCCAACGGACCGGAAAGCGCTGGCGTCATGGGCAACAAAGACTGGAGCTACCGCGCACAATGGTGGGTCCGCCACACCGAAGGCAAAGAAGCCTTCTCGGCAATCGGCATCCACGGCCAATGGATCTACATCGATGTGGAACGCGATGTTGCCATCATCAAACAGTCTTCGCAGCCAGTATCAAAAGGAGACTTCTTCGAAACCTACGACGTGAACGCCTTCGACGCGATCGTCGATCACCTGAGCAAATAAAACCCAAGCAATTTCACACAATTTCAGCGCCCCAACTTCGGGGCGCTTTTTTTGGTGCAGCAAACTGCGCCTCACGTTTGGCAAACAGCCACGGCCTCCAGTTCGAGCGCATAGCCGTAGTGCAATTCTGGAACAGGCACCACAGCGCGCGCTGGTTTGTGCTCGCCGAAGAATGCGGCATAGGCACGATCAAAGGCCGGCCAATGCGAAATGCTTGTCACGTAGACTCGCACCTGAACCACGTCCTTTTTCGACGCTCCTGCCGCGGTCAACACCGCGTCAAGGTGGGCAAGCACGCGCTCCGTTTGCGCGCCGAAATCCGCGCCGTCTGGCAATCCTTTCGCCGGGATAGGCAAGACTCCGGACACCCAGACTTGCCCGTTTGTGCGAACGGCTTGCGAATAGTGTCCTCCAGCGGCTGGGGCGGCCTCCGTTTCGATCAATTCAATCTTTGTCATGCTTGTTACCAACCTCGAAAGCGCGGCCAATTTTGAACCTTGTCTTCGCCTTCTGAAATAACATTGTAGCTCTCGTGCTGCGCTGCCGTGGCACAGGCATGGTTCGGCAAAATCCGAATTTTCGTCCCCACCGGCAAATCCGGCAGTGACGCGCCGGAGCCAGCCCGAACAGCAATGGTCCCGTGTTCCTGGTTTGCCGCCGCGACAATCAGGTCGTTAAAGGGATTGCCCGAAGCATCACACACGATGCCATAACCCTGATCAACGGTCTGGTTCGCCGTTCCTCGGTCACGCGACATGGCCATCCACCCCGCATCGCACAATATCCAGCCGCGCTCCTTTTGATGCCCGATCACCGTTGTCAGAACCGACAAGGCGATGTCGTCAACGCTGCACACTCCAATCCCTGCCATCACAAGATCAAAAAACACGTACACACCTGCACGCAATTCAGTAACGCCCGTGAGATCGGTTGCGGCGTGGGCTGTCGGTGTCGACCCTACGCTTACAACTTCGCAGGAAAGCCCCGCAGCCCTGAGCGCGTTGGCCGCCGCCACCGCTTCCGAACGTTCCATCTCCGCGAACGCTGCATGCTGTTCCCGGCCACTAACGGAATAACTCTCTCCGGCATGCGTAAGCACCCCTCGCAGCAAACCGTTTTTGTCTAGCGTCTGGCCAATATCGATCAACATCGGATCGTCTGCGCGCACCCCTCCCCTGTGTCGGTCACTGTCAATTTCGATCAGCGCGGGTACACCCGCGGCAACGACCGCCTCAGCTTGCTCCAGACTGTCCAGCAGCACTTTGACGTCGCAACCACTTCTCCGCAGCTCCGCGACTGCCTCCAATTTGTCTGGTGCAATCCCGACGGCATAGACGACGTCATCAACGCCCGCCGCGGCGAATTCTTCTACTTCTTTCAAAGTGGAAACCGTTGCTGCTCCACCCTCATGCAAAACCCGTCTCGCCACCTCAACAGACTTGCAGGTTTTCAAATGCGGTCGCAGATCTACGCCAAGAGCTTCGGAACGCGTCCGCAAGCGATTTATGTTCCGCATCATCCGTGCTTCGTCGAGCACCAGACAAGGCGTGGCAAGTTGGTCAAACACCCCAATATCTCCGGTAATATTGCTTTTCCCTTGCCTATCACGCCATTTCCATCGACGTTATAAAGTTCTACTTAAAGCTTATTTAAGTGTTCTCTTATGATCGACCTTTCGGATCTCCACTTCTTTAGAACGGTGGCGAAATCCGCGTCCTTGTCGGACGCCGCCAGACACCTTGGCGTGTCACCGCCGGCTGTGTCGCAGCGCCTTTCGGCATTGGAGAACCGCATGGGGCTTGCATTGATCAACCGCGGCCCAAATGGTCTTGGCCTGACCGGCGAAGGCGCTGAACTGCTACAAAAAGCGGATCCTTTGCTTAATCAGGCAGACGCTTTGATGAAAGACCTCTTCGAGAAGCGGGAAGCGTTGTCAGGTCCAGTCCGGATTCTCGCGCCTTTCGGCTACGGGCGCCTAAACATTGCGCCGCTTGTCGGAACCTTTGCAAAAGCCCACCCCGACATTTCTCCGGACCTCTTTCTGTCAGATCACCCACGCCGACACATGGGCGACGAAACATGGGACATTGTCGTAAACGTGGGCCGCCTGCCCGACCTGAGCGCAACGCAAACCGTCCTTTGTAGGAACAAACGCCTGCTTTGCGCTTCGCCAACCTATCTCGCATCGGTTGGGCACCCGGAGCATCCAAGCCACCTTTCGAGCCATAGATGTGGTTGCATCCAAGAAGACGCCGCGGATGTCACGCATTGGCGTTTTAGCAGCGATGATGGATTGGAATGCCGCGTTCGATTTACACCGGCTTTCCGAAGCAACGACGGCGAAGTTGTTCGCGCTTGGGCGCTAGATGGTTTGGGGATTGTCGAACGCTCCGAATGGAGCGTCAGAGACGACATCGACCGCGGACGACTGCTCAGGGTTCTGCCTGAGTGGTCCCTACCAGATGCCGACGTCGTCGCCATCGTGCAACCATCGCATCTGCGCCCAAAAAAAGTAACCGCCCTACTCAATCATCTCCGGGAAGGTCTTTCCAACACCTGAGCCCGACTTCAAATTTGCCCGCCTCCCCTAGACCGGGCACGCCTTTTTCGTGCAGGCTGACAACAACTGATCGCTGTTTCCCTGTTCGAGGCCTATGTTTTGTTGCTTAAGTCACTCAGTCTAGTCCTTTCGGTTTCTCTATTCTCCGGGTTGCTAAACGCAACACCGGCGATCGCCTCCTCGCTTTCAGCAGATGTCCCAGTCTGGCTGCAAAAACATGTCGGTACGGGTCACAACCAGATCGCGCCGGTCGTACTGGATAGGGCGCGTGCACTCTATCGGGAGAAGACGCAAAGTGGCGCCGTAAAAAACGGCTGCTATTTCGCAATGGACGCTACTCGACCAAGCACCGCGTCCAATGGCGCCGCACTATCTCGATTCTATGTGATTTGTGAATCGTCGAAAACCTTCAAGGCCGTATCCTCGGGATACGGAAACGGCCGTAAACTTGCCCGCGCAAACTTTTCGAATGGTCGGCAATGTGCGCGCAACTTCAGCAATGCTGAAGGCTCGAAGCTCACGGCTGGAGGCGCCTATGTAACGGCTGAATCCCGCACTTCGTTCAAGGGCTACTATCAAAGCACGTCTGGCACCAAACCATTTCTCCGCACGTTTCTTTTGTTTGACGGCGAAGGCGAGACAAGTAACGCGCGCGAGCGCGCCATTGGCGGTCACCGTGCCATGTTCCTGAAATGGCAGTGCCGAATGGAAAGGCCACAAAGCAAACACGCCGACGATGATGGATTTGTGCCTTTCGGAAGACTTGTGGATTACACCTCAGGTCGCAGCAATGGATGCACCACATGGTCAAAACCGGCGACCACGGAAATACTCAGGATCGCCGATGGCAACCCCACAACGCTTTACATCTACCCCGCATCACAGGACATCAACGCAATCGCCAAGGCGGTTAAAAAGGGAACGTCGCTGGCGCGGGCCGGGCTCTATTGGAACGAAGCCTGCCTCGCAGCTATCGGCACCCCGAAATTCTGGCCCAAACGCACACTACAGCCGATCATTAACGAATGGCGCAGTTCTTTGCCAAAGCGGCCTCCGCTTGAACTTCCGCTATGTGAATAGGTGCCCAAACGAAAACAGGCGCCCCGAAAGGGACGCCTGCAATAACTCGGTGAAAACCCGAATTACTTAACTTCGACCTCGGCGCCAGCTGCTTCCAGCTTGCCTTTGATCTCTTCAGCTTCGTCCTTGGAGACGCCTTCTTTGACAGCTTTGCCGCCGGCTTCAACCAGTTCTTTAGCTTCTTTGAGGCCCAGGCCAGTGATGCCGCGGACTTCTTTGATGACGTTGATTTTCGATGCGCCTGCAGATTTCAGGATCACGTCGAATTCAGTCTTTTCTTCTTCAGCTGCGCCGCCGGCTGCGTCGCCGCCGCCTGCCATTACAACTGCGCCGCCAGCTGCGGGCTCGATGCCATACTCGTCTTTGAGGATGGTTTTCAGTTCTTGTGCTTCCAGCAGGGTCAGACCCACGATGCTTTCGGCGAGTGCTTTCAGATCAGCCATTTTTGACTCTTTCCGTTTCTAGGTATGTGTTCCAACGTTGGGCAATTGTGCCTACGCGGTTCGTAAGTTGCTTACGCAGCCTCTGCCTTTTCCTCGATGGTAGACAGGATGGATGCGATGTTCGAAGCAGGTGCGCCAATGGCGCCGGCGATGTTGGAAGCAGGTGCGCCGATGCAGCCAACGATGGAGGCAATAAGCTCCTCGCGGGAAGGCATTTTCGACACTGCTGTAACACCAGCACGGTCCAGAGCGTTCTCGCCCATTGCACCGCCGAGGATTTCAAACTTTTTGTTATCCTTGGCGAAGTCCTCGGCCACTTTGGCTGCTGCCACAGGGTCCTCGGAATAGGTCAGAACGGTCATACCCGACAGAAGGCCACCAATGCTTTCGCATGGTTTGCCGTCCAGGGCGATCTTGGCGAGCCTGTTCTTGGCGACACGCACTGCACCACCCGCTTCGCGCGCACGCGCACGGAGGTCTTGCATGTCAGCAACCGTGAGACCCGCGTAGTGGGCAACCACTACAACGCCAGAGCTTTCAAAGATCTGGCCGAGCTCTTCGACCAACTTCTCTTTTTGTGCTCTATCCACAGTTTTACTCCAAAATTGGGGATTGCTCCCCGGCTCAGTTTTGCGCACCACAAAAGCGGCACGCGTTTAGGTCCATACAAAAGGGTTGGGAACCAAGATCGCCGAAGCGCCCAACAGGGCCCTTCATAAGAATTCTTGTCTCTTACCCCATCTCAGAAAGGAATTATTCAGACCGAAATCCGAACCCTTCGTCTTGGACAGGCCACTCACAGAGAATCAAGATGACACTCTGCGTGTGGGCAGGGCGTCTTTAGGCCCAGCCTACAGCTTTGTCCACAGGAAAGTGAAAGGATGCAATCACAACGCGCACTTCAGTTATGTGCTATGCTGCCTGTGTTTCCAAATACCCATAGAATCCCGACTTCATTTTGAGGACAACAGAATGGCATTCGTAGGCGGCACAGATCTGGACGACAGCGCACTCATCGGCAGCGAACTCGGCGACATTATCCGTGGCTACCTTGGCAACGACACCCTGCGCGGCCGCGCGGGAAACGATCGCCTGCACGGTGACGAAGGCGACGACGCACTTTGGGGCGGCGACGGTAGTGATTTGATCTTTGGCGGCGTCGGAACCGACACGCTACGCGGCGGAGCAGGTAACGACTATTTGGCCGCCGAAACTGGTAACGACTCAGTTTTTGGTGGTTTGGGTGATGATCTTATTGCTTGGGACGTCGGAGACAGCCTTTTTAACGGCGGAGGCGGAAGCGATACGCTGAGCATGGCTCGCTACATAGCAACCACAGGCATCACGATAGACTTGCGTTTGCAAAGCGTTCAGGCAACCGAGTTCGGTCAAATAACACTGCGCAGCATTGAAAACGTCATGGCCTCCGATTTCGCCGATTACATTGCCGGTAACCGGTCAGCCAACGAGCTTAATGGACGCGAAGGTAATGACACACTGCTCGGATTTGCCGGCAACGACTCATTGCAGGGCTGGTCTGGTGACGACGTCCTCGTCGGCGGCGCGGGAGACGACCTTCTCGATGGCGACTACCTTCCTCCTTACACACATACTCCCCAGATCGGGCACGATCACATGTCCGGCGGAACAGGCAACGACACTCTGAATGGGGGCTACGGCGACGACACAATGCTTGGCGGACAGGACAACGACACGCTGTTCGGATTTGTCGGCGAAGACATCCTCAAGGGCCAAGCCGGAAACGACACGCTCTTTGGCCACCACGACAATGATTTCCTGAGCGGCGGGGGCGGCGACGACAGCCTAATCGGCGGTTGGGGAGAGGACACGTTGCTGGGTGGAAAGGGCGATGATTTTCTGGATGGCGGAGCCCATGCAGACACATTTGTGTTCAAGGACGCGCACGGTAACGACACGATAAGCAAATTGGGTAACTCCGACGTGGTGAACTTTCGCCACCATTCAGCTTTCGCATCATCCAGCGATGTCAAAGCCGCTTCTTCAACAGTGGGAGACGATCTGTTGATTATCACCGGCATAGGGAATTCCATCCTGATACAAGGCGAAACCCTGAGCACCTTCGACAGCATCAATTTTCTGTTCTGAACAGCGGGCTCGATGTCACTGTCTTGCGTCAGTCCCATCGGCCCGGAACTCTACGCAACGCTGCCAGCATTTCCTCCCCAACGCGCTATGCAATAGGCGGCTAGCCCGCTAGAACTTGCGTCAAGGCAAGCACATTAAGCGTCCCGTCACGCAATTACGCCCAAAGCGCCCCACCATTTACATGCCAATCTGCATAAATCGCCAACGCCGATCCAGCTCCCTTTTTTGTTCGCTGCTACGCATAGATACAAAAAACAGGTTTTCTCGAACTTCTTCCGGCAACGTCAGAGCCGGGATGTTGTAAACATCCCAATCCACCATTTCCAAGGTCACGGGCGCAGAGATAGCCGCCCCTCCCCAAATCGTTGAGAGTGCGAGGTTTTCCGGTTCAACGACGTGATTCAGAAACTCCATCGCCCCAGTGACGTTTTGGGAGTCCACAGGAAGCACGAAAGAGTCCACCCAAATGTTGGCTCCCTCCTTCGGCAACACATATTCGTATTTGTCTGTAATCTCGTCGATCATGGGACCAAGCGCCTCGGTGCTCCATGTAACGGAAACACAAACCTTTTCTTCCACAAGGTCGTCATATTGGTCCGTGTCATAGGAACGCACATAGGGCGCAATTGATGCCAGCACGTCAAAAGCCGCATCCAGATCGTCCTGCGCAAGAGAATGCGGGTCTTTGCCGAGATAGGCCAATACCGTAGCAACGACTTCCTCATTGGAATCAATGATCGAAATGCCACAATCCGCAAGCTTGGCCGCATTCTCCGGATCATAAATCAACGCCCAGCTGTCCGTGGGAACATCAGGCAATCGCTCAGCCACCGCCTCGCGATCAAACACCAACCCGGTTGTGCCCCACAGATATGGCACCGCGTATCCATCTGCTTCCGGAACCGTTTTGCGGAAAACATCCCAAAGTTCCGCGTCCAGATCGGCAATGTTGGGCGCAAGCGCCGGATCAAACTTCTGGAGCGCGCCAGCTTCAGCCAAACGACCAACGGTCTCGGCTCCAACAACCGCCAGATCATAGCCAGTGCCCATTGCAGCAAGGCGTGACTCGGCTTCGTTGCTTTCGCCATATTGCTCAACCCTGACAGATTTTCCGTGAGCCTCCTCGAAACTTTCGAGGACTGCAGGGTCAATGAATTCCGACCAGTTGTAGAACCAGATTTCATCCGTATCAGCAGCCAGAGGTTGCGCAATCGCAACTGTGGCTAAAACCACTTTCGATATTTCCGTCATGCGCATTTGATGTTCTCTTTCTCTTCTGCATTTTTAAAGTTCAGGTGGCGCAGCAATTCTTCTTCGAGCGCCTCACGTTTCAGGGGTTTGGTCAAATAGCCGTCCATACCGGCGGCGAGCCCCTCTTCCCGATGTTCTTCCATGGCATTTGCCGACAGGCCAACAATTGGAGCCGCCACGCGGTTCGCCTCTACAGCGTTGTCGTGAATGCGCCGTGTTGCTTCGAGCCCGTCTATGCCCGGCATCCTGACATCCATAAGGACCAACTCGGGCCGCCAGTCAGCTTCGGCCTTGACTGCGGCGATGCCGTCTTCGGCACACAGAACCACGCAACCAAGCCGTTCCAGCATTTTGGTGGCGACCAGCCGATTGACCCGGTTATCGTCAACCACCAGCACTTTTCGCCCTTCAAGACAACTCAGGTCGCGGCTTCGTTTCTGCGAGAAGACTGGCCGTGGCGCCGCATCCCGCACAGGCAGGACCACCGAGAATGTTGAACCACAACCAACAGTGCTTTCGACATCAACGTCGCCCCCCATCGCCTCGGCAAGACGCTTCACAATCGCCAACCCGAGGCCGGTGCCGCCAAACCGCGTCGTTGTCGAAGCATCAGCCTGTTCGAATTGGTCAAACACACGATCAAGCGCATCCTCGGAAATGCCAATGCCTGTATCCTGAACAGAAATGCGAACCATCCTTGGTTTCTCAGCGTTGCCCGAGATTTCTTCGAGTCGAAGAACAATGGATCCGCTGTCTGTGAATTTCACCGCGTTGTTGACGAGGTTCAGCACCACCTGACGCGTTGGCTTGGCAAATCCGGATACCCAGCAACCTTCGCCTGTGTCTCCGACTTCAAGCTTCAGCACGATGCCCTTTTGTTTGGCCTGCGCCGCAAACAAATCCCCCACTTCCTGGCAAAGCTGCCGGACATCAAAGTCGGCGCGCTCCAGTTCAAGCTTGCCCGCCTCGATCTTGGACAGGTCCAGAATGTCGTTGATGATCTGATGAAGCGACTGCCCGCTGGAGACAGCAAGGGACAGCATTTGCCGCCGTTCCGGATCGGTTTCACCTTCCAACAAAAGTTGGTTCAATCCGAGTACACCGTTCAGTGGCGTGCGAATTTCATGACTCATAGTCGCCAGAAACAGCGATTTTGCCTGCGAGGCAGCGAGTGCTTCTTGCCGCCCCGCCTCGATCTCTTCCTGGCTGGAAACAACATAGCGTTCTGTCGGCAACAAGACCGTGAAAAACGCGACGGCCATACCGCCAAGCGTCAGCAGAATAGCGACCAGAGAAAAGAGGACCTGCCGATGACCGGCTTGTTGGACAGAGAGCAACTCTGATTCCGACACCTTCAAAAGAACGGGCAAAACCTGCCTGCTTATGTTGGCGGCCAAAGCGGCTGCCTTCGCTGTTCCAGGATCCGAGCGCGACGAAGTCACCACTTTGTTCGCCAGAAAAAACAGATCCTCCAGCTCATTTAGTGGGCTCAGCGTCGGCTGGCGCAGCACCCGTTCAGAGCTTTCAGAATATTGTCCGGCCTCCAAGGCGATGTGCACGCGCTCAAGTGCTTGCTCACCGCTGCGCACAGCGCGACCGACCCTCGCCTGATCAACTTCCGAGCGCTGCGACATTGGATTGACTCGGATCTGCTCGAATGCGGTGGACATTTCCGCGACAGACACAAGGATTTTGTCCAGATCGTGCGCATTGCTGTTTCGCATTGCGGTGGCGCGCTGGCTGTGGGTCGAAATGAAGAAGGCTCCGAGACTCGCCACAAGTAGGATACCCAAAGCGAGGGTTCCTCTACGACGAATATAGTCTTTGGATAGTTTCGAACTTTTCACGGCCAGACCTGTTTCAATTGAAACCGACAAAGACCCGATTTGAATTTCCGTTGGGTTAATACAACGAGAGACCCCACCGCTATTTAGAAAAAATTCGAGAGACCCTCTCCGCGCAGTCAAAACGAAAAAGGGCGCCCCGATTGGGACGCCCTCAAATTATTGGTTCTTTCGACCTTACTGAGCGGCTGCCGCGTCCACGTCGATGGTCACGCCCGGGCCCATGGTGGAGCTCAGAGCGATCTTTTTGACGTATGCGCCTTTTGCGCCAGCTGGCTTGGCTTTCAGAACGGCTTCCATAAAGGCTTTCACGTTCTCAACCAGCTTGCCTTCGTCGAAGGAAGCTTTGCCGACACCTGCGTGTACAACGCCGGCTTTCTCGACTTTGAACTGAACTTCGCCACCTTTGGCGTTCTTGACCGCGTCGGCCACGTCCATGGTCACGGTGCCAATCTTGGGGTTCGGCATCAGGTTGCGTGGGCCCAGGACTTTACCCAGACGACCAACAACAGGCATCATGTCCGGGGTCGCAATGCAGCGATCGAACTCGATGGTTCCGCCTTGAACGGTTTCCATCAGGTCTTCTGCGCCAACGATGTCTGCGCCAGCTGCCTGAGCTTCTTCCGCTTTCGGGCCACGTGCAAACACTGCAACGCGAACGGTTTTGCCGGTGCCGTTAGGCAGACCAACAACGCCGCGGACCATCTGGTCTGCGTGGCGTGGGTCAACACCCAGCTGAACAGCGATTTCGACGGTTTCGTCGAATTTCGCGGTGGCGTTGCCTTTGACCAGAGCAACAGCTTCTTCGACGGTCAGGTTCTCTTTGCCTGCGAACGCTTCGCGCGCTGCGGCAGTACGTTTTCCAAGCTTCGCCATTACTTCACCTCGATGCCCATGGAACGCGCGGAGCCAAGGATGATCTGCATTGCAGCATCGATGTCGTTAGCGTTCAGGTCTTTCATTTTCGCTTCGGCGATTTCTTTCACCTGAGCGGCGGTGACGGAACCCACGGTCTCACGACCCGGGTTGTTCGCACCGGATTTCAGCTTGGCAGCCTTCTTCAGGTAATAAGACGCAGGCGGCGTCTTGATGTCCATGGTGAAGGACTTGTCCTGATAGTAGGTGATCACGGTCGGGCACGGCGCGCCGGGCTCCATGTCCTGTGTCTTGGCGTTGAACGCCTTACAGAATTCCATGATGTTGATGCCGCGCTGACCCAGCGCCGGACCGACGGGTGGGGAAGGGTTGGCTTGACCTGCAGGAACCTGCAGCTTCATTGTACCAGCAAGCTTCTTAGCCATTTGGTTTTCCTTTCAACGTAGGTGGAACGCGTTCCACCCGGTTTATGTTGCGTGGTCCGATCCAAACATCGCGATGCCCGAATCTCCCACGGAGAATCTCGCCCGAAGACGATAGACGCGCGATCTACGCCTGTTCGATCAAGTTGGCAAGGGGTTTACTGCAGTTTTTGGGAACGACCAGGACTTTGCTCCCAGATGCGGTGATCGCTTCAAATTGAGCCACCTCAGTCCAACAAAAACCCTTTGTCACGGACAAAACGCCCAAATCCCCGACGTTCGGAAAGTGAATACTGCCGCGCCTTGTCCTCGGACCAACCATAAGCATCAGGCCGATCCTGATGCGCTGCATCATTTCGTCTTGATGCATAGGGCTGTACCGCTTCGCGATCCCGATCATAGGCTTCAACGACGCCGCGCAAGTTTTGCTCGTCATAACAGTCGCGATGCACAGTCACATCCAATGGCAGCCTGACGCTCGGAGTCGCATCTCCTTGCGGCCAACCTATCGCAAGCCCCGCAACCGGAAAGACATGGTCTGGTAACTCGAGAATATTGCTGATCTCTTCCGGCTCGTTGCGCACGGCACTTACCGGACAACATCCCAGCCCTGTGCTTTCCGCTGCCAAAACATACGCCGACAGAACTATCCCTGTATCCACCGATGCATTGAAAAAGGCGTCAAGGTGATCGTTCGCAAACGGTAATGCCCGCCACTCGTGGATCAGACGCTGGCGGCGATTGTTCCCGCAAAACACCACAAAGGCTGGCGCTCTATGTGCCCAACCTTCTCCGTCGATCAACGCATTCAAACGCGCCCGACGCTCAGGGTCTTGCACAATGATAATGTCGCATTGTTGCAGGTCGCTTTTTGTTGGCGCGCCCAGCGCGACAGCGGCCAAAAGCTTGAGCGTTTCGAAGGGGACCGGTTGGTCCCGAAAAGCACGGCAGGATCCGCGCGAGGACAGGTTTGAAAGAAGTTTCGGAATGTCGGAGAAGCCTGCTTGATCTGCGGCGGTCTCACCAGTCGGGCCAAAACGGTTTCTAAGAGTATCGCGTAATGAAACTTTGGTCATACCGGCTGCTACCACGCCTCTCTGGCGACGGCCAGATCAACCGTTGAACAGGAACCAGTTATCCATTTGGACTCAAACGGTTTCCAAGTTTTCCAAGAACCCGGGTCCTGGCCGTTTCGGCGGCGGAATGGCAAAAATCGTTAATTTGTGTTAAGATTTCGCCGCTTTTCCCAAGAAAACTGCACGTTATTTCAAGTGCGCGTAACGATTTTTAGGAGACGATTATGCACGTAATAGGACCACATAAATTCAAAATCACGGAACCCGGCACCAATGACTTGCACATCCTGTACGCCTGGTCCGGAGGCTCACTGAAAAACCCCAGAGTGATTGGACAGCCGCAGCCCAAAAAGATTGTCGCAAAGGACAATCAAGTACACATTACCTGGGAGAACGAGGTGCCCCAAGGCACGAGCGTCAGCGTTCAGGTTGACAGCCTGTTCAAGCAAACCAAACCCATTTCCTACCAACACACGAAAGACGGCAAAGCGATTGGCGAGCCCATTCCTTACCACCAGAAAGAAGGCAAAGATTGGCGGCGCGGGATGCGGGAGCGCTGGCCCGTTGAAGTTGGCCCTCGCGCGCCCGCATCCATGTTGTCCACTGGACGACTGGGGATCATAAACCGCGAGCACGTCATCAAAGACTACAGCGGAGAGGTTCTCGCGAAGAACCTTCACTACGGCGGTTTTGAAAAGGAAGACGCCGACAAGATCGCGAATATTGTCAGCCCATATATCGTGGCGGTGGGCCGCAATCCGGTTTCCACGCTGGCGATGCGCGCGATTGTCGGGGAAACAGTAATGAACCGCGACAATCCGGATCCGACGGCCATTCGAGCAGCCATCATGGCAGATCACGCCAACTTCGGCTCGGCACGCCCCTTCCCTGCGGTTGTCGGGAATGAACACAAAATCATCCAGATGAGCGGTCGATTCCTCGCGCAGGTCGAAACCGCAAGCGCAATGGTGGCCGCGGGCGAACGCCCGCCGGACGAAATGATCAACCTCTATGACGAAGGCGTTTCCATTCAGGCCCACGCTGCGGAAATGGCCATCTCATACAAGCAGTTCTGCCTGCACCCGATGACCCACATGCCCATCAAGCCAACCCCGATGCCTTCGTTCGAGGTACTTCTTGATATGGAAAACCGCTATGGTTTCGTCCCTATGGCGATGCTGAAGGCGTTCTTCGCCCCTACGCCCACCACCGATTGGCAAGCGGTCATCGAAGAGATCCTGTTCAAGACTTTGGGCGCCCTCGATCTGATCGACTTTTACGTACCCATCCTCGAAATCCTCCGCGGCGGAGAGTTCAAAGACGTCTGGGAAGACCTGCTCAGAGCCGCCGCCGAGCACGATTTCTGGGAGCTTGTGAAAACCTTGCTTGAGGACTTCCTGCTCTCGGACAAGTTCCGCGAACTTCTGATCAAGAAACTGGGCAAGGAGGTTGCCGAAGAGATCCTGGAGAAAATGTTGCAAAAGTGGATTCCGATCCTCGGCTGGGCACAGCTCATCGGTAACATCATCGCCGTTCTTATCGTGCAAATGCTATACTACTACTCCCTGATTTTTGGCCCGTTCATCTTGCCGAAATGACGCCTACCGCCAGGTCAGAAACAACAACACCCGACCTAAATTGGTCGGGTGCATGAAATTCTTCTTTCTTACGATTGTTCAGCGCCAGCGCAGATTCTCACGGCTCAACTGATCCAGACTCGTGATCCCCATCAGCTTCATGTCCCGCTCAATCTCAGTGCGCATATTGCCCAGCACGCGTTCGACACCAGCCTGCCCCGCCGCCGCGAGTGCATAGAGGTAAAGCCGCCCGCCGGAACAGGCCTTCGCCCCAACCGACAACGCCTTCAGCACATGTGTGCCGCGTTGAATGCCGCCTTCGCAGATCACATCAATCTGGTCGCCCACGGCGTCACAGATTTCTGCCAGCTGATCAAACGGCGCGCGCGATCCGTCCAACTGCCGCCCACCGTGGTTGGACACCATGATACCGGTACAACCGATATCAACCGCCCGCTTTGCGTCTTCGACACTCATGATGCCTTTTAGAGCAAACTGTCCGTTCCATTGGGCACAGAGCTTCTCCGCGTCCTTCCAGTTCATCGACTGGTCAAGCATTGTCGAGAAATACTCTCCTACTGACACGGCCAGATTGGTCCCTGCGCTCACATGCCCCGACAGGTGCGGCATGTCGAATTTCTCTTTGGTGAAGAAGTTCCACGCCCACATCGGATGCGCCGCAAAACTCAGGGCCGAAGCCGGTGTCAGCTTGGGCGGAGAGGTAAAGCCCGTGCGCAAATCCCGTTCGCGGTTGCCGCCCGTGATGGTATCCACCGTCAGCGCCATAACCTGAAAATTCGCCGCCCGCGCACGTTCCAGCAACGCATCGTTCAAGCCACGATCCTTGTGGAAGTAGAACTGGAACATCTTCGGCCCCGGCGCGATCTTTTCGATCTCTTCAACCGTCACCGTCGCCAGCGAGGACACGCCAAACATTGTTCCGTATTTGGTCGCCGCCTTGCCAACCGCCCGCTCGCCTTCGTGATGGAACAACCGCTGCAAGGCTGTGGGCGCGCAATAGATCGGCATGTCGAGCTTCTGGCCCATGACCTCCACCGACATATCGACGTTTTCCACCCCGTTCAGGACGTTGGGCACCAAATCCACGTCGTCAAAGCTCGTGGTGTTGCGGCGGTAGGTGATCTCGTCATCCGCCGCCCCGTCGATGTAGTGAAAGATCGGTCCCGGCAGGCGCTTCTTGGCCAGCTTCCGAAAGTCCTGAAAATTGTGGCAATCCGTGAGCCGCATGGCACGCCCTCCCCTGACGCTTTGGCAAATCCCTTAAATTGGTAATTTTCTTTTACCAATATTTGCCAAAGCTGCAAGAGAGTTTGTGATCGACTGAAGACGAAGGTGGGAGTCCCTCAGAATTTTCCGGAATTTGCCCATTCCTCGCGCGGCGGCACCGGCTCTGCATTGTCCCAATGTTCAACGATCTTGCCATTCTCAATTCGGAAAATATCCGCCTGACACATGTCCTGACCATTCAGCCGTGTGCGGTTGAGCGTGGCGACAAAATTCCCCTCACCCACCATCAGGAAGCACTCCTGAAAACTCAACGGACAGTCTTCCGCGCCATAGAAAGCGGCAAAGGCCGCCAGCCCGTCCTCCATCCCGGATGAGTGCTGATGGAACACCTCATCGCTGATGAAATCCCCCATCCGGTCTACCCGCCGCCCGATCAGACAGGCGTCTATAAATTCCGCCACCAGCGCCTTGTTCGCCGCCGTTTTATCGAGATCAACAACGTCCGTCGGCCCATCTACCAAGGTTCGACCCGCCGGATTGGGCGGTGTGTCTTCGCCAATCACGTCCCAATGCTCGACGATCAGCCCTTCGTCGTCTGAATCAAAGAAGTCCGTCGTGACCCACCTCGCAGCCCCGCCATTCAGAACCTGATGCGCCTGAAGGAAAACCTTCGGCCCATCCTGCAGCGCCCGCACCACGCGGATGTCCCGATCCGGATTGCGCTCGATGAAAGGTCCAAAGAAAGCCAGAAACCCCTCCTTGCCGTCCGCCACTCCTGTCGAATGTTGCGTATACCGCGCGCCGGTGTAGGCATTTACGGCCTCCTCCGCGTGCCCGTCCCGAATACCCTTCATATACAGATCGATCGCATTTTCCTTGGCTGTGGCCATGACGCCCTCCAACAAACCGCACAAACAAAAACGCCCCGATGGTGACACATCGGAGCGCTTAATCAATTCACGAATTTGAGGGGAGACCCCTAAAGCCATTAACCCTGCTTGGTCACCTGAGTGTACTCCAACTCGACCGGGGTCTCGCGGCCAAAGATCGACACGGTCACCTTCAGGCGCTGGTTGTCTTCGTCCACTTCCTCGACCATGCCGTCGAAATCTTCGAACGGGCCGTCGTTGACTTTGACCTTCTCGCCCACCTCGAAGCTGATCATCAGCTTCGGCGCTTCTTCGCCTTCCTGCACGCGACCAAGGATGCCCTGCACCTCGGCGTCACGCATCGGCATCGGACGGCCCTGCGGGCCAAGGAAACCGGTGACGCGGTTGATCGAATTGATCAGGTGATAGCCCTGATCGCTCATTTCCATGTGCACGAGAACGTAACCGGGCATAAAGCGGCGCTCGGTGGTCACTTTCTTGCCGCGACGCACTTCGATCACTTCTTCAGTCGGCACCAGCACTTCGTCAATCTGGTCCTCGAGCCCTTGCTCTTCGACCGACGTGCGGATTGTCTCGGCGACCTTCTTCTCGAAGTTCGAAAGTACGCTGACCGAATACCACCGTTTTGCCATGTGACCGTTCTTTCCCGTCTTACCGGCCTGGGCCGGGTGTCATTTCAATACGCGCCCCGACGGGGGCATTTGGGAACAAAAAATCGGCGTGCAACTTGATTCGCCACACGCCACATTCCCGAAGTAGGCAGTGAACTACCGCCGATACCATTGGATTTCAAGAGCCAAAGGCCGCGAAGCGACCTCACCAGCCTTAGCCGAAGAGCGACAGAATGCCGTTCAGACCGCCGCGGATCAGAATGTCCACAAGCGAGAAAAACGCCGCAGTCAGCGCCGCCATGATAAAGACCATGACCGTGGTCAGCAGAACTTCGCGGCGAGTCGGCCAAACGACTTTGGACACTTCCGCGCGGACTTGCTGAATAAAGGTGATCGGATTGGTTTTCGCCATGACGCTTCTTCTTTGCCTTGATCAGAGGCTGACATACTTGGCTGGCCTGACAAATTCAAGGCCATTTGGCGCTCTTTGATCGTTGAAACGCCTTCAACCACCAATTCGTGAGATACGTGCCGCAAATGACGGGTCTATCGGCCCATCCCATGCATCGTCATCAGTCACGGGACGATAGAGCAGATGACGCATGCTATTGGGGAGGAGTTTTTCCACAAAGCGCGCCCGTGCCGGGTCATTCCAGATAAACCGCTGAATGCGGCGTCCGACGATGCGCGCCATACGGTCCTGACCGATCAGGGCCCCAAGCAGCAATAGTCCGGAAAGGAATGTCAGAACCAGCATCGGAATGAACATCGGTTGCCAATAAACCACCGAGCTCAGGAGAGCGACAGACAGGATACGGGGCGTTGTCAGAAAGCGTCGCAAAGCTCGTGTCGGCCCGCCCTCGACAATCTCGAGCTTGCGCCAGGAGCGTTCTCGCGGAGCCTCAACCCAATCGTGCCATTCCGCGGACGTCGCCTCAGCACGTGCCCTTGCGCCAACCGGCGCGACATTGTGTTCGATCGGCTCGGGGCGGGCTTCTACTGGTTTGGGTTCGACAGCGAGGGCTTCTTGGGGAACGCCCGCGACGGCCTCGTCATCTGCAACCAGATTTCGGATCGCATCAAGGGTTTCCTCGCCGAACGGCTCGCCGGGTTCTTTGATATCCGCGCCATACTGCGGCACATCACCTTTGTCATAAAGCGTTGGATCGTCGTTGCTCATACCAATCACCATCTCGACGCACCCTTGGTAAGCGCGGCACGCCGTTTCCTGAGACGCCGCCGCCCTCACACAGCCACGTACGAATCAAGTTGAACTCTAACTGTTAGGGTTTGCTTAAGACTTTGGTGCTCAGCAGGCACAGTTGTGGCGATTTTGAGGCAAATGCTCAAAATCGCCTAGGGGCTTGTTGCCCAACTCTCTGAAAAGAAAGGTTATCTTCCGGACACGAACTTTTGCGCCAGTCGCAGTTCATGCTGCCAATATCGCATGCACCAGAGGCCCACACCACGCAAGGCATCTCGGACCCGCTCTGGTCCAACAGCAACCGCAGCCACAATAAACAGGATCAGCGACCAGATCAGAAGCCGGATCGCCACAGCCGGCATAACCAAAGCGACCGTGCCAACCATAATCAACGACAGCAAACGCGGGCGTGGCCACCGACGCGCCATAAGGGCGTCGCGTTCAGCCTCGATGAGCGCCAACTCTGCCGCAGGTGCTCCCGCCAATTCGGGAGCATTCCGCTGCATCGCTGCTTCAACGCGGGAAATCTTTGGCTCGGCCGGTTCATTTGCCTGCGCTCCAACAGTCCGCCGCGCAGCTTCAATCATCAGCCGGTGAACTTCTTTTCTAGGCTTGGAAGAAACAGCACTGTCTTCCCGCTCAGGCATGAACGGACCGGTGTCGTCAAAATCCCCTAGTCTCCAATTCTGTCCCATGTCGTCCCTTTCGAACAACGCCCCCTGCTGCGCTGTCAAAATTTACAGCCTCGCGGAATGGTTAATGAAAGGTAAATAGGACGAGTCTTAGCGGGCTTCTGGGCATTCTCTGGGCCATTTGTGTCGCAAATGGGGCAATTACCCGCGTCAATCTCAGCTCAGCTCCCTGCAACAGCGAGGTCTTTGCCTCGCTCAGACGACGCAGTTTCCACCCTCTCCAACGGCTCCAACACGACCGGCTTTTTGTCCGGTCTGCTGGCGGGCGTCACTGTGATGCTCAACAAACTCTCTAGCGTGTAGTAGCTCCGAAACAACCGGAACAGCGTGTACTCCGGAACATAAAGCAAAGCGCGCCAGGATCGGTTGATCAACGTCGCCATGATCGACACAAGGAACGGTGCTCCTATCGCAACAGCAAAGATAGCACTTAGCTGCGGCCGCATCTCTGGCGAGAACGGATCCATGAACTCGATCATGCCAAAAAATATCAGCCCGATCGACATGGCACGGAATGACGTGTTCAACAGCATCAGCGGAAGAATAACGATCCCTCGCAAAGACCGGTGATTGATGCGCGACGCTTCGGCACAACGCGCGGCGATGTGAAACGCGGACCTGAACCAGCGCATCCGTTGTTCGCGCATGTGATGCAGCGTGGCAGGCACCTCACTCTCATAGCGCACCTTCGGATCGACCATCACGCGATACCCCATCTCACCGATGCGCATCGACATGTCTGAGTCTTCGCCGTTCAAGCCAAACGCAAAGCCACCAAGCAATCTGGGAAACTCGGAGCGGTACACCGCGAACATGCCGGGTATGGCAACCAGCGCCTCGATCGCGTCGGTGCCAATCGCATAATAGCCGTGGTTCACCAAAACTTCAGACTGCCGCGCCCTCTCAAAGAAACTGCGACCACGGGTGAAGGGCACGCCGCCAAGACAGCCGAGCGTCGGATCACTGAAGTGCGACAACGCCCGCCAAAGTGCATCGGAGTGGATTTGCGTATCGGCATCAATGCGGATCACAAAGTCTGTTTGTACCTCCGCAAAACCTCGGTTGAGCGCATGCGCCTTACCCGGTCTCGCCTCGTCAATGACCCGTCCATTCACATGACGTGTTTTCGCAAAAGCGGCCTCGGTAACAGCGCGAGTGGAGTCCGATGAGTTATTGTTTACAACGAGTACATTCACCTCACCGCCGTATTCAATCGCAGCAGCCTCAATCGCGGCAACGGTGTGCGCAATGATATATTCCTCATTGTGTGCGGGGATCACAATCGACAATGGCGGCCGGAACTGTGGATCCGGAGTGTCCCTGCGGCGATCCCAACACGACAAAAGGTAGAGCATCAAAAAGAGACTCGGTAAGAACAGGAAAACGCCCGGCCCTAGTCCGCCCAACAGCGAGAACGACCGCAACTTCGTGATGAATTGCGGGTCCAACTGGGTAACCTGATAGGACAGTGTCGCTGCAAGAAGCGTCACGGCGAAGAAACGGGTCGCGACAACACGCTTACGCCGCGGCTGGATGGTCATTTCCACCGAATCCGGCATTGCCCCGCGCCGGAACACCTGCGTTGAAAAAACCGCGAAACCCGCCAGCCCGCCAGCGATCTCCTGCACATTCAAATCCGGAGGAAGGCCCGTCACCAACGAAATTCCGTAAGCTGCGTAGTCCAGCGTCGCACAGAACACGAAGAAATACCCGAGCAAGGCAACGATCAACCGCGCCTTGGCCTCGATGGTGCCATTGCAAAACAGGCCAAACGCCAAAAAGAACGACACCAAGAAATGGCGAATGGCGACGGAATGGTGATCCCGAACAGGGACAAAAACCCAATCGCCCGAAGGAAACAGGCGGCTCAAGGGCTCCCAGTTCTGCAAAGCAATGAGTCCGCCCGCGCAAATCAGGACAAACGTCACCAGAACGGCTGGCGCACGCCAAAGGGCCACCCGGCCAGAGAGTTTTTCCGGCTGGCTGTCTACACTCCAGAACTCGTTCCGGGACGCTTTGCTTTGATCAACTTTACGCATCTCACGACCTGTAATTGGCCTGAATATAGTCAAAAAACAGTGTCCGCCCACAGTTCTCGCTGCGGGCGGACCTTGGTTCGTTTCAGCCGGTCTTAAACGGCAATACGGTGCGGCACGTGAAACCGTTGAACTTCAGAAACCACACCTGGTTTCTGGAACTTGGTCCAGAGGGACCCGGCTGAAACCGTCTGCGGCACATAGCGATCGCTGTATTTCTCCGCAATCTCTACGGTTTCTTCCAACAGGCCGTCTTGCAGGGTCATCGGGTTCAGACCCAGATCACGGAAGCTCTTGTTACTCACCCGCAGATCATTTTCCGCTGCTTCGTTACGTGGGTTGTTCACGTAAGCCACCTGAACGCCAGTCATATTGGCGACCAACTCTGCCAGATCACGCACCCGCAGGGTCTCTGCCATCTGGTTTCGGATCACCACGCGATCGCCATGTGCGGGCGGGTTCTCAATCGCCAGCTGGATACATTTCACGGTATCGCGGATGTGAATGAACGCGCGGGTTTGACCGCCTGTGCCGTGCACAGTCAGCGGGTGACCGACGGCCGCCTGCATCAGGAACCGGTTCAGAACCGTGCCGTAGTCACCGTCATAGTCAAACCGGTTGATCAACCGCTCGTCGAGCTTGGTCTCAGGGGTTTGGGTACCCCAAACGATGCCCTGGTGCAGATCGGTGATCCGCATACGGTCGTTCTTCGCATAGAACTGGAACAACAGCTGATCCATGGACTTGGTCATGTGATAGACGCTGCCAGGGTTGGTCGGATACAGGATTTCACGATCGAACTCTGTGCCGTCATCGCCGGTCACCTTGACCTTCTGATAGCCTTCCGGAATTTCCAGACCGTCGCCATCGTATCCGTAGACACCCATGGTGCCGAGGTGGACGACATGCGTATCCAGATCCAGACCCGCAATTGCGGCCAGAAGGTTGTGCGTGGCGTTGATGTTGTTGTCCACGGTATAACGCTTCTCGGTCAGCCCACGCATGGAATACGGTGCGGCACGTTGCTCGCCAAAGTGCACGACCGCCTCAGGCTTCAGTTCAGCCAACAGGGAAACCAGCCTGTCGAACTCTTGCGCGACATCCAGCATCTCAAAACGGATTGTGCGTCCGCTGACTTCTTCCCAGGCGGTGATACGGTCTTCAATGGTCGTGATTGGCGTCAGGCTCTGTGCGCCCAGATCGTCATCAATACGACGACGAGACAGGTTGTCCACGATCGTGACGTCATAACCGCGCCGCGACAAATGAAGTGACGTTGGCCACCCGCAAAAGCCGTCGCCACCGATTACAACGATATTGTTCATCTCAGTTCTCCTAACAGATTAATGGGGATGTGTTTGATGCTCTGAGTGTGGCTTTCTGCCGCCCTCTTTCCCCGTCCCTTAAGGAACTGAAATGGGTGGCATTTTAACGAAATCATTCAGAATCCACGCCAAAATATTCATCAAACCTGTCAATCTGAAGGCCTGATAGTAAATACGAATTTTTTCGTCAAATTGGAGCGGCGAGTTTTGGCTCATCCAATGCGCAGTCAGAACTGCCAGCGCGCGCCCGCGAGGAAAGCTATACTGTCATGATAAGCGACAGTCGGCGTGTCGTACTCGTACCGGCGGATCAAGGCATAGAAATCGATTTTTGGATCCCGCATCTTCTGCACCACGGCAAAACCATACGAGACACTGTCGCCATTACCTGCCCCCGCTATATTGCCCCCGTACAGGTCCTGGCCGCTGTAGTAGTCAATCGACAACGCCGTCTGCCCAATATCAAACCATCGGGCAATATATCCTATCTTTCCATACGAGTAACGGCCACCAGCCGCCTCGTGTCCGGTTGCCAGAGTGAAGTTCCAACCGCTCGGACGGTGCAGCACCGAACCCGACGCAATGAAGACGTTCTTGCCGTTTTCGATCCAACGGTACGCGCCGCCGCCTCGCAACCGAAAGTCACCATGATCGCCATCATACCGGGCAGAGGCATCCGCGAAGATTTTGCCGAATTGACTGCTGCTCGCCTCTGACACGACCTCGCGCCCTGCAGCGATAGCAAGACGCCATCCACCCAGCATCGGACTGTCATAACGCAACCTCAACCGGCGCGAACTGCCCATCGACCGGAAGGCTTGCCGTATTCTCAAAGTCGAATTTGCTCCGTCTACGCGCCGCAAAAACATCCCGCCAGCAGCATCCTGAACCGGCGTTCCGGCCACCACAGTTGTTAATGAAAGATCCAACCCCGTAAACCCGTCGGCAGCCATTGCGCCCTGACCAGCAAAAAGCACACCAAAGTCGTCATGTCGAAACTCGACCTCGACCTTTCGGATCTCGCCACGGTCGAACTTGTAGTCGCGGTCGTGTGGATTATCTTGATCGATCCTGTTGGTTTCCTTCCAGCGCAGCGCCAATTCGCCCCGCGCCCGAAACCGCCAACCGTCGCGCATATCCTGAACCCAGGTCGCGCCGATACGAGACACTGATTTCGAATTGTCCACGAACCAGTATTCATCCCGCGAAAGCCCGTCGTCATAGCTCAGGACACCGCGGTTAATTTGACCGTAGAACCCGAAAACACCTCGCCCGTCCGCCGGAGCATCTTCCGCCGCCACAGCGGTCGCAAACCCCACAAGGGCTGTCATCGCGGTGAAAACCCGTTTCATAAACACTGCCTAGGTCAACAATTGCTTTTGCTTTGCGCAAACCTTGCCTTGGCCTTCACTTTCCAAGCAAGGCCTTTGGGGCAACCTTTGAAAACGTGACGCAGGCAGGTCACAGGCGACTATTCAACCAATCGCCTTCGCAACGCCTCGCTGGGCAAGGCACATAAGTCATCCCGACCAAACACCGCATATCGGTTGCGGGCGATCCGTGCATAAATCCAATCCTGCACGCCAACAGGCAACCACCCGAGAGGGGCAAGCACTGCAAAACCCCAATGCAGTTGCCGCGCCAACCGCAAAACTGCGTCCAACGAGCCATATGCCATGCCGCCTTCCAACATGAGCCAACTGTCCGGATCATCTGGTTTCATGCCAAAATGCAGCAGCAGTGCCTGACCAAGCTCGCTCTGCGCCGGCGAAATACGCACTCGGTCGTCGCTGTCATGAGCCGCAATAAAACGGGCCGCACGTGAACACAACGCGCACTGCCCGTCCATCACAAGCAATATCCGAGAACGATCCACACGCGTGCCTTCAGGAAGACTCTCAAATGAAAACGGCTCTCTCAAATGCGCTGTCACTGACACTTTTCCTCGATTTACACTCTATCCGTGCCACAAAGCGCGCCAAACGAAAACAACCCGCCGGTAGACAAACCGGCCCAGCGCCGCTTAGGCTTTGATCATCCAATATCTTTCTCTCCGGCTCTCACGCCGAATTTTCTTTCCCGCTCCCTCTGATGGAGGACGCCTATGGTCAAGTTCATTGCCCGTTTCATCATGATTTTTCTGGCTCTGGCCCTGCTCGGCGTGCTGACACTTTGGGCCATGCTCGCCTTGCCCATGTTCTCCGAATGGCGAAAGGCCAACGTTCAGGACCTTCTCAGCGACCAGATCGGCCAACCATTTATCATTGAGGGTGACGTGCGCGTTCGGCTGGGCACTGTCACCCATTTACACGTGTCCCAGGCCAGTATTCCCAGCCAGAACATCCCCGAAACCAATCTGGCCGAACTCGAACTTTTCGAATTTGAAATCGACATGCTCTATGTGCTGCGCGAACGCCGCCTGCATCTGGACAACCTTGTACTGTCTGGCCTGCAGGGCAATTTGATAACGCTCGAGGACGGCACCACCAGTTGGATTCAGCGTGAACAGCCAATCCGCGAAAAAACCGAAACTGAAGAAACCGAAGCCGCAGACCCGACACCGCCCAACGACGACCGGCCGTCGATTCTGACGTTTGTCTCCGACAAGACGGTTTCGCTCAACGATTTCGGCGTTCTGGTGCGCGATGATGCAACCGGTTTTGTCTATGATTTCGATCTCTCAGACGCGGATCTCGCACAGGTGGCGTCTCCGCGTGGCGCCAAGTTTACCGCCAACGGCTCCTTGAACGAGGCTCAGTTTTCGTTCGAAGGCAACTATCCTTGGGGCGAACCCTTCACCAATCTCGCTCAGTTCGGAAACATCCGCATCACCTTCGACGGCGAAACACTGCCTGCCGATCAGGGCGGAGGATACACAGCCGCCTTCGTGATGGACACTGGTCAGGTTGGCGAAGTCTTTGATGTGCTGGGCTTGCAGCGCAGCTTTGAGGGACAGGGCACATTGACCTCGACTGTGACCAGCCAACCCGGACTCCTCGAGTTGGCCGAGATCGACGGCGAATTCGAACTCGACAAAGGCCAGAAGGTGACCCTGACCGGCAATGTCGGCAATTTGTTTACGGTCGAGGATTTCGACGTAAAGACGCGTATTTCGCTCTTCCCGCCTGACGCGCAGCCTCCCAAAGCCACCAGCATCGAAGACATGAAACTCACCGAAATTGTGGCCCGCGTGATTAACGACGACCGCAATCTTGAATTCAAACGCCTCGTCATCAAAACCAACGCCTTTGATCAGGGGCTGGACAGGGTTGGCCCGGTTTCCATTGGGCGTATCCATAAAACAGAAGAAGGCACCATCGCGTTCAGCAACCTCGCTGCGCAGGCTGGTCCGCGCGGCGCGCCCTATGTCAAATTACAAGGCGACATCAACGATATTCTGACCTTCAAAGGCGTCGCACTGGAAGGCACCGCCCACGCGTCAGCAAGCCTCCTTTTTCCCGACCTCTCAGAGGAAGATGTGGCTTTGTTCGGAGGACTGGAGGCTGCGTTCAAGGTGAGCGACCCTGAAGGCCGTGTCACGCTGACGGAACTCGACGCGCATTCTGAAAACACCGATCTCTGGGGCGTGTCCGCACACATTTCGGATCACGGCACCTCTCTTCTGGATGGCTTGGATATGAAACTGGTCTTCGGGGTCAGCGATACCGCTAAATTCCTCGAAGCCCTCAAGTTGGAGCCGGTCGACATTGGCTCACTCGGGCTTGATGTGGCCCTCGCCGGTGAAGCCAAAACCATGGAATTCGCGGCTCGTCTCTTCGCCGGTGACAGCGACATCTATTCCAACGTCACCCTCGACTACACGCAACCCATCAATGTCGTTCGCGGAGCGATCCTCAGCGATCTCTTGAGGTTGGACGATATCGCACAAGCTTTGCAGGTACTTGTCTCACTCTCCAAACTCTCGGACTCTGAAGAAGAGAACGATGAGAGCGCGACGCCAGAAACCGCGGAGGCCGAAGAGGACGACGGCGAAGTCACACCTCGAGAAACCTTCATGGACCCTGAGGAACTGCTTCTCCGAAGCGACGTGGAACTGACCGTCGAGGTCCGCGAATTTGTAGGTGAGAGCGGAACCTCGTCGATGACCAGCACCTTTGAGGCCAAAGAGGGAAAACTCGAAGCCGGGCCGATAGAACTGCACTATGGCGGCGGATATTTCAAAGTAACCGCGGAAATGGACGCCGTGAACGATCCTGACAAGATACGTATCCATGGCGGGACAAGCGGTTGGGACTTTGGACAAATTCTGGAAGCCGCCGGCCTCAACATAGACGCGCACGGAACGCTAAGCGCTTGGGTAGACGTGACTGGTAACCACGAAAGCCCCAATTTCGTGAACTCTCTTGTCGGTGCCGCCAGTCTGAACATGGGCAAAGGTGCAGTCGGCACAAGCCTGCTTGAACTTGCGGGCCTTGGTATCTTTCCTTGGCTTGTCTCCGAAGAGCTCGCAGAACGGCGCACAGAGATCACCTGCGTCAAGGCGCCAATCCACCTGCATGGCGGTCGCGTGACATTTGACGAGGTCGTGGCCGAAACCGAGCGCGTGCAACTGGTCGCCAAAGGCGAGGTCGACTGGGTCGGTAACGCAATCAATATTCGCGCGGAACCCCGCCGCGTGGGCAAACCGCTGTCGCGCAGCGCCTGGCCCTTCGACGTTACCGGCCAGCTCACGGCGCCCAAGTTTAAACTCGATGTAGGCGGCAGCCGCAGCCGGCGCACAGATGGCGCCGACGAGATGCCCGCGGATCGGGAGCCCTGCACCCCGGACATCCTGCAGCTTGAGTAACCGAGGCTCAGCGCCGCCCGTTCACAACTTCCAAAAATGAGAAGTCGGCTTCTTTCGCCCGCCCTGTAAGGTCCTGTGCCGCGACGCCAACGAAATTGCCTGTAAAGTTCGAGTGTTCACCGCGCACGCCTTCGTCGGAAAGTACCGAAGCATCCAGCACGGGCCCGATTTGCTCAAAGGCCCCGTCGCCGATTGCATAAAAGAACCGCATCTCGGCATGATCGATCTCGAGCCGCATACGCACCACGCCTTCGTCCGGCACAGGGATCAACGCACCAACCGGATAGGTCAACCGACCTTCAGGCCAGTCAGCGCAACTCAGGATCGTCAGCGCCCGCCCACCCGTTTCTGGGTCTTGCGTCAGCGCAAGGTAGTGAAACTGCGTCCGGTTGTAATAGGCCAGTAGGCCCGCCATCTGCTGATAGCTTTCTGGCGCGAAAGATACCTCAGTTTCGGCCGAACAGACCCACTCCGTCTGTCTGGCTGCGATAAGCGCTTGCTCGAACCACGACCCAATCGACTCGCGGCCGTAAAGCCGGAGCGCGTCGTCGCGCAACTCAAACAACCGATCGGTCTCAGGGCTGCGCAACCATTGCAACTGAGGCGGCAGCTCTGACAGCGTTGCAAAATCAAACCTTTCGGGAGCCTTCGGCCATGGATGCGGGGAAAGGTCCGGAGCAGCCTCAATGTGGCTCGGCTCCAGCCCGCCATTGGCCAGATAAAGCCATCCGTCATCCCGCCATTCGCAACGTGCGATGCCACTTTCGCGTCCCATCTGCGAACGTCGCGTGCCCGGAAGAGGCCGTGTGCAAAGATAAGTGTGCCAAGGTGTCCCGTCCGGTAGCTCCACGTACTGCCCATGGCCTGTTCTCTGAACCGGATGGCTGTCATTGTCCCGCACTGTCAACAAATGCGTATTGGGGTGCGTTTCATATGGCCCCCTAAGGTCTTTTGAGCGCGCATAGGTCACCGCGTGCTCGTATCCTGTCCCTCCCTCTGCGGTGATCAGGTAGTAGTAGCCATTCTTGCGCATCAGATGCGGCGCTTCGGTCAGCCCAAGCTCACTACCGGGGTAGATATTCGTAATCTCGCCCACCAGCTTCCGCTGCTCGACTGAATACTCCTGCAGCAGGATCCCGCCAAAGAACGGAGCACCGCGCCGCTCCGATTGACCCATCGTTGCCAGATGGTTCCAAACCATGTTGACCAGATACTTTTTGCCGTCATCATCATGAAACAGAGACGGGTCAAAGCCGCTCGAATTGAGGTAGATCGGATCGCTCCACGGTCCGTCAATGCTAGGCGCCGTCACGAGGTAATTGTGCGCATCCTTGAAGTTGCCATCAAGGCGCTTCACATCCGTATAGATCAGCCAGAAAAGCCCATCGGCAAAAGAGAGCGCGGGAGCCCAAACTCCGCAGCTGTCAGGATTGCCGCGCATATCCAGCTGCGCCATGCGCCGCAGCGGCTGCGCCAATGTCCGCCAATTCACCAGATCTCGGGAATGGCTGATCTGCACGCCTGGGTACCATTCAAACGTCGAGGTCGCGATGTAGTAGTCGTCGCCGACACGACAAATCGACGGGTCAGGATGGAACCCCCTAAGGATCGGATTTTCAATCTGTGTCATAAGGCGCTCCTCCCCAAAGCCTTGTGTTTGCGCCAACTCAACCAAGCTTTTTGCCGCACGCCAAGTATTTTTTTCGAGCCTCAAACAAAATACATCAAGATTCCATCGTTGCGTCACTCTCGGCTCATTCCCTTTGACCCCAAATGCCCGAGTGCGTAGATTTCCGTCATTCTCGGGGCGGGGTGAAATTCCCCACCGGCGGTGAAAGCCCGCGAGCGCCATCATGTTGATGGGTCAGCAGACACCGGTGAAACTCCGGGGCCGACGGTTAAAGTCCGGATGATAGAGAATGGGTAAGGTCAGGCCACACGTGGCTCTGGCCTCCTGTGCGCTCTGGGATCTTGTCGTTAGAGAAAGGATCAGAGCTATGACAAAATCCCCAAAATTCGCCTTCATCAAAGCCCGCTGGCACGCCGACATTGTCGATCAGGCACTTGTCGGGTTCGAGGCGCAACTGGCTGATCTGGGCATTGAGGCCCAAGTCGACACCTTCGATGTACCCGGCGCTTTCGAAATGCCGCTTCTGGCTCAAAAACTGGCTGAAACCGGCGATTATGAGGCAATCGCCGCCGCAGCGTTGGTCGTGGACGGAGGAATTTACCGCCATGACTTTGTGGCCCAGGCAGTCGTAACCGGCCTGATGGAAGCTGGCCAAAAAACCGGGGTACCGGTTTTATCTGTTTCGCTGACGCCACACCACTTCCAACCATCGGAAGAACACGTCTCTTTCTACCACGACCATTTCGTAAAAAAGGGGCGCGAGGCGGCACAGGCGGCTGTGCAAATCACGCAGACCTATGCACAACTTGCGGCCAAAACCTCCGCGGTTGCTGCCTGACACAACGGTACCGATGTCCCCTCTTTGCGATCAGAGGGGACACTCAGGCACCTTTATTTTGCGCGATCTGCGGTAAGCCAGGAAAAGTCCGTAAGCGCGACATCGGCCAGACAACTGCTTTGTGCGGTCAAAGCTTCCAACAAGTCAGGGCACAAATCTGTCTGATAACCAGTTTTGCCTGCGCTTTTGGGCGACGTATGGCCAGCCCGCTGATGGCAGTTCCGGCAGCTGGTGGAAATCGGGTGTGTCACACCTTCGATATATGGATTCACCGAGATCTTGAGGTCATCACCCGACACCGGATAAATCTCGGTCCCCTGTGTCAGCAGATAATTCCCCCATGGCCCGACCGCATCCGGCAGATCGGGCCGGTCGGCCGCATACTCCCCGGTGTCCGGCGCATTCACCCACCAAGTACTTTGCAGCGTCCAAGTAGGGACTTCTTTGGTGAACACATGCATCGCCACCGTTACCAGATAATCCCCGGGGCCAAACGGTTCTTCATAAAGCCACCAACTCGCGGCATTCAGAATGGCCTTGTCCGCCTCATTAAACAGCGCCCAGTCTTCCTCTGTCACCTGATGATGATACAGGTCATCAATCGGCACAATCGGTGCTGTTACAGACCGCGTTTCCATGGGCGTGCCGTCGTTCTCCTGAACGCCGAAAAGAAAAGACACATCCGCGTCTCCGCTCTTTGAATTGGACGGATCAACCGCCACGACCGACTCCCAAAGCTCATACCCCCAATATCCGGTGAAACTCGGGTCCCACTGAGTGCCGTTGTACCACGGCAATGCTGTCAGGGTTCCGGCCTTGACTGGCCAATACATATGTTTGGTAAAGATCGCCTCAGCCGGATAGTCGACACTTTCTCCATTCTCGTTGAGCCAATTTAGCGTCGAGACCTTATTCAAACTCTGTTCCCAAATAGTGTCATACCCCGCAGGAGACATAGACTCGGTCGCAATCATTATGTCGCCATTGAACGCAAAAAAGGCTCCGTCATAAAGCGACTCCTCCCCCGATCCGGATACCTTGATTGCCCCTTTGAAATTTTCTTTTACGTACTCCGGCAAAGGATACTGCGGCGCCGGCGTGCTGACATTGGGTGCTTCGGCTTCAACAGGCGCTACCCGCGCCATCTGCGCGTGCTGCGACTTTCGGATGGAAGGATGCAACGCTTCGGGTGGTGCCATGTCCTGTGGAAAGGCCTGAGACCCCGTCGGCCAACTGAACCACACTGGCCACGAATTGGCGTTCCCCGCCTCCAGCGGTTGCATGATCCCCGCCCAAAGTTTCCAACCATGTTCACGAACAAAGGTCCGATCGTTTTCGGATACCGCATCTTGCAACGCTGACGTATCCTCAAAATACCCGTATCCGTCCGGTATTGGCTGATAGCCAGGCCGTCCGTCCTGAGCAGTGGCATTTGAAGTGAGGATCGCTGCGCCTATCGCCGCACAGCTGAATAGTCGGAAACGTGGCTTGGCAATCATGCTGGCATCCTATCGCTTGGTCAGAAATGAATGGGTCGAAAAGAATGGCTGATCCTGCGGCACGCCAGAATTCCCGGACACCAAAGATCAACCAATAGTAATGCACCTCCTGATTAACACGTCTGTGGCGTGTCGACAAAGGAATTGCCTTCAAGGCAGCGCTCTGTCCGCTCGCGGCAAAAAAGAAAGGCAACCGCGCATTCCCGCGATTGCCCCATTTTCTGTCCAGTGCTGCTACAAACCCGCACCGATGTTAAACCGACGTTTTGCAGACGTTTTGCAGCTTACTGCAAACGCTCGGCGACCATTGCGATCAGTTTCTTGTGATCGATATCAAATTTGCGGATGCCTTCGGCCAGTTTCTCGGTCGCCATCGCATCTTGATTCAGCTCCCAGCGGAACGTCGCCTCATCCATTTTGACAGGGGCAATACCACTGGCATTCTCCGGCGACAGGACACGCGGAAGCTCGGCCTCCTCGTTGCCCATTTCTTCAAGAAGCGCAGGTGCAATCGTCAGGTTGTCACACCCCGCCAACGCCTTGATTTGGCCGGCATTCCGGAAGGACGCGCCCATCACCACCGTTTTGATGCCGTTGGACTTGTAGTAGTCGTAGATGCCGCGCACAGACTTCACGCCGGGGTCTTCGTCAGGCGCATACCCTTCAACGCCTTCAGCTGCTTTGTACCAGTCCGTGATCCGGCCAACGAACGGCGAGATCAGGAAAGCATTTGCATCGGCACAGGCCACAGCTTGCGCCATCGAGAAGAGCAGCGTCAGGTTACAATCAATCCCTTGATCTTGAAGGATTTCCGCTGCGCGAATACCCTCCCAGGTCGAGGCCAGCTTGATCAAGATACGGTCTTTACCGATACCACGCTCTGCGTAGTCCGCCACAATTGCCTGGGCACGTTTTACAGATGCGCCGGTATCAAACGACAGACATGCATCCACCTCAGTAGACACTCGACCCGGAACCAGCGACGTGAGGCGCGCACCAACCGCAACAGTCAACGCATCTGCCACCTGCTCCGCAGTCCAGCCCGCCGCGCGACCTTTTTCGATTTCGGCAGCCACCAGCTCTTCCGAGCCGGCGTCTTTAAGCGCGGCCAGAACCAACGACGGGTTGGTGGTGCAATCCACCGGCTGATATTTCTTGACCGCCTCGACCTCGCCGGTATCGGCGACAACCACGGTCATCTCTCTCAACTGATCCAAAACGCTTGCCACGTTTGTTCTCCTTTTCCCGTCGCGCCGTTGGCGCAACTCAATCATATGATGGGGTCATCGCCTTGTAGTCCGCTTTGCCCCTTACAAACAACACCCAAAGGCCACGAAGTGGTATCGCCGTACGGGAACAGCTTCACAAAAGAAAAGGCCGCGCTCATGGCGCGGCCTTTCTTGAAATATTACGCGGCGATTCAAACGAGTTTCTGCAGCATGTCTTTCTCATATGCCGCAAGATCATCGAACTTGCCCGCTTGTACCTGATTGGCCCAATCTGGGTTCGCGATCAGCGCCCTCCCTACGGCTACCATATCGAATTCGTCCTTTTCAAAACGCTCGATCAGGTTATCAAGGCTCGCCGGCTCTGCCTCATTGAACTCGACAAAACCGTCTTCCGGCAGAAAATCCTGATTGAGCCCAACGCTACCCACCGTGATTGTCGGCTTGCCGGTCAATTTCCGCGCCCAGCCCGCAAGATTCAAATCGCTGCCTTCAAATTCCGGCTCCCAGAAACGACGTGTGGAGCAATGGAAAATATCGACACCCGCTTCGGCAAGTGGCTTGAGAAATCCCTCCAACTCCTCCGGCGTCTCGCACAAACGTGCAGAGTAGTCCTGTTGTTTCCATTGTGAAAAACGGAAGATGATTGGGAAGTCTTCGCCGACCGCGGCCCGAACAGCTTTCACCAATTCCAGCGCAAATCTCGAACGCCCTGCCAGATCGCCGCCGTACTCGTCCTCACGCACGTTGGTGCCATCCCAGAAGAACTGGTCAATCAAATACCCATGGGCGCCGTGCAGCTCGATCGCATCAAAACCGATCTTTTTGGCATCTGCTGCCGCTTTGGCAAATGCAGCGATGACTTCGTCAATGTCCGCTTGCTCCATCGCGTGTCCGGTCACCTTGCCCGGTTTCGCCATACCGCTTGGGCTGTGACCTGGCTCTGCGCCGCCAGGCTCAACGCCCGGACGACGAACGCCACCCACGTGCCAGAGCTGAGGCGCGATTTTTCCGCCCGCTTCATGCACCGCGTCCACAACTTTCTTCCACCCGGCCAAAGAGTCATCACCCGAAAACGCGGGTACATTCGGATACGCAATGGCCGCCTTGTGACCGACAAATGTGCCTTCAGTGATAATCAGCCCGACACCACCCTCAGCTCGCGCTTTGTAATAGGCGATGTTTTTGGAGTTTGGCACGTTGCCCGGAGAATACATCCGGGTCATTGGCGCCATCGCCACACGATTCTTGACCTGTAGCTTTCCCAGATCAACCGGGGTGAACAGAATTTCCTGACGGCTCATTTTGTCTCTTCCTTGTCTCCGCGGGCAACGCGACTGTGCACGATCGCCCTTATTTGCCTCACACTTGACCACCGTTGGGCACCAGCGCAATCGCTTCCCCCCGATTCAACTGATTTCTGACCCGACGTCGCAAGTGTTTGACAGAGGGTTAACACCTTGTTACGCGGCACATGAACCGTTGGGGTGCCTCAATCCGAGGCTGAGAGGTGTTCACGCATCAACCCATCGAACCTGATCCGGGCAATACCGGCGGAGGGAACGGTCAAGATGCGCACCCCGTGTGTTTTCTGAGAACTGACGTCTTCCCCGTTGTCGTTGCCCATCTGAAAGGAGCAACGCATGACGTCTATCGCGCTGACCATCGCAGGATCCGACAGCGGGGGCGGAGCCGGAATACAGGCAGATATCAAAGCGATGTCTGCGCTTGGCGTCTTTGGTGCCAGTGTCATTACCGCAGTGACCGCACAAAACACCCAAGCCGTCACCGCTGTTCACGGCGTACCGCTGGACATGGTGAGAGCGCAGATCGATGCCGTGCTCTCGGACCTTGATGTCAGCGCAATCAAGATCGGAATGCTGGCAACGCCACAGATCATCGACACCGTTGGGATGGCTATCAAAGACTACGCAGGCCCAGTCGTACTTGATCCCGTCATGATTGCAAAGTCGGGTGATGCCTTGCTGGCCACAGAGGCTGTTGACACCCTGCGCAGTGTTTTACTGCCCCGAGCAACTCTGGTGACGCCCAACTTGCCGGAAGCGGGCGTTCTTCTGGGTCGCCCCTCGGCCGAGAATACCGAAACGATGACGTCTCAGGGTCAAGCCCTGTGCAAGCTGGGGGCACAATCTGTCCTGATGAAAGGCGGACATGCCAAAGGCGACCTGTGCCATGACATTTTGCTTGAGAACGGGACAGTCTCCGCGGAGTTCACCGCGCCGCGTCAAGACACGCGAAACACACATGGAACAGGTTGTACTTTGTCTTCGTCCATTGCGGCGGGCCTTGCGAAGGGACTTTTAATGCAGGAAGCCGTCGCCGAAGCACACACCTACCTTCAAGGGGCCATCGCCGCCGCCGACGCACTGACTGTCGGTAGTGGCCACGGTCCTGTCCACCACTTCCATCAGGTTTGGGCCACGTGACCGAATTTTCCGTCATAGGAGCGGGCGTCGCGGGTCTTGCGGTTGCGACAGAACTGGTCGCGCGCGGTTGCAAAGTGCAGGTGTACGACCCCGCTGGGCCGCCGGGCCCGCATGGCTGCTCATGGTGGGCCGGTGGTATGTTGGCTCCATGGTGTGAATACGAAAACGCCGAGGAAGCGGTTCTTCGTCTAGGACAAGAAGCTATCGAGTGGTGGGCTTCAAAAACCCGCGTGTCACGTCAGGGCACTCTGGTTGTTGCCAGCCGGCGCGACCTTCCGGATCTGCGCCGCTTTGCTCGTCGCACCGAAGGGTTTGTGGAAGTCGGTCTGCAAATCATGGATCTTGAGCCCGATTTACACGCATTCTCGCAAGGACTGTTCTTTGATCAGGAGGCGCATCTCGATCCAAGACTCGCGCTGCAAGACCTGTATATTTCTCTTCTCTCCAAAGGTGTCATTTTCCATCGGACGCAAGCGCCCAAGCGCTTGGAAAACGCGATTGATTGCCGTGGTCTTTCGGCTCGAGACGCACTGCCGGACCTGAGAGGGGTCAAGGGAGAAATGTTGGTAGTGCGCGCGCCCGACGTGACCCTGAATCGCCCGGTACGTCTTTTGCACCCCCGCATCCCCATCTACGTCGTACCGCGGGGTGCCGACACTTTCATGCTCGGCGCGACCATGATCGAAAGCGAAGACAGCAACCGGATCACCGCCCGCTCAATGCTTGAATTGCTGAGTGCAGCCTATGCGCTCAATCCGGCTTTCGGAGAAGCAGAAGTGCTCGAGATTGGCGTCGATCTGCGACCTGCGTTTCCCGACAACCTGCCCCGTATCCGCAGGCATGAATCAACCATCTATGCCAACGGACTTTTTCGCCACGGTTACTTGCTCGCTCCCGCTTTGGCGCGAGGCGTCGCCGACTTGGCGCTCGACAATCAATCCTCGGAGATGGTGGATGAAGATTTTGCTTAACGGCACGCCCCGTGAAACCACGGCAAAAACACTGGATGTCTTACTCGCTGAGTGCGGATACTCCGGGCGCGTGGCCACAGCTATTAATGAGGACTTCGTGCCAGCTGCCGCGCGCTGCAAAACGGATCTCCATGATGGCGACCGTATCGAAGTCGTCGCGCCGATGCAGGGAGGCTGAATATGCGCTCTTTCTACGGCACCGATCTTACCAACCCTCTCATGTTGGGCACAGCCCAATATCCCAGTCCGGCGATCTTGAAAGAGGCGTTTGCCGCATCAGGCGCCGCTGTCGCAACTGTCTCGCTCCGGCGCGAAGGCGCGGGAGGAACAGGGCAAGCGTTTTGGCAAATGATTCAGGCCCTCGGCGTTCAAATTCTACCAAATACCGCTGGATGTCATACCGTCAAAGAGGCCGTGACAACAGCCCGGATGGCGCGCGAGGTATTTGGCACCAACTGGATCAAGCTTGAGCTCATAGGTCACACCGACAGCCTGCAACCGGATGTTTTCCAACTCGTGGAGACCGCTCGCATCCTCGCTGACGACGGCTTCCAGGTGTTTCCATACACGACAGAAGATCTCATTGTCGGCGAACGCCTGCTTAAAGCTGGCTGCGAAGTTCTCATGCCATGGGGAGCGCCCATCGGCTCTGGTCGCGGCCTCTCCAACAAATACGCCCTGCGTGCAATGCGCGCAGAATTTCCTGACGTCCCACTCGTGGTCGATGCAGGTATTGGCCTGCCGAGCCACGCGGCACAGGCGATGGAACTCGGATACGATGCTGTTTTGCTCAACACTGCCGTTGCGCGAGCAGGCGACCCGGTCGCGATGGCCCGCGCAATGATGGCAGCAATCGAGGCTGGGCAACTCGCACATCAGGCCGACCCGATAGAGGCCCGAGACATGGCCGAGCCCTCCACACCCGTCATTGGAAAGGCTTTCCTATCATGACCTTACACCGTTTCTACCCCATCTTTGACCATAGCCGCTGGCTTACGCGCGTGCTTCCTCTGGGCGTGAAACTGGTGCAGCTGCGGATCAAAGATCAGCCGGATAGCATCGTGGCAGAGCAAATTGCCCTATCCCAAGACCTCTGCCGACAACACGGTGCCACTCTGGTGATTAACGATTATTGGCAGGCAGCCATCGACGCAGGATGCGAGTGGGTTCATCTGGGACAAGAAGATCTTGAAGAAGCCGATCTCTCCGCCATCCGCAGGGCCGGATTGAAACTCGGGGTGTCCACACATGATGACGCGGAACTGGACCGCGCACTCGCCGTTGCGCCGGACTATATCGCGCTTGGCCCCGTGTATCCGACCATCCTCAAAAAAATGAAATGGCATGAGCAAGGGCTTCCGCGACTGACTGAATGGAAAGCCCGCGTCGGGAAAATCCCACTTGTGGGCATCGGGGGCATGTCCGTCGAACGGGCTGAGGGTGTATTTGCCGCCGGTGCCGACATCATTTCTGTCGTTACCGATATCACTCTGAACGCTGACCCGGAGAGGCGCGTCGAACAATGGATTGACGCCACACGATGAACCGCTACGCCAGACAGACGATCCTTCCCGAAGTCGGCGAGACAGGGCAGGCAAAACTTTCGGCTGCCAAAATTCTGGTCGTCGGGGCCGGAGGACTGGCTGCACCAGTTCTGCCTCTACTTGCTACAGCCGGAATTGGTCAGATAACGATCATCGACGGTGACTTCATCGATCTATCCAACCTCCATCGCCAGACGCTGTTTGGCGAGCGTGATTGCGGTCGACTCAAGGCGGAAACTGCGGCCGCGCGCCTCATGGAACGCAACAGTGGAATAACGGTGCATGCACTGAGCACGCGACTAACTCCCGACAACGCTCTCGGATTATTGGCCGAGGTCGATCTCGTCCTTGACTGTGCCGACAATTACGCAGTCAGTTATCTGCTTAGCGATCTCTGCCTGGAAGCCCAAATCCCCCTGATAAGTGCGTCCGTTCTGGCATTTGGTGGCTACGTTGGAGGATTTTGCGCCAAAGCCCCTTCGCTGCGGGCAGTTTTCCCCGAGGCTCCGGAAAGCGCTGCGAATTGCGCGACCGCAGGCGTTCTTGGACCCGTTGTCGGCGTGATCGGCGCAATGCAGGCGCAGATGGCACTAAACACTATTCTTCAGCTGGAACCCTCGCCTTTGGGGCATCTCTTTCAGCTGGACGCACGCACAATGCGCGCCAGCAGTTTTCGGTTTGATGATGCGTCAGAACCGGCCACTGCGTTTCGGTTCGTTTCAGCCGCCGCACTGACGGCGACAGACACCATAATCGACCTGCGATCTGTCGAGGAAGCGCCAAAACCTGCGCACCCCAAGGCCCTCCGAATTCTACCGCAGGACCTTGCTAAGAACCTGACACCCAAAAATCAGCGTCTCGCGCTCTGCTGCCAAACCGGTCTGCGCGCCTGGCGCACAGCCGAAAACATTCAATCTATTTGGCCTGACGAGATCGTGCTCGTCGCGGCCTCAGCATCATGACGAACAGGAAGGAAACCTCATGAAATATCTCATCACGGCCTTGGCGATGCTGGCCGCCGCGCCCGCGGCTGCAGCAGACAAAATGACCGTTCTGCTGGACTGGTTCATCAATCCCGACCACGGGCCGATCATCATTGCGCAGGAAAACGGCTACTTTGCCGACCAGGGTCTCGAAGTTGAGATTGTACCGCCAGCCGACCCCTCCGCGCCGCCGCGTCTTGTCGCCGCCGGCCAGGCCGATCTCGCTGTTTCCTACCAGCCACAACTGCACTTGCAGATCCATGAGGGCCTGCCGCTCAAGCGCGTTGGCACTCTCGTCGCCACACCTCTCAACTGTCTTCTCGTTCTCGAAGACGGCCCGATCAAATCTCCGGCTGATCTAAGGAACAAGAAAATCGGCTTTTCCGTCGCCGGCGTAGAAGAGGCAGTCTTGGACGCTGTTCTCGGCAATCACGGCGTCAGCACCGACGACATCGAGATGATCAATGTCAATTTCTCGCTTTCTCCGTCGCTGATGTCCGGCCAGGTAGACGCCGTTATCGGCGCCTTCCGCAACTTTGAACTCAACCAGATGGACATCGAAGGCGTTGCTGGCCGCTGCTTTTACATAGAAGAAGAAGGTGTGCCGTCTTACGACGAGTTGATTTATGTGGCCAACCCGGACCGCATGGACACCGATAAGGTGGAACGCTTTCTTGCGGCGACAGAAAAAGCGACCCAATACATCGTCAACAACCCCCAAAAAAGCTGGGAAATATTTGCAGCCACCTCGACCGAACTGCAAGACGAACTGAACGCACGTGCATGGGTCGATACACTGCCCCGCTTCGCCTTGCGACCGGCAGGCTTTGACGCGGGGCGCTATGCACGTTTTGAACAGTTCCTGCTCGACAGCGGCATGATCAACAGCCTGAACCCGGTTGACGAAATCACCATCGACGTGACTGCCAAATGAGCGATACCTACGGCCGCGCCTTCTCGCTGATGCGCGAGAAGGCACCAGAAGCATGGCGGGACTACACCCGTCATGCCTTTGTCGAAAGCATGAAAGACGGCTCACTGCCAAAAGAGGCCTTTCTACACTATCTGCGCCAAGACTATGTGTTCCTCATCCATTTCTCCCGCGCATGGGCGTTGGCAATTGTTAAGTCAGAAACCCACGAAGAAATGCTTGGCGCCGTCGGCACCGTCAACGCACTCGTGGCGGAAGAAATGCAGTTGCACGTCGGTGTTTGCGAAGACGCTGGCATCTCGCAAGATCAACTTTTTTCAACCAATGAACGCGCCGAAAACCTCGCTTACACCCGCTTTGTCCTCGAAGCCGGATACAGCGGAGATTTGCTTGATCTGCTGGCTGCACTTGCGCCTTGCGTCATGGGATATGGTGAAATCGGCTTGCGTTTGGCGGCGGAAAAGACATCCGAAGAATATGGTGATTGGATCGCGACATATTCCAGCGATGGCTACCAGGACAGCTGCAAGGCCGTAGGCAAGCTGCTCGAAGAGGCGCTGATCCGGCGGTTGGGTGTTTCCTATGAAACCTCCCCACGATGGCGCCGGCTTTGCGACACCTTCCGTCAAGCCACCGAGCTTGAGGTCGGTTTCTGGCAAATGGGCCTTACACCTTGAACAAGGCACCAGCAGTCAAGATCGAGGGCGGCGCAACGCTTCAGAACGCGCCGCTCTTCGCTCCCCTTTCCCTGACTTTGAATGCCGGGGAATGGACATGCCTGCTTGGTGGATCCGGCGTCGGCAAATCCACATTGCTCAGACTGATGTGCGACCTGCCCACCGCGGCAGACTTCAAAGGCCAGATCAGTGCCTCTGACAATTTTCTTGTCGCACCTCGAGTCGCTTACATGGCGCAAAGTGACCTTTTGCTACCTTGGGCGACTGTTGCGCAAAACACTTTGTTGGGTACCCGTTTGCGTGGCGGAACGCCGGACACCGACCGTTTGGAACGGATACTCGAGCGCGTCGGTTTGGCCAAACACGCTGACAAAAAACCTTCGGAGCTGTCCGGTGGCCAACGCCAACGTGTGGCTCTTGCCCGCACCTTGATGGAAGACAAACCAGTGATCCTGCTGGACGAGCCCTTCTCCGCACTCGACGCTCAGACCCGCGCCGCGATGCAGGATCTCGCGGTTGAAACCCTTTCCGGCAAAACCGTCCTGATGGTGACGCACGATCCTACCGAAGCTTCCCGACTCGGACATAAAATTGTTGTCATGACACCTGCTGGTCTCTCGTTTTTCGCCCCCCCAGAAGCGCCCGTCCCACGGCCTATTGATGACCAAGAGACACTCACGTGTCAGGCCGCACTGCTGCGCCATCTCCGGGAGGATCTTTCGTGAAAGCTCTACCGGCATTCGCCGCAATCATCTTTGCAGTTACCCTCTGGCAAGCAATTGTCTCCCTCACCGGCCTGCCAAAGTTCATTCTTCCCGGTCCGGTGCAAGTTGCAGAAACGTGGTGGCAAAACCGCTTAGTGATCGCAGAACACACCTTGGTAACTGCAATGGAGGTGATGATCGGCCTCGCGATTGGCACAGCGCTTGGCATTGTCACCGCAATCCAGCTCGCCACATCCCGCGCGGCGCGGGTTTTGGTGCAGCCCCTTCTTGTCTTTACTCAAGCGCTGCCTGTTTTTGCCCTCGCACCAATCCTGACACTTTGGCTTGGCTTCGGCCTTTGGTCCAAAGTCGCCATGGCCGTATTGATCATCTACTTCCCTGTAACATCTGCCTTCTTCGACGGCCTCATGCGAACGCCACAAGGTTACTTGGATCTTGCCACAACCATGCAAGCCAACCCGCGGCGCGTCCTCTTGCACATCCGAATTCCGGCCGCCTTGCCGTCGCTGGCATCCGGAATTCGCCTCGCTGCCGTTTACGCGCCAATTGGCGCCGTGATCGGTGAGTGGGTCGGTGCTTCGAAGGGGCTCGGATATCTGATGCTACTGGCCAACGGCCGCGCAAAGACCGACTTGATGTTCGCGGCTATGCTGACGCTCGGACTTTTTTCGGTGCTGCTACATCTCGCGATCCGATTTGCCACACGCAACCTTGGCAAGCACGACTCCCAATAGAAAACCCGCCAAAGACCCGATTTCAGGGTCAAATTGTGCATTTCCGGCGATTCATCCGCCTCAAAAGGCGAAAGTTTCTTGGACTTGAGCGCCGATTGAAATAGGAGAGGCAAAAATTTAACAGCCAGACTACGGCAGATGCAGCCCAGAACGGGCGCGGCGCAACCGGAAGGCCAAAATGCAAACTTCGATCCCACTCACCTCTCGTCCCCAAAACACACTCTTCGGCCAAGGCGACATTTTTGTCTTGTTCGGTGAACTGTTCGGTCGTGGCTATGCCACCGGTTTGATTGACTCCGCCAAGGCGGCGGGCATGGAGGTGATTGGCATCACCGTCGGCAGACGGCAGGATGATGGGTCCCTGCGTGCCCTGACTGATGAAGAACTTGCAGAAGCCGAAACCAACCTCGGCGGTCGTATCATTAACATTCCGCTCATGGCTGGCTTTGACATGGATGCACCGGAGGGCGGCGCAACTCCGACTGACATGCTCAAGGACATGACCCTCGAGAACTGGCAGGACTACAAACTCGATTGGGCCGCCGTGGACAACTGCCGCAACATTGGCACGACACGCTTCAAAACCGCGCTGGATCAGGTTCTGGCAGAACTGCAGGGAATGATACCGGCTGGCCGCAACGTGTTTGTTGCGCACACAATGGCCGGAGGCATACCGCGCGCCAAGGCATTCATGGCCATTGCCAACCGCATTTACAAAGGCCGCGGTGCTCGACACCTGTCCAGCCAAGCGCTTCTGGACAGTGATCTGGGTAAACTCATTCTTCAGAACTTTGACGAGGTAACCGCCAACAGTTTTGGTCATCTGCTTGACCAATCTGCGGATTTGCGGACCCATGTCGAGGCTGGAGGCGGGCAAATCCGCTACACCGCATATGGCTATCATGGCACGCGTATTCTAATTGGCGGCAATTACCGTTGGCAGACCTACACCAGCTACACTCAGGGCTACGCAAAAATGCGCCTCGAAGGTTTTGCGCAGTCGGCATGGGACAAGGGGATCAAGGCCACAGTGTTCAACTGCCCGGAAATCCGGACCAATTCCTCTGACGTTTTTGCGGGCATCGAGCTGTCTTTGGTTCCGCTTCTTGAAGCCTTCCGGAAAGAAGGCGGCGGCGCGTGGGCCGATGCTGTTTGGCAGGAATGTCAGGCACTTCTAAAGGACGATGTGACGCTTGAGTCCATCCTTCAAACGGTTGGTGAGTACCAGCAATCCGACGCGATGCAGCCTTTCTATAACTTCGCAGAATGGCCAATGGCGAATTCTGCGGATCAGGTCGAGATGACCGTGGGTACATCGCAAGACATCGTGGCACTGCACAACGACCGCAAGGCGCTCGTCAGCGACGTTCTGAGCCATCATGTTGTGAACGCCACCGGCCAGTTGATCTTTGGCTCCGCCAGCCAGCCGGAAGGCCCGGTGCTTTGGCTGGACCACGATCTGGTCGCACAGCAACTGATCGCAACCAACTGACCACATCGGTTCTGACAAAAAAAAGGCCCGCTGAAAATTAGCGGGCCTTTTTTGTATGACCTGAACTTCAGGTGTGGGCAGTCAACGGATCTGGATCCGAAGACCGTTTTAGCAAACCACGTAGGCGCATAATCAGCACGTAGAGTGGCGCTGTGAAAACGGCCCCGATCAGAACGGCAGTCACCATACCGCCGAAGACCGCTTGACCAAGCGCCGCGAGCGCACCTGCGCCAGCACCGCCTGCGAGCACGAGAGGCGTGGCTCCCAGCACAACGGCCAAAGCCGTCATCAAAAGAGGCCGGAAACGCTGCTGCGCCGCTGTCTTGGCTGCGAGAACCAAGTCTTCTCCCGCATCCACACGCTTCTTGGCAACATCCACAATCAGGATCGCATTGCGTGCTGCCATGCCGATCATCAGCACCAGACCAATCTGTGTGTAAAGGCTAATGTCGCCACCAGCGGCCCACGTGTGCAGGAAGGTGCCCAGCAACGCGGTTGGAACAACCAGCAGGATTGCGAGAGGAGCAGCCCAGCTTTCGTATTGTGCCGCCATAATGAGGAAGGCAAAGAGCATTGCGAGCGCAAAGGCAATTCCTGCTGTGGAGCCGGCCTCAGTCTCTTGGTAAGTCTGTCCGGTCCACTCGAAGCTGAAGCCGTTTCCAAGTGCCGTCGAAGCAATCCGTTCCATCGCTTCGATCGCGTCACCAGATGAAAACCCTTCCGCAGGCTCGCCACTGATCACAACAGACCCATAAAGGTTGTAACTGGTCAATGTTTGCGGCCCTGTCACATCCTTCAGGTCAACAAGGGAAGAAATTGGCACCACCTCTCCGGTTTGGGCACGCACATAGGTGTTGCGCAGGTCCCCATCATCGTTGCGATACTCGGCGTCCGCCTGCACCATGACAGGCACACGTTTTCCGAACATCGTTATGTCGTTGACAAAGTAGCCACCCAGTTGCGCCTGCATGGTCGTGAACACGTCATCCACACGCACACCCGCCATTTTGGATTTAACACGGTCAAGATCCACGAACTTTTGCGGGACTTCCGCACGGAATGTGCTGAACCCATAGGCCAACTCCGGCGCCGCATTGATTTCTGCCAATACCACATCTAAAGCCTCCGCCATTTGAACAGGTGAACGACCTTGCGTGTCCTGCAGGACAAATTCGAACCCTGCCGAGTTGCCCATGCCAGGTATGGTCGGACTCTCGAAAGGCAGAACCAGCGCTTCATCGAAGGTCTCCAGTACAGCAGCCGTCTCGATGAATATTTCGCGCTGGCTTGCTTCCCTTTGGTCCCAGTGCTCCAACGCAACGATCATGATGCCTGCCGAAGGAACGGTTGCGCCCTCGAGCAAGGAGCCACCAGCCAGAGTGATCACGTCACGGACACCGTCTATCGCCCGTACCTCCGCAGCCATTGCATCGACAACCTCTGATGTCCGACCGACCGCCGCGGCGTCAGGTAGCTGGACTTCAACAAAGAACGACCCTTGATCTTCCGACGGCACGAAGCCGGTGGGCATGTTTGTCGCCAGCCCGTAAACCCCGCCGATGAGGCCTGCGTAGAGCACCAAGGCAAGCGGCAGTCTACGGGACAGGCAATCGGACAAGTTGACGTAACCCCTGGTGATCCAGTTCAGCATGTCGTTGAACTTGCGCAGAAAAAGTGGCGGCTGTTTGTGCTCCGCATCCAGAAGCAGCACACACAGCGCTGGCACCAAGGTCACGGCCACGATAGTGGAAATCAGAACCGCCATAGACAAAACAACGCCGAACTGAGCATAGATGATTCCCACCATGCCCGGCATCAGGGACACCGGCCCAAAGACCGCTAGAAGGACGGCGGCTCCCGCAATCAAGGGGCTACCAACGTTCTGCATCGCCTCAAGGGTTGCTGTGCGCACGTCTACCGCCTTCTCTGCCAAGACACGCTCCACGTCCTCCAACACGATGATGGCTGCATCGACCACAACACCGATCGCCAAAATCATGGCCAACAGGCTGATAAGATTGATCGAATATCCCAAAGCCAACATAACTCCGAAGGTCCCGACCAAGGACGGCGGAATTGTCGCCAACGGGATCAATGTCGCACGAAGGTTTTGCAAAAAGACATAGGTGACGGCGGTGACAAGAGCGACCGCAATAAAGAGCGTGATGATGACTTCGTGTATGCTCACCTCGACAAAGGTGGTGGCGTCATACGGCACGTCATATTGCAATCCTGCTGGGAAACTCTGAGAAACAGTCGCCATTGCATGGCGAACACCCTCGGCCACATCCAGAGCATTTGCCCCCGGTTGCTGATAGATCGCCAGCACAGCCGCGGCCTGCCCGTTCACCTTACCGACAGAGCCCGCGAACTCGGCGCCAAGCTCGAACCGCGCCACATCTGACAACATAAGGATTTTACCGTTGGGCTCAGCGCGCAGAACAATTTCAGAGAACTCGTCCGCATTGGCCATTCGGCCCTTTGTCTGAAGCGTATAGGTAAAGTCTTGGTCGGGCGACGGCGCCGCACCGATTGAGCCTGCCGCTGCAACAAAGTTCTGTTCACTCACTGCCGCAATCACGTCTTGTGCCACAACATCGTTGGCATGCATCGCAATCGGATCAAGCCAAATACGCGCGGCATAATCCTGAATGTTCATAATTTCTGCCTTGCCGACACCTGGTACGCGCAGCAGAGCATCGACCACATTGAGGCTCGCGTAATTCGCCAGAAACAGTTCTTCGTGATCGGCTTCAGATGTCACAGTCACAACTTGCAGAATTGTCGGGCTTTCCTTCTCAACGGAAATCCCCTGTCGCCGAACGTCTTCTGGCAGTTTTGGCAAAGCCTTGTTGACCCGGTTCTGTGTCAGGGTCTGGGCTTTGTCAGGGTCTGCACCAACCTTAAAGGTCACCACCAGCTGATAACTTCCATCATTTGACGCTGTTGATTTCATGTAAATCATGTCCTCAACGCCGTTGATTTCGCGCTCCAGAACAACGCCAACGGTGTCCTGCATTGTTGTCGCGTTAGCCCCTGGAAAAGTTGCCGTAACCACCACGTTTGGGGGTACGATGTCAGGGTACTGAGAAACCGGCATGATCGCCGCTGCCAACAACCCCGCGACAGTTACCACAATGGAAATGACGGCCGAGAACCGGGGGTGATCTGTGAAAAACTTGTACATAATCCCTATTCCTCAATGGGGTCGACCTGAGAGCCGGCGCCGATACGTTGCAAATTGCTTGTTGCGATAATTTCACCGGGGGTGAGGCCAGAGCGGACCAGCCACCAGCCATCGACCTGAGGTCCAAACTCAGCGTAACGCGGCTCCACAATGCCGTCCGTTGTTACGACCATCACGTATTGGCCTTGCTGGTCAGTTTGCACAGACTGCGCAGGCACAGCGAGGTGTTCCGCGCCGGCTTCCACAACTTGCACAACGCCAGCCTGACCATGCCAAAGCGTCTTGTCAGGATTATCAAAGATCACCTGAACTCCGACCGTGCCGGTCTTGGCGTCTATTTCGTTGGTCGAGGCCACTACCTCGCCTGGGAGGCCGTAGAGGGAGCCATCCGCCAACGTGAGGCTGACTTCGAACTCCACACCTTGCTCGGCCTGTTGCGTAAGTTGACGGTCAAGTTTTTCGTCGATGTGCACCCAGGCCCGCATCTGATCAATGACATTGAGCGTTCCCAACACAGTGCCCGGTGTTACCAGATCACCAATCGCGTTTCCGGCGCTTGCGACCACCCCGTTGTGTTGTGCTTTGACCACAGCACGAGACAGATCAAGCTCGGCCCGATCAAGCGTCGCTCTTGCGACGGCAGCATTGGCTTCGGCTTTGGCCAAATCAGCGCGGTATTGGTCGAGATCATGCTGGGCAATCCGTCCGGATTCCCCTAGGGTTTCTGCGCGTGCCGCACCAAGGCGCGCGAATTCCAAATCGGCTTCAGCAAGGGCCAAGGCCGCACTGGCCGCGTTTCTTGCGACCTCATAATCGATCGTGTCAATCTCGAAAAGCACGTCACCGGTCTTGGCAAATGTACCGGAATGCGCACGTTTGTTCAGGTGCCCTTGGACGCGCGCGATCATCTTGATGTGCTCATAAGCCCGCAGCTTGGTCGGGAACGTCAGAACAGGCGCTACGTCTTCGATCGCAACAGTATGTGTTTTGACGGGGATGCCCTCCGCGCTCGCGGACCCCAGGAAAACAGCCAAACATGACATCGTACCGGCAACCGTCGCCAGCACTTTGCGGTGTGCTCTGGGGGAAGTAGGGATATGAAAATTCATGGCGTTTCTCTTTTTGTGACAATGTGTTGGAGAAACCGAGGCCTTAGGCCTCGGCGCATAGCGCGTTCCGGAAATCAGTTTCCGAAGAAGTAGTTGATCGAGAATTTGATTTGTCCGTCCCAATCGCCCAAGGCATCGCGATAAACGGCATAGGCGCCGATGGAAGCATCAACGGCGCCACCGTTGCCCTGCACCATCGTTTTGCCGATCGAGACCCCTACCGGGACATTCCAACCGTTGGTCGCTGCCGGTCCGTTGTCGGTGTAGGAAATCGTGTTGTTGTAACCAACGTAGACACCTTCAGCGCTTGGCAGGTTGTAGAAAACGATGGGTTGAAAGGAAGTAACGGAGGTATTCTGCTCGTTCACCATGTGCGAGACAATACCGCCATAGGACCAGTTTCCGGCAAAACCGAACCCGACCGCCGCCGCCCCGATCGCGTTGCCTAGCCCGGCGATGGACTCATGAGTGCGAGTTTTGAGCGAAATCTGAGGGCCAAATCCGAACTTGAATCCGGTCTGGTTGCCCGGCACGTAGAAAGCTTGCAACACAACGTCGCCTACTCCGGCATCTTTGCCGAACTGCAGCGGCACAACCCCCCTCAGGATCAGGTTGCCGTTGTCGCCCTTGATTGTGTGCACAGGTTGCAGCTGAAACTGCGTACCGGACTCGGTCGCGGTGTTGTCTGTCATGATGGCCGTCACCGGTGCGAGCGGATCTTGCGCGTTGCGTGCTGCTTGGCATGCGTCGTCACAGCCATCGTCGGCAGAGGCCATAGATGCTGAAAGCAGTGCGGCAGTAAGAAGTGTGATTTTGCGTGTCATTGGTCTGACCTTGGTAAAGATGTTACATAATTTCATTCATGAGATGTGATTTTTCATCCCTCGAGGCAGAAATGTCGCCACTACTTCATCATTTCAAGAACAATTCATCAAAAAATCTGCATGGCTCCCATGTCAAATCGACATAACAAATTATACCACTGATTTTATTGACTTTTGTGAACTCGCTCACCCTTCTCTTCATTTTGAGGATGAACCCAGCCCCCTCTATTAACAGTAATTAACTGTATAATACCTACCACACCCGTTCCTCCTGACTATATCTTCATTCATACACATAGATGGAGAAATCATATGGAGCATCTTTCCCTGCTAGCAAAAGTCAGAAAACTCTACCCCGCGACCACCGCAGCCGGTCAGGACCTTGTCATGCGGGCAGCCGACCTTAGGTTGTGCCGAGGCTTGCCGTTGGCCGCGACGCCGCACCTCTTGACGGCGGCAAACCGTCGCTTCAACAGCGCATTGGAAGAAACCGCCCGTTGTGCTGCGAGAGAAACAAACGAGCACAATCCCGAAAACCTCATGAAATTTATTGCAGGTTTTCTGGCCAAAGTTGCCATGGTCAGCCCGCAATGGCACGAGGTGTTCCCCACAATCATCGACGCGATGTATCGCGCCAACTTCGCCACGCCTTCACTTTTTGAAAAAGCGATTGAAAGGGAAATTGGCATTGTCCCTGACGCCTACATCATCGCCGCATAAATAGGACAAAGCGCATCTCACCAGGTGCGCTTTCAACGTCTGAAAGGCGCTAAACGACCTTCAATGCACCAATCAATTTATCTGCAAGCGTCTGGTTGATCGGGAGAGACAAAAGTTGCTCTTCGAAGTCGACACCGTGTTGCGAAACCTTGGACAAAGCCTCTTGAGCAAGCCCTTTTTCTCCGGCCAAAGCATGTGCTGCCGCAATCATCAGCCAGTCGTTCGCGCAGTCTCTTGCATCAACGAACCGCAATTTGGTCGAGGCGTCTTCATACCGCTCGTTGGCAATATCCTCCAAAGCCAGAGTGATATTCGTCCAAACTGGCAAAATTGGGTTGTTTTCCGTTGCACGCCGGACCAGATCCGCCCCTTCTTCGGCCTTGCCTAAAATGGCGTACCAACCTCCTGCCATGGCGATCAACAAACTACCGTTGGGATTGACCGAAATCGCTGCATCGGACAGGCGATGAAACCGCGCCCGATCTTTTCTAAGCATTGCATAAACCGCTCCGGCAAACAGGGCTTCCTGCCCTTGTGGCGACAGTGACACAGCGCGTTCCGCGTGATCGCCGCCGGTCCGGAGAACTTCCTGCATTTTGAGGTCTCCGAACAAAAACCTGTCAAGGTACCCCAACGCCAGAAGCGCGTGGGCAAGCCCGCTTTTTGGATTTCCCTGCACCGCTTTGTCGGCGATGTCGACGAACTCTTTCAGGCTGTCCAGCCGGTTCCTCCGCAAGTGCCCATGAAACGCCAGTAGCGCCTCATAAACGCTCGCATCCGACTTATCACGACCCGCATACCGCGCTGCCAGATCATCCCCGACAACGCCGTAAGCATCCACCAATCGGGTGGCACATTGACGGGCGATGTCCTCTTGCACCGAAAAAGCGTCGTCACTGTCCACGGCGAGATCAAACCTCTCCGACCAGACCAGAAGGTTGTCATCTGTGCGCTTCAACTGCACAGTAATGCGCATTCGGGAGCCGGAATCGCGCACGTTCCCGCTCAGAAGGTAGTCACACTGCTGCAAAGCGGAAGCAGTTGCTGGCTGACCGTCGATATCTGCACCCGCGTCCCATCCGGAGTAAACGCGCAAGTTATCAAAACGGGAAAGCTCCATGGCGATCTCTTCGGGCAAACCCTGACGGTACAGTCCAGCCCGAGGTGTCTCACCCCCCTCAAAGTCCCGCACTCCGATCGACGGCATGGCCGAGAGAGTTGCTGGCGCCAACGAGACCGGCTTGTGAGCGACCTTGGCAAACACAGGACGGTATTGCCCCTTGGGAACATCTATTCGCAGCGTGTCCTGAGCACCCGCCGTCAAATAGTAATGTTCAATGGCTTTGCGCAGCTTGGTCGCCTCGATGCGGACAACCGGATCGTTGTTGGAATCAAAATTCCCGCCACGACCGAAAACGTCCATCGCCAAGGCCGTTCCGCGCAATTCCGCGCCTCGGCCTTCGAGCTCTTCGTTCACCAGATGCGAAAAAAACGTCTTCACACGCGGCCCCGCTGTAAAGTCCGGCGAGCCGACCATTCTTGAAAGCTGCGCCAGAATTTCCTCGGAAGCTATTTCCTGCACGTAACCCCTCCAAATGGGTCTTTGGCCCTAAGCAAGCCTAGGACGGCACCAGTTCAAAAACTATGCAACGAAACGCGCGACAAAGTCATCACGCAAGCGCGGCAAGTCGCCGTGCAACGATTTGGCGGTTAGAGCGCCATTTCCAACCCAGCGCAGCCTTACGGCTGGATACTGTAACCTACCGTTGATTACATCCAAACTGGTCACCAAACAGCGCAAGTAATGATCATCGAAACCGGGCGCGCACGCCCAACACCGGAGATCCATTATGACAAACGCGATTAATCTCACCCGCGTAACTACTGCACTGGCGACGGGAGCCCTGACCGCAATGATCGCTCTCGCACCCGTCGCTCACGCACAGGACCGCGACTATTCCACCCATCATGAACTCGGGTTGATGCAAGGCTTCCCACCGACCGCCGACAAGCAAGTGGACAAGAGCAATGCTCTGTTTGGCGTTCCGCACAACCGCTGGTCCTACCAGAATATGAATACCCTATTCCCGTCCGCTTCGATCTCCAACGCCCAGTACCCTGTCGATCTTGTGCGCGCCGTTGACGGCGGCATTGAACGCCTGGATGTGGCTCGCGAAGACGGCAGCAAAGTTGAATTCGACACCTATCTGAAAGAAACCTTCACAGACAGCCTGGTGGTCATCCAGGGCGACAAGGTTGTCTTCGAACGTTACCTGAACGGGATGAACGCCAACCAACCACACCAGATGATGTCTGTGACAAAATCCTTTGCTGGTCTTTTCGGATTGATGGCGGCTCATGAGGGACTGGTGGACGAGAACGATCCCGTGACCAAATACGTACCTGAGCTTGCAGAATCCGGCGCGTTTGGTCAGGCAACATTCAAGCACGCACTGGACATGACCGCGTCCATGGATTTTTCAGAAGACTACGCAGATCCGAATTCCGGCATCTCGGCCTATGCGAAGGTTTTGGGCTTGGTTGAAGCAACTGAGGAAGAACGTGTCGCAGAAACAATCTACGAATTCCTGCCAATGATGCAGAAAGATTCCGCCCACGAAAACGGCGAAATCTTCCACTATCAGACACCAAAAACAGATGTGGTGAACTGGGTCACCAACAGGGCCACAGGCGAAAGCTTCCAGAACAACCTGCAAGACAAGCTTTGGTCCAAACTCGGCACCGACGGAGAGACCTATGTCTTGCTCGACCGCAATGGCACTCTTTTTGCCGGTGGCGGCCTCAATGCGACACCAAATGACCTTGCCCGGTTCGCGACGATGATGCTTAACGACGGCGAATTCAATGGCCAGCAAGTTGTCGCCCCCGAGGTCATTCAGGAGCTCGCGGACGGCGGCAGCATCGAAGCTTTCACCAACGGCACCGAATCCAAAGGGGTTATGGGCGGCAATGACTGGAGCTACCGTGCGCAGTGGTGGGTACGCCACACCCCCGGTCACGAAGCTTTCTCGGCCATCGGTGTGAACGGGCAGTGGATCTACATTGATGTGGAACGTGACATCGCGATCGTCAAACAGTCATCCCAGCCGGAATCGTCCACAAACTACTTCGACGAATACAACATCAACGCCTTTGACCAGATCATCGGTCATCTGACGAAGTAATCGGCGAAAAAAGAGTTCGGTATCCCGGTGCCTGTCACAGGCGCCGGGCTTTTTTGTTCAAAGAACGTCGCTGGGGTTTTGCATGATCAAAGCCCCGCTCACCCAGCCCCAAAAATCGTTCCTTCAGATACCGTATGCAACCGTTGCCTACATCCCGCCGCCGAACATCAGCCGCTAAATCAATTTCACGAACCACAACTTCTAGAAAAGGCAAAAAAATGAACTACTCCTCCCTCAAATCCATGCGCGCCGCTGCGGTGGCCGCTTTGGTCGCGGCCAGCGCCGTGGTCGCTGGTTCGGCCCATGCCGACACTTGGGATGGTGCCTATTTCGGCTTCCAATTCGGTGCCGCAACAACTGACCTCAAGGACAATGACGCCGCTGGCTTGGCTGGATTGCAGGTCGGTCGCGACTGGCAAGTCGGCGACTGGGTAATGGGTGTCGGCCTCGATGCTTCTGCCATGAACGGTAAAACACTGGGCGATGACTTCAAGGCGCTCGGCCGCCTCAAGGTCCGCGGCGGTTATGACTTCGGCCGGACGCTCCTCTATGCCACCACTGGCGCAAGCTATGGCGATCACAACGTCCTGGGCCAAGACTTGGGTTACTTTGTCGGGATAGGAGTTGAACACAAGCTGACCGAAAATTGGAGCATCAGCGGCGAAATCGCCCAGCACAACTTTGGGAACTACAACGGGTCCGGCAAGTTGGAGCCAACCGTTGCCACCTTAGGAGTCAACTTCCGCTTCTAAGCAAGTGTCCTGCGCAGATGGCGTTTCAACTGCGCAGGACCGCCATTGCCACAACTAATTTCTCACCGGTTTTCAAAAGGCATTTTTCAACGACGTTTCACTCCAACAACGAAACGAACGCATTTTCATAATCATTTTTGGGGTCGCACTTTAGCGGGCATTCAAGACAGCCCCGCACAAAAAAAGCCCGCCGTTTTGCAACGGCGGGCGATTTTTTTAAGTCATCAACGTGCTTACCCGCACTTGCTGAACCCACAGCTGGGACACGTCATGCAACCTTCCACCATCTGCAAGCCATATTCGCCACAACTCGGGCACGGTTTGCCACGCGGAGCTTCTCCTACAGCCACGACTTCGGCCTGTGGATCGGACTTTAGCCCCATGCCTTCGCCTTCGATAAATCCGATCGCAATCATGTGGCGCTCAAGTACACCGCCAATGGCTGCCAGAATAGACGGGATGTACTTGCCTTCCATCCATGCGCCACCACGCGGATCAAACACTGCTTTCAGCTCTTCAACAACAAACGACACGTCACCACCACGACGGAACACCGCCGAAATCATACGCGTCAACGCAAGCGTCCATGCATAGTGTTCCATGTTCTTGGAATTGATAAATACTTCGAAGGGTCGGCGGTGGCCGTTGATGATCACATCGTTCACGGTCAGATAGATCGCATGCTCACTGTCCGGCCATTTGAGTTTGTAAGTCGCACCCTCAAGGCTCTGCGGACGCTCCAGTGGTTCGGACATATAGATGACCTCACCGCTGTCTGCCACGTGATCCGCGGGCTTCTCGCCCGGCGCATCCTCAGAGCTTTCAGACACAGCCAAAACGGAGCCGGTAACGTCGTTTGGACGATAGGTTGTGCACCCTTTGCAGCCGGTGTCCCATGCCTGCATATACACATCCTTGAAGTCATCAAAACTGATGTCTTCAGGGCAATTGATGGTTTTTGAAATAGAGCTGTCGATCCACTTCTGGGCTGCGGCCTGCATCCGAACGTGCGCAGCAGGCGCCAGCGTTTGCGCGTTCACAAAATAGCTCGGCAACTCCTTGTCGCCAAACTTGTCGCGCCACATCTGCACGGCATAGTCGACAACTTCTTCCTCGGTACGCGACCCGTCCTTTTGCAAAACTTTCCGCGTGTATGCGTAGGCAAACACCGGCTCGATACCGGAACTCACGTTGCCTGCATAAAGGCTGATCGTACCTGTCGGCGCAATCGAAGTCAGAAGCGCATTGCGAATACCGTGTTCGCCAATCGCCGCTCGCACATCTTCGTCCATGTCCTTGACCATACCACCAGCAAGGTACTTGTCCTTGTCAAAGAGCGGGAACGGACCTTTCTCTTTGGCCAGATCGACAGACGCGAGATATGACGCCCGCGCAATCGCTTTCATCCAGACCTCTGTCTGCTCTGCAGCTTCTTCGGTGCCGTACTCCAGACCCAGCATCAGGAGCGCATCTGCAAGGCCAGTCACACCAAGTCCAATGCGGCGTTTGGCCTGCGCTTCCTGTGCCTGAAGCTCAAGCGGGAACTTGGATGCATCCACGACGTTGTCCATCATGCGCACCGCTGTCGCGACCAGATCAGTCAAAGCATCCTGATTGAGTTCGGCATTGGCCTCAAATGGGTTGCTGACCAGACGCGCGAGGTTGATCGACCCCAGCAGACAGGCACCATATGGCGGCAGAGGCTGCTCGCCACAGGGGTTTGTTGCCGCGATCTCTTCAACGTAGTTCAGGTTGTTGCGCTGGTTGATACGGTCAATGAAAATCACACCAGGTTCAGCGTAATCATAGGTGGATTGCATGATCTTGTTCCAGAGATCGCGCGCTTCAACCGTGTGGTAGACCTTGTCACCAAAGGACAGCTCCCAGGGTCCGTCTGCCTTTACAGCTTCCATGAATGCGTCCGTCACCAGAACCGACATGTTGAACATACGCAACCGCGCTGGATCGGACTTTGCTGTAATGAAGTGCTCAATATCCGGGTGATCACACCGCATGGTTGCCATCATCGCACCGCGGCGGCTGCCTGCGGACATGATCGTGCGGCACATCGCGTCCCAAACGTCCATGAACGACAAAGGCCCAGATGCGTCCGCAGCAACGCCCTTTACGTCGGCCCCTCGAGGACGGATCGTGGAAAAATCGTACCCGATCCCGCCGCCTTGTTGCATCGTCAGCGCCGCTTCCTTCAGCATATCGAAAATACCGGACATGCTGTCAGGCACCGTGCCCATGACAAAGCAGTTAAACAAAGTCACCTGACGCGCGGTACCTGCGCCAGCGGTGATCCTTCCTGCGGGCAGGTATTTGAAATCTTCCAACGCCGCATAGAATTTGTCTTCCCATTTGGCCGGATCTTTCTCGACCTTCGCCAGATCGCGCGCAATCCTGCGCCAGCTGTCCTCCACGGTGATATCGATAGGAGTGCCATCGGCCTCCTTGAAACGATATTTCATGTCCCAGATCTGCTCGGCGATGGGGGCAGCGAAACGACTCATTCTAGATTCCCTGTAGGTTCAGCGCGTTATTGTGAAGAGGCTCCAATCTATAATGAATCGTTACGGCGACACAACTGCGAACCTCGGGGAAGGCACAAAGAAAGCACACCACTGGTTGCGGTTAGGCGCCCATCGCATACTATATAAGGCCTCACCTTGGGACGAATCTGTGGGCAAACTGTGGATAACTACATCAACCTCGTAAAACTCAGCGTCGGCACCGAAAGTGTCGAGAGCCTGACCGCATGGCAGCATATGCGTCGGCAGCAAATGCCAGACGTTTTGCCGCGCCACGTGACTCGGATGTGGCCCAAACGGGAACCGGAGATTCTCAACGGCGGATCGATTTATTGGGTGATCAAGGGCGTCATACAATGCCGCCAGAAAATCCTGCGTCTGGACGAGGTCCGAGGCGAAGATGGCATCCGCCGATGCGCCATCGTGTTGGATCCGGAAATCCACCGGACTGTGGCCGCGCCGAAGCGGGCGTTTCAGGGATGGCGGTATCTCAAGGTGGAAGACACTCCCGCCGACCTGCCAAAGTCTCGGGCCAACGATGACGCTCTACCGGATGAACTCAATCAGGCCCTGGCTGAAATTGGGGTTCTCTAAAGCGCCCCATAGCCCGTGACCTGAGCGAAAGACGCTCCTTACATTTTCGCACACAACCCTCTCTCGCATCGCAAATTTACACAAAAATTCACAGATGGCACTTTGTCTCCAATAAAGGAGACATCTATGCCCACCACCCACACAGCCTACAGCACAGCGGAAACCCTCGACTTTCCGGGGGCAATCACTCTGCGTATCCTTTTGACCGGAGATGACACCGGCGGCGCACAGGAGATTTTTGAGGACATCGTGCAACCGGGCGTGGGGCCGGGGCGCCACATCCACCATGATCAGGATGAAACCTTCTTCTTCCTTGAAGGCGACTTTGTCGTCGAGATCGACGGCGTTCTGCACACCATGTCGCCCGGTGACGTCGCATTCATTCCGCGTGGCTCGGTCCATGCCTTCAAGAACGTTGGAACAACCGAAGGACGCCTGCGCTACGTGTTTTCGCCTGCGCTGAAGATGGAAACAATGTTCCGTGCATTCCACGCAGCCGCTCAGAATGGCGAAATCGAGATGGACGAAATGGCACGCATCGCAGAGGAGAACGGACAGACCTTCGTCGGCCCGCCCCTCTGACACAAAGAGCGACAAAAGAACGCTGGGAAACGTTGGACTTGGACTTAAAGTTCCAACGTTTTCAAAACAGCTTTCATCACGCTGCGCTCTTCGTCCGTCATTTCGGCCACCCGACTGCGGAAAAGGGTCGCCTGCGATTGCAGAACCAACGCGTCATCCAAGATCTTCAGGTGGTTTGCGCGCAACGTGTCACCGGTGGATGTGATATCGGCAATCGCTTCGGCGGTCAGATTTTTCACCGTGCCTTCCGTTGCCCCCTGGCTATCGACCAGTTGGTAGTCGGCAACGCCGGCATCCATCAGGAACTCGCGCACAAGCCGATGGTATTTTGTCGCAATTCGCATGCGGAAACCGTGACGCGCGCGAAAATCGGACGCAGCAGCATCCAGATCATCCAAAGTGTCCACGTCCGCCCAACAACCAGGTACCGCAATGATCAGGTCGGCGTGACCAAAGCCAAGCTCTGCCAATTCCTGAACCTGCTGCTCCCACTGGCCCAGCTTTTCGCGGATCAGGTCGGTACCTGTCACACCCAGGTGAATCCGTCCTGCCGCCAACTCACGTGGGATTTCTCCCGCCGACAACAGCACCAGCTCAACGCCGTCAACGCCTTCCACGGCGCCGGCATACTCGCGGTCGGACCCCGTCCGGCTCAACTGCACGCCGCGCGCGCCGAACCAGTCAAAGGTCTTCTCCATCAGTCGCCCTTTCGAGGGAACACCCAGCTTGATACTCATGCCGCGTCCTCCAGGTTGACCAGAATGCCTGGGCGGATGACACCCCCGACTGCCGGAATTTCGCGACCTTGCCCCAAAACTTGGGTAAGGGCGTCGTACCGTCCTCCGGTGGCCACGGGCGGCAAGTCCGCCCGTCCCTCTGCATAAAACCCAAAGACAAAGCCGTCATAGTATTCCATCGAGGTCCGCCCATAGGATGCTTCGAAGTCGAGGTTCTCGACATCAACACCACGCGCGTCCATCGCCTCGATCCGGTCTCTCAGGCGATAGGCCGCTTCCGAGATCGCTGGCATATCCACGGCAAGATCACGAATGTGTTCCAACGCGTTGGGCACGGTCTCCCGCACATTCAGCAAGGTCTCGATCAAATCGACCTGCATCGCTGAAATCGGCTCTGCCTCGGCATCCGCCCGCAACCACTCGACGCGCGCCGAGACTTCAGCCTGCGTCCGAAGACCGATTTCGGGGAAACCGTGTTGCAATGGTTCTTCTGCGGACAAAAGTCTGACGCGGCTAGCCGGTGTTTCTGCCCGTCCGGAAAACCGGTCAAGAAGGGCCTTGAAACGACGCGGTCGCCAGATATGGCGCGCAAGGGCCTTCTTCCGCCGCTCTGTGGTTTCCAATCCGGCCACAGCCGCCGCGAGAATACCGATGTCGCCCGTTGCGGCCCGCACCGGAACATCTCCAAGCGCGTCTTTCACAACTGCGAACACTTCAGCGTCCGAAGCCGCGGGATTTTCACGGTCAAAGACTTCATAGCCGACCTGCAAATATTCGTTCGCGCGCGCCGCGTCATCCTCCTGGCGACGGAAGACTTCGCCTGCATAAGTATAGCGCGCAGGTTCTGCCCCATGCGTCATGTGCATCTGAACGACAGGCACCGTGAAATCCGGCCGCAACATCTGTTCGCCGCGAAGCGCATCAGAAGTCACATAGGCGCGCCCCCGAATGTCCTCACCATAAAGGTCCAACAAGGCCTCGGCCGGCAACAAGACCGGTGTCTCCACCGGAACCGCACCTGCAGCCTGAAACCGCGCGCTCAGCTCCGCCGCCCGCGCCTTGATCTTGGCTTTCTGGGTCATCCGTCCGCAGACCCCTCGACTTGCGACGCCAAAATTTCACGCACCTTGGCAACAAGCTCACCACGGCCAACTTCAAACTGGCTCGGCCGTTCTTTCCATTCCTCCAGAGTGGCGCTTTCCGCAATCTTGGCGCCAAGGATCAAGTCCTTGATCTGCACCACGCCGCGCTCTTTCTCGTCGCCACCCTCGATGACCGCCACAGGAGAATTGCGCTTGTCCGCGTATTTCAGCTGGTTGCCGAAGTTCTTCGGATTGCCGAGGTAGACTTCGGCGCGAATGCCTGCATTGCGCAGCTCCGCCACCATCGCCTGATAGTCTGCCATCCGGTCGCGATCCATCACTGTTACCACAACGGGACCAACGGATGTTCCGCCCATTCTGCCTTTTTCGCGCAGCGCAGCCAAAAGGCGATCAACGCCAATCGAAAGACCTGTAGCCGGCACAGACTGGCCTGTAAACCGCTTGACCAGATCATCGTACCGGCCACCACCAGAGACCGATCCGAACTGCCGTTTCCGGCCCTTTTCGTCGAAGATCTCGAACGTCAGCTCCGCTTCGAACACGGGTCCCGTGTAATACCCAAGCCCCCGCACGATCGAGGGGTCGATCTCGATCCGGTCACTGCCATAACCACCGGCAGCCAAAAGGTCACCGATCTGCTCCAGCTCGGCGATACCTTCTGCACCGACAGTCGAAGCGCCCACGGCCCCCCGCAGGTTCTCAAACGTCTTCGCGACATCGTCAGCCTTCGATGTCAAAAATGCGATCACCGGTTCGATCTGATCGTCGGACAGGCCCACACCGTCGATATAGGCGCCCGAGGCATCCAAACGGCCCTTACCGAGCAGCTCTCGAACGCCGCTCTCGCCAACCTTGTCGAATTTGTCGATGGTGCGCAGTACGTTGTCCTTGGCCGCTTGGTCCTCGCCAAGCCCCATAACCTCCAGCACGCCGTTCATGACCTTGCGGTTGTTTACCCGCACAAGGTAATCGCCACGCGGAATGCCTACGGTCTCCAACGTGTCCGACAGCATCGCGCAAATCTCTGCATCCGCCGCCATGGACGCCGTGCCAACGGTGTCCGCATCGCACTGGTAAAACTGGCGATATCGTCCCGGTCCCGGCTTTTCATTCCGCCAGACCGGCCCCATCGCGTAGCGGCGATAAGGATTGGGCAGATCGTTGCGGTGCTGGGCATAGACCCGCGCCAACGGCGCCGTCAGGTCATAACGCAACGCCATCCAGTCGCCCTGATCCTTCTCGTCAAATTCCTGCCAGGCGAACACACCTTCGTTCGGGCGGTCCACATCCGGAAGGAACTTGCCCAGCGCTTCAACTGTCTCGACCGCGCTGCTCTCAAGGGCTTCAAAACCGTAGCGATGATAAACCCCGGCGATCTGATGCAGCATTTCGGTGCGCTCAGTCACCTCAACACCGAAATAGTCGCGGAAGCCCTTTGGCGTGATCGCCTTGGGGCGTGGGGCTTTCTTCTGCTTGGCCATCGCTATGGTCCCTGTGAATTAATTACGCCTGTGCCTTTACCCAATGGGCGGCAGAGGGGCAAGGAAAGGGTTTGTAACACGCCTTGGATGCACCAGAAGCGGGGCTAGATATCCTTGAAATCTCCTCCGCGGCCCTTGCCAGAGGCAAACCGCGCGGCTCCCGCAGCGCCTTCCGCTGCGAAGGCCGCAAACGAAGCCCACTCTCGTCGCAATTCACGCGCCAGATTTTCCCCACTCATCCGCCCCGAAAGAAAGTCGGCCCGCATACAAGCCTGCGGGAACTGGACCAACGATTGAGCCAACTCCAAGGCGCCGGACAAAGCGAACCCTTTCGGACAAACGCGATCGGCCAAGCCCATTTGCGCGGCCTCGGCCGCATCAATGCCCCGTCCTGTCAGGATCAGGTCGTTGGCACGTCCCTGACCAATGATCCGAGGCAGCCGCACAGTTCCGCCATCAATCAACGGCACGCCCCACCTTCGGCAAAACACGCCCAGCGTGGATCCTTCCGCGACAACGCGCATGTCACACCACGCCGCAAGCTCGATACCTCCGGCGACCGCCGGACCTTCAATGGCCGCAATTACTGGCTTGGACAGCATCAATCTGGATGGGCCCATAGGCCCGACGATCTGTTCCGATTGTGCGTCTTGCCAGTTTTCGGGGATCTGGACCTTTGCAATCCAGTCACCGCCGTCTGCCACCGCTGCCGCCTTCAGATCAAAACCTGCACAAAAGTAGCCATCGGCACCGGTCAGGATCGCCACGTCCACGGCGTCATCCGCGTCAAACGCCTTGAAAGCATCGAACAGAGCCTGCGCCGTTACTGGATCCACCGCATTTCTTGCCTCGGGCCGGTTTATCTCCACAACCCGCACACGCCCTTCGTCCCGAATGTTCACAGTCATCACTGATCCTCCCTGCAACGATCACATAAGCCCGGCGCCAACTTCACAAGAAAAACCCCACGTCGCTTGACGCGCAGCGGCCTGACGACCTATCTGGACACCATGGAAAAACTCGAAGAACAGATCGCCCACCTGACACGCACCGTCGAGGAACTCAGCGACGTTATCGCCCGTCAGGACGGCGAAATCGCCTTGCTGACCCGCCGTGTGCAAATGCTGCTGGAACGCGAAGCCAGCCGCGAGTCCGATGGCGGCGGCGGTGTGGTCATGGGCGACGAACGCCCGCCGCATTACTGAGGCTGCGTCCAAGCTTAAATCGGAAGTGTGGCGCTCTTACCTGCCTCAGAACTCCTCCACCGCCATCACACCTTCAACAGATTTCAAAGCACCTTTGATCTGCGGATTGACAGGGAATCCGGCACCCGCATCGATTTCCACCTCGCCGGGCAACTCCATGTTGTTGAGGCAGAACATCACGGGTCCCTTTGGGGCTTTCGGGTTGGCTTCCTTGGCGCCTCGCAGGATGTTGGCCACCGGCACCACCGCAGAACTGTCATCAAGATAAATCTTGAGCCCCGAATTGCCTGCATCCGCCGCGATCACGTCCACCGGCGTCATGGACTGCGCCAGCAGCTTGAGCTGGTCGCTCTCCATCTCGGCTTTGACTGTGACCACCACTTTTGAGCCGGTTTCCAGATGCTCCCGACACTTTTCCAGCGTGTCCGAGAATATTGTGACCTCGTAAGCACCGGTCGGATCTGACAGTTGCGCAAAGGCAAACCGATTGCCCTTTGCGGACTTCCTCTCCTGCCGCCCGGAAACCCGACCGGCCAGCTTCGCGACCAACGGTCCGCCTCGTGCCTTTTCGGTCAATTCGTCAAGCGTGAGCACCTGCTTGCGCTTGAGGGCCGGCATATAATCTTCCAACGGGTGCCCCGACAGGAAGAAGCCAATCGCGCGGGCTTCCTCATCAAGTTTCTCTGCGGGCAGCCAGTCGCCCGCAGGCGACAAGCGCGGCTCGGGCAGGTCATCGCCTGCCTCGCCAAACAGGGACACCTGATCGCTGGCTTTCTGATCGTGGATCGCCGCGGAGTAGTTCACCAAGCCATCCAGGCTTTCCAGCACCCGCCGCCGGTTGTTGTCCAGTTGATCAAACGCGCCTGATCGGGCCAGCATTTCCAGTGGACGCTTGCCCACCTTTTTGAGATCAACCCGGCGGGCAAAATCAAACAGCGTCGCAAAGGGTTTGTCGACGCCATCCACCTTACGCCCTTCGGTGACCAGCTTCATCGCTTCGATACCGACGTTCTTCAGCGCACCGAGCGCATAGACCAGAGCTCCGTCGACCACCTTGAACGTCGCATCCGAGCGGTTCACGCAGGGCGGCACATAAGGCAACTTCAGCGCCTTCTTCACTTCTTCAAAGTAAACCGCAAGCTTGTCGGTAAGGTGAATATCGCAGTTCATGACACCGGCCATGAACTCGACCGGATGGTTGGCCTTGAGCCACGCGGTCTGGTAACTCACCACGGCATAGGCCGCCGCGTGCGATTTGTTAAAGCCGTAGTTGGCGAACTTCTCCAGAAGGTCGAAAACCTCACTGGCTTTCTTCGCCGGAACCCCGTTTTCGGCCGCGCCCTTCTCGAACTTCGGACGCTCGGCGTCCATCGCCTCCTTGATCTTTTTACCCATCGCACGACGCAACAGGTCAGCGCCGCCAAGTGAGTAGCCCGCCATAACCTGCGCGATCTGCATCACCTGTTCCTGATAAACGATGATCCCCTGCGTCTCTTCGAGGATATGGTCGATCAGCGGGTGGACGGACTCGATCTCCCTCAAGCCATTTTTGACCTCGCAGTAAACCGGAATGTTCTCCATGGGACCCGGACGATAAAGCGCAACAAGCGCAACAATGTCTTCGATACAGGTCGGTTTCATGCGCTTAAGCGCATCCATCATCCCTGTGGATTCCACCTGAAACACGGCCACGGTTTTGGCTGCAGAATATAGTTTGTACGTCGGATCATCATCCAGCGGGATCGCGTTGATCTCATTCACCGCACCTTCTGGCGGCTCGTAAAGTTGGGTGCCATCCGCGGCAATGTGAATATCGCGTCCGGAACTGAGGATCTGTTCAATGGCATTCTGGATGACTGTCAGTGTTTTCAAACCCAGAAAGTCAAACTTAACAAGCCCGGCCTGTTCCACCCATTTCATGTTGAACTGGGTCGCAGGCATGTCCGAGCGCGGGTCTTGGTAAAGCGGCACCAGCGCATCCAGCGGTCTGTCACCAATCACCACGCCAGCTGCGTGTGTGGACGCGTTCCGAAGCAACCCCTCGACCTGCATCCCGTATTTCAGCAACCGGTCCACAACCTCTTCGTTGCGGGCCTCTTCGCGCAACCGCGGCTCCTCTTTCAGCGAGTCCGCAATTGACATTGGTTTCACGCCCTCGACGGGGATCAGCTTGCTCAGCCGATCCACCTGCCCATAAGGCATCTGCAAAACCCGCCCGATGTCGCGCACAGCGGCTTTGGACAACAGCGCACCAAAGGTGATGATCTGCCCCACCTTGTCGCGGCCGTATTTCTCCTGCACGTAGCGGATCACCTCTTCTCGGCGATCCATGCAAAAGTCGATGTCGAAATCCGGCATCGAAACACGTTCCGGGTTGAGGAAACGTTCGAAGAGCAACGAATATCGCAGTGGGTCAAGGTCGGTGATCGTCAACGCATAGGCCACCAGCGAGCCCGCACCCGAGCCCCGCCCGGGGCCCACCGGAATGCCCTGATCCTTGCCCCACTGGATAAAGTCGGCAACGATCAGGAAGTAGCCTGGGAACCCCATTCCTTCGATAATACCAAGCTCGAAATCCAGCCGTTCCTGATACTCCTCTACAGACACCGCGTGCGGGATCACCGCCAAACGGGCCTGCAGACCTTCGTTTGCAATCCGGCGAAGCTCCGCGACCTCGTCATCCGCAAACTTCGGCAGGATCGGGTCCCGGCGATAGGTTGCAAAGGCACAGCGCTTGGCGATTTCTACTGTGTTCTCAATCGCTTCCGGCAAATCCGCAAACAGGGCAACCATCTCTTCCTGAGACTTGAAATAATGCTGCGCCGTCAGGCGCCGGCGGCCGTCCTGTTGATCGACATATGCCCCCTCGGCGATACAGATCAGCGCATCATGGGCTTCGTACATTTCCGTGTTCGGAAAATACACGTCATTGGTGGCCACGAGCGGAATATCCATGCCGTAGGCCATCTCGACAAACCCACGTTCCGTCAGCCTCTCAGCCTCGGGCTGACCGGTCTCTCCCGGGTGTCGCTGCAACTCGACGTAAAGCCGGTCCCTGTAAATCTCTTGGAAGCGCACCATCATGGCTTCCGCATCGGCCCGATGCCCCTGCTGAAGAAGGCGCCCTATGGGTCCGTCTGGTCCGCCCGTCAAACAAATCAGCCCAGCGCTGTGCGCGGCCAATTGCTCTATTGTCACCTGCGGTGCCTCGCCCCCGTCCTTGTCCACATACAGGCACGAACTCAGCTTCATCAGGTTTTCATACCCTTCTTCGCGCTGGCTCAACAAAACCACCGGCGCCGGTGCAGGCGGCTGCGTGCGTCCTGACGGATCATCGTGCGGCATTTTCACTGACACCTGACAGCCAACGATCGGCTGCACTCCGGCGCCCTGCGCGCCGACTGAAAACTCCAGCGCCGCGAAAAGGCTGTTCGTGTCGGTGATCGCCACCGCAGGCATGCCCATATCGGCGCACATGCCCGGCAGTTTCTTGGTCCGAACGGCACCCTCCAAAAGCGAGTATTCGGTATGGACGCGGAGATGAATGAATCGGGGTTGGCTGCTCATGCGCCCAAGCTATCCCAGCCCATCAGCCGAGGAAACGCCCGTTTCGCCACAAAGCGTCAAGTCACTGAATTAATGACAACAAAACGTCCAATTGATCCGGAAAGCCCAAAATTATGCACCGCAGTGCTTTTTGTGTTAACTTCTTCGCAATACCGGACAGGTTGCGCGCTTTTTACCAACCCGTTCTCCCCCGCACCGCGGTGGGAAAAAATTGCTTGCTTTATACATATTTGAACAGGGCGGACCGGACATGGACGACAGCCAGCATTCCTCGCATATCAAAACTATTCTTGAGAAGTTTCACCAGTACGCCAAAGACAACAACGATCTCGATCTGGCCAATTGCAAAGGCACCCAATCGCTTGCCGGATGGTTCATCGGTCCCATGGGAGAGAACGAAGACCTGATGACCCGTATGGCGCTCAAGGCGGTCCAAGCCAACAGCAACGCGCGCCGTGAATACGGCGACCAATGGGATGATCCGGTTTATGTCACCGACAGGATCAAGGCCGAGAAGGACTACAACGACACAGTTGCCGAGATCGAAAACCAGATGGACAAGATGCTCGGCTATCTGCACGGCTCGATCCCTCTGAGTAGCTACCGCAACCAATCTCACATGTATTGGGACTGCACCCTGCCCGGCTTCGCCGGCTACTTCGCCGCGATGCTGTATAATCAGAACAACGTCGCAGCCGAAGCCTCCCCCGTCACGACCCTGATGGAAATCGAAGTCGGGCGTGATCTGTGCCGAATGCTTGGATATGAAGTGCCCGAAGGCAACGAAAACCCCGACGGCACCCCGGTTCCGTGGGGACATATCACCTGCGACGGTTCCGTCGCAAACGCCGAAAGCATCTGGGCCGCCCGCAACCTGAAGTATCTTCCGGTCTCCTTGTCACAGGCGATCAAGGTTGACCCGTCCATGGCCGCGGCCAAGGACCTTGAGGTTCCTCTCCTGCAAGGTGGTTCCGCGAAGTTGACCGAACTCGACAACTGGAGCCTGCTAAATCTTGGTGTCGACACGGTCATCGGCCTGTCGCCCAAGCTGCAAGCAGACTTTGGCATCTCCTCTGACACCATCCAGGCCGTTCTCGAAAAATACTCGGTCCAAAGCATCGGCCTCGCGGACATGCACAGGACCTATCTGCGCGATGTCTCCGAACTGCCAATCATTCTGGCGCCTTCAACGGCACACTACAGCTGGCCAAAAGGCGCAGCACTAATCGGACTTGGCGCCAATCAGCTTCACAGGGTCCATGTCGATCTGGATGGCCGCATGGAAATGCAGGCCCTCCGCCAAAAACTGGATGACTGTCTCGAAGACAGGCGGCCGGTACTTGAAGTTGTCGCCGTCATTGGCACAACCGAGGAAAGCTCCGTCGACCCACTCGATGAAATGGTCAAAATCCGCGACGAGTACCGCAAAAAAGGCCTCGAGTTCACGTTGCATGTCGATGGGGCGTGGGGAGGCTACTTCGCGTCCATGATCCGCGAAGCCAAAGGCAAAGTGCTCGAAACCGAACCAGGCGCGACCCAGATTACCCCTGCCATGCACATGAGCAGCTACGTCAAACGCCAATACGAGGCCTTCCCGCACGCCGACACACAAACGGTAGATCCGCACAAGGCAGGGTTCATCCCCTATCCTGCGGGCTCGCTCTGTTATCGCAACGGGGCCATGCGCGACCTCATCGCCTTCACCGCCCCCGTGGTTTATCACGGCGGCGTTGATCCGACCGTCGGAGTCTACGGCATCGAGGGGTCCAAACCTGGGGCCGCTGCCGCAGGGGTCTATCTCTCGCACGCCGTCATCCGTCCCGACAAATCTGGCTACGGTAAACTGCTCGGCAAGTGCATCTTCAACTCCAAACGCCTCTATGCACAGCTGCTGGCTCTGAATGCGGATGAACAGCGTGTACGCGTTACACCGTTCCAACGCCTCCCGGCCGAAAAAGAAGGGAAGTCTCCAGAAGAGATCGAGGCGCAGGCGAACTTCATCCGCGAGCAATTCGTGCCGCGCCAGAACAATGACCTGCTGGCCTATCTTGCCGAAAACCGCAAAGCCAACGCACTTTTCCACGAACTGGGCTCTGATCAGAATATCGTCACCTATTCGCTGAACTTCCGCACAGCGGACGGTTGGAATACCGACGTGGATCTGATGAACGAATTCAACACGCTCATCTATCGCGCCCTGAGTATCAGCGAATTTGACGGTGGCGTTGTCCCCTCGGAAGGGATGTTTGTCACGTCCTCCAGCTTTGACGTGCCGACTTATGGTCAAACCTTTGTGGATCATTTCGGCGGCCGCGCCGGACTGACATCAACCAATGGCAAACCGATCAGCTTCCTTGTTTCAACAACACAGGACCCATGGGTTTCGGCCACGGCAGAAGACAACTATTTGCCCAAAGTCATTGCCAAGTTGGAGGAACAAGCGCTTAAGGCCGCCGCCGCTGTGATCCATAAACACGGTTTGACACCGCCGGAGCCCAGCGTATGACCGACAAGACGACGGAAAAATACGGCGCATGGGCGTCACCTATCGCGCCGCAAGCTTTGGTGGCAGGCGTCAAGAAATTCGAGCAAATTCAGCTAGATGACCTTGACATCTATTGGGTTGAGGGACGCCCGGACGAAGGCGGACGGTCGGTGGTAGTCCGCGCTGCGCAGGGTGAGATCGTCAGCGATGTTACCCCCCTCGGATACAACGCTCGCAGCCTCGTCAATTCGTACGGCGGTGGCGCCATGTCGGTCCAGGCCGGAACCGTTTGGTTCACCAATTTTGCCTCCAAGGATTTCCCTGACACCCACGATCAACGCATCTACGCGCTGCGCGACGGTCAGTTTCCGCAACCCGTCACCCCCAGACAGGACGCCCGTTTCTCAGACATGGTGCCAGACCACGATCGTGGCTTGATATATGCAGTGCAGGAACGCGGAGACACCAAACTGCACGGGCAGGCTCAACAGACTCTGGTCGCGCTTGACATGAACGGCAAAGCGCTCCCGCTGACAATCGCGGAAGGCAGCGACTTTTACGCTGCGCCCGCACTTTCGCCAGATGGCCGCCAGTTGGCTTGGATCACATGGGACTATCCTTCCATGCCTTGGGATGGCACACGTCTTCAGCTCGCCGATATTGATGAAGCCGGCAACGCCAGAAATATCCGCACAATCGGCGGCGCTCCTGCCAAACATGTCGACCCCGCCCTCAATCCGGTGCTGCAAAACGCCTTGCGGTATTCCGATGAAGCCATAGCTGAACCACGTTGGGGACCGGACGGAACGCTATATTGCGTGTCCGACAGATTGGAAATTGACGGCACCCGATGGTCAAACCTGCATCGCGTTGACGGCGAGAGCCTCACCGCCATCACCCGTGTCGCCGGTGATTTCACCAGCCCGCTCTGGCGATTGGGTGTATCGTCCTATGGATTCATCTCAGATCAGAAAGCGCTCTGCGCCTTCACCAGTGACGGTGTCTGGTCGCTGGCAGTCGTCGATCTGACCAGCGGAAACATGACCTCGGTGGATCTGCCTTATACGGCGATCTCACAGCTCAAGGTCGGCGACGGGTTCGCCGCTTTCGTTGGCGGCCGGTTTGATGGCCCCTCGGCCATCGTGCGTCTGGACACCGGCGACTTCAGCTTCCACGAGCTTCAAAGCGCCAGCCCCGACATGGACGCCAAGGTAAGAGCCTGTCTGGTGGCGCCTGAAACCATCAGTTTCGACGTAGAAAACCCCGACGGTTCCACCGCGCGCTCGCACGCATTTTATCACGCCCCCAGCAATCCGGGCTTCGAAGGTCCAGCCGACGAACGCCCCCCGCTGGTCATCGTAATTCACGGCGGACCATCCGCATCGGCCAGCGCCGCAGCCTCGCTGGACATAGCGTTTTTCACGTCGCGAGGCTTTGCAGTTCTGGACACCAACTATCGCGGCAGCACCGGCTTCGGGCGCGCCTACCGCCAAAGCCTCTACGGAGAGTGGGGTGTCGTCGATGTGGCCGATTGTGTTGCAGGCGCCAACTACCTCGTTGCCCAAGACAAGGTGGATCGCTACAGGATCGTGTCCCGCGGAGGATCCGCAGGCGGCTATACAACTCTTGCGCTGGCCACATTCGCCAACCTGCTCAGCGCCGGTGCCAGCTACTATGGCATTTCCGATTTGCAAATGATTGCTCAAGACACCGACAAGCTCGAGGCGTACTACGCACCCTTGCTCGTTGGACCTTGGCCCGAAGCGCAAAAAATCTACAAAGCCCGATCGCCGCTTTTCCATGCCGACGAGATTTCTTGCCCTCTCATCATCTTTCAGGGGCTGGATGATCCGGTCGTGCCACCGCCGCAAGCCCACGTGCTGATCGACACGATGGTCAAACGCAAGCTGCCTGTCGCCTGGGAGTTCTACAAAGGCGAAGGCCACGGCTTTAGGCAAAGCGCACATATCACGGGATCGCTCGAGGAAGAGCTTTCGTTTTACGGATCCGTTCTAGGGTTCACACCAGCCGGGCATCTCAAGCAGCCCGACATCAAGAACTGGCCTTTGGGGGACGAAGGCAACGATTAGGAAACTGCAAAATCATCGGGAGGGAAGGCCATGTTGAAAGTAGCGACAGGTTCAAGCGAAGAAACGGACAGCGTCGAAGCTTTTGAAGAAGCATATGAAATCGCAATGGAGGACCTCGGAGGCATGCAACCCAAGGCGGCGCTTGTCTTCGCCGGCATTGATCTCGACCTTTCGGTGGTCGCAGACGAGCTGCGAAAACAGCAGCCCGACATCGTGATTGCCGGATGCACCACAGACGGCGAGGTCGCAACGCCTGAAGGGTTCCTCGAGGACAGCCTCGTCATCACATTGTTTGCGTCCGATGACGTTTCCATTTCAGTCGGCATGGGCGCCAACGCCTCGTCCGCGCCGGAACAGGCGACTGCTGACGCGGTGGCTATGGCAAAAGCAGCGACCAGCGGAACGCCCGCACTTTGTATTGCAATGCCCGAAGGCATCGGCACCAACATCAACAGCATCGTCGAAGGGCTTCGCGATGCGCTCGGGCAGGATTTTCCGATTGTCGGTGGTGCCGCAGGTGACCAACTCCGCTTTCAGGGAACGCACCAGCTTTGTAATGATCAAATGGTTTCCGACGCTGTGGTGGTCATGTTGCTCTCAGGCGACATCACTGTCTCCTGCGGTGTATCAACGGGCTATACGCCGCTCGGATCGGTTCACAAAGTCACCAAGTCCGAAGGATCGGTTATCCAGGAAATCGACGGCCGTCCCGCGGTCGATCTCTACAAGGACTATGTGCAAGCGCAGTCGATCTTTTTCCCTCTCGCAGTGCATGTGCCCGGACGCGAGGGTTTCCTGCTGAGTTCACCGCAGCACTTTGACGAAGAGACCGGCGCAATTCACTTTGTAAATCCCGTTGCCGCCGACCGGGAGGTTCAGATCGCAACCGCGTCTCGCGACGAAATCGTCAGCGCCTCCAGAGCGGCGGTGCAACAGGCCTTCGACAGTTTTCCGGATGACCTTGTGCCAGACGCCGCGCTGGTGTTCTCCTGCGCCGGAAGACGGGCTGCTCTGGGCACGCGCACGGGTGAGGAATACGAAAGCTTCGAGGACATCATCGGAGGCGCGTTCCCCACGGCTGGGTTTTACACCTATGGCGAAATCAGCCCCGTTGGAAAGTCGGGAAAATCCCTGCCCCACACGAATGCATTCGTCGCAGTCTTGCTGGGATCCCCTTCCGCAAGCTAAGCTGGGGTCCGGATGGATCACTCAGACCGGACACGCCGCGCCGGTGACCCCGAACGCCGGTTGCGAAGACTTGAGAAACGCCTGAACAAATCCGAGATGCGCAGGGCCGAGCTCGAACATCTCATGGATGGCGGTCAGGCGTTCCAGCGTCGTGTCATTCAGGAAGTCGAAGACGCCAAGGCCGAAATCGAACGCCTCTATGAGTCTCTGTCGCTGGAGCAGGCCCGCACAAACCAGCTTCTGCGTTCCATTATGCCCGAGGCCGTAGCCGAAGAACTCAAGGAGCGCGGACGTGTCCGCCCCCGCCGAACAAAATCCGCGACCGTAATGTTTGCTGACTTTGTCAACTTCACATTACACACCGAAAACATGGATCCCGTCGCCTTGGTGCGCACTCTTGACCGCTATTACTCCGCTTTTGACGCGATCGCCGCGTCCCACGGGGTGGAGAAGGTCAAGACTATTGGCGATGCCTATATGTGCGTTGCGGGCAATCTGGCCGACGTCCAATCGTCGGAACACGCGGCACAGATGTGCCGCGCGGCAGTGGACATCATGAAAGCCGTCGCCGACTTGCGCAGCGAGGAAACCAACTGGTCAATCCGGATCGGTCTACATTCAGGCCCGATCTCCAGCGGCGTCGTCGGCTCTGAAAGGCTCAGCTATGACATCTGGGGAGATACGGTGAACACGGCGGCGCGCGTCGCAGATGCCACAGGCATCAACGAGATCTTTCTCTCCGAAAGCACACACGCGCTTCTGTCAGATGATCAAGGCACCACCTACCACGGTGAGGTCGAGGCCAAGGGCAAAGGCCTCGTGCGCCTCTATCAACTCATCACCTGACAGCACTAGTCCATGTAGATGGGGAACACAGGCTCCAGAAGGCTGCCCGGCTTGAACGCCTGCTCAATTGAAGGCGCCACATACGGGAAATTCGGGGAAAGACGTTGTGTACTGACGTGCGGCAGGTTCACCCCGTCGGCCGCCACTAGGAACGGGTTCACATCCTGAATGATCCAGTAGATAGCATCTTCGCGCAGGTTTCGCCCGTTGGGGTATCCCGGTGCACTGTTCGGGCTCCAATGGATCACATCCGGCAAATAAGAATCGACCATACCCGCGATATCAGCCGCGCTGACTTCAAGCTGTTCGAAGCGATAGCTGAGCTGAGTGCCATAGTTTTTGCGGTCGTCCTTCGGCGCCGTCGCGTTATAGGCATCGTTGAAATCGCCCACGGTCTTATACTTTGCGCGGTTGCGCGGCAGATAGTATTCGGGGTTATAACCGACAGGCGGATCAACAAAGAAAATGCCCTGCGTGCCAGCGCGCCCCATCCGGTCAACACCCTTGCCACTCTCGTCCGCAACGACAACCCAATACCGCAAATCCGTTTCCGCCAACTCCGGGACCTCCAGCACCACGAGTGTCATATCGGTACGCCCAAACGTCAGTTCAGCCGAGCCTTTCGCCGGCAACCTGTCGCCGCCCGCCAAAGCTTGCTTGATAGCCATGGCCGTCGGTGCATCGACTGTCAGAAAATCAAAAAAGAACGGGTCGCGGCGCGGTCCGACAAACAGCAACTCACCTTTGTCACCTTTGACGATCTCCAACTCACGATTGAGTTTGTTGCTCAGCCCTCCGCCCAGCACATCTCCGTTCCACATATTTGAAACCGCATCGGCGCCCGTGGCCCGACGCAACTCCAGTTTCTGTTGCTGGTTCTCGTTGGGAATATCTGTCGCGCGGACCTTGTAAGCGACATCCGCAACAAGATCGCCATCCAGATCGAGTTTGTAGATGTAGGTCAGCGACGCATCCAGCTTGATGTCGGCGGGCGCGTTGGTACCTTCCGCCCCGCTGCCTGACAGCGGGTTGACCGTAAAGGCCATCGTCAGCCCACCAGTCTGGGGCCCCTTGAAGATAAAAATATCGCCAATATCCGCTTCTGGATGCGCCTGAGTATAGGGGGAATCCTTATGATCGGATGCCAGCGCAGGCAGCACAGCCATCCCTCCAAATCCACCAAGAACAATCGCAACTTTAGAAATCAGTTTCAGTATCATTTCGTTCACTCCCAAGAACAAAAGCCGGTCCGGAACTCACTTAACCTAAGGGCACCCTATCAGACGAACACCCGCTTGAGGATTCAATTCGCATCCGCCTGAATTGCAGCGCCTGCCCTCGCCAGTGGCACATCCGTCTCAAGGCACAAACGGATTCGATAGAAGCAACCGGTCCCGCCGCAACCATCGGTCTGACAGCCTCCCCCCGACTCTTGGAGAGAGCATTGCCCGATGCCAGCTTCACGCACAAAAATTACGCACAAACTCACCGCTAAACTCTGCAAGACTTTCAACAATCCCTTGAAAGTCTTAAGGATGCGACCCTACCCAACCCCTTGTTTTGCATACCTCGGCACACAGCGCACGCCGCACACAAACGTCTCTGGCCCCCTTCCCCTCCCCAAGTTTATCTTGCAGTAACGCCCTGCCGCTCCCTAGGGTGAGCGCGCTCAAAGAACAGGCAAAACGCCTACAGGGCACCAACGCCGCCACACCAAGGGCTTGCAGGGGGACCACATGACCACACCGCTCTTGTCGATCAAGGGACTGACCAAAGCCTACCCGGGCGTGGTCGCCAATGACGACGTCTCTTTCGACATCGGTCAATCCGAAGTTCACGCGCTTCTTGGCGAAAACGGTGCGGGCAAATCCACGCTCGTGAAAATGATCTACGGTTTGGTAAAACCCGACAGCGGTACGATGACATGGCAAGGCCAGCCTTTCACGCCGACCGACCCCAAAACCGCGCGCGCATCAGGCGTCGCAATGGTTTTTCAGCACTTCAGTCTGTTCGATGCCTTGAAGGTGTCTGAGAACGTCGCACTTGGCATGGAAAACCCGCCGCCCATGCGCGACCTCGCCCGCCAGATTCGCCGCGTCAGCGAAACCTACGGCCTGCCTCTTGATCCGAACCGCATCGTAGGGGACCTGTCCGCCGGAGAACGCCAGCGCGTGGAAATCATCCGCTGCCTTCTGCAGGACCCTAAACTTCTGATTATGGACGAACCAACGTCGGTTCTGACCCCGCAAGAAGTTGATATCCTCTTTCAGACACTCAACAAGCTGCGCGACGAGGGCACATCCATCCTCTACATCTCTCATAAACTCGAAGAGATCCGCAAACTCTGCGACCACGCCACGATCCTGCGCCTTGGCAAGAACGTCGGCGAATGTGTCCCGGCAGAGACATCCGCCCGCGACATGGCGGAAATGATGGTTGGCGACACGCTGCAGACCCCGACCCGCACCACCGAAAAGACCGGCGATGTGGTTCTGGATGTTTCCGGCCTGACACTGGAACCTACAAATCCATTTGGCACCACCCTGAAGAACATCCATTTCACCGTCCGGTCCGGTGAAATCCTCGGCATAGGCGGGGTCGCTGGTAATGGTCAGGACGAACTGCTCGCCGCCTTGTCCGGTGAGGCCCTGACATGGCCCGACGCCGTCAAAGTCAAAGGAAAGGATGTCGCCAACCTCGGTCCGAACGCGCGCCGCGAGCGCGGTATTCTCTGTGCCCCCGAGGAACGCCTCGGCCATGCCGCAGCTCCGGACATGAGCCTCACCGAGAACGCGCTTCTGACGGGCGCGATCCGCGAAGGCCTCACCAACAGGGGGTTTGTGAACTGGTCCGCAGCCAACGATTTCGCCAAATCCATCATCAAACGCTTTGACGTCCGCACGCCTGGTACCCACGTCGCTGCCCGCGCCTTGTCGGGTGGCAACCTGCAAAAATTCGTCATTGGCCGCGAAGTAATGCAACGCCCCGAGGTGCTCGTGGTGAACCAGCCCACATGGGGCGTGGATGCGGCTGCCGCCGCCGCCATTCGCCAAGCTCTGCTTGATTTGGCCGCCGAAGGCGCCGCCATCGTGGTGATCTCGCAGGACCTCGACGAGCTTATGGAAATCTCTGACCGCTTTGGTGCTCTGAACGAAGGCCGCCTGTCCGATATCCGCCCGGCCGCAGGCCTGACCGTCGAGGAAATCGGCCTCATGATGGGCGGCGCACATGGCATGGAAGTCGCCCACGTGGGCGCGGAAGAACAAGAAGGAGCAGGCGCATGATCGCGCTTCAAAAACGCCCCACCCCGTCGCGCACCCTTTCGCTGGCAACGCCGGTGATCGCCGTGGTTATCACGATGATCGCGGGCGGCCTGCTTTTCACCGTTTTGGGAAAAAACCCGTTTGAAGCGATACGGACGATCTTCTGGGATCCTGTCTTTGGCGAGTTCGCCTTTTACTATCGCCCGCAGCTTCTGGTGAAAGCCGCCCCGCTGATCCTCATCGCCATCGGGCTGAGCCTCGGCTTCAAGGCGGGTATCTGGAACATCGGCGCCGAAGGCCAATACATCATGGGCGCAATTGTCGGCGCTGGTGTCGGCCTTGCATTCTACCCTACAGAAAGCCGTCTGATTTTCCCGTTGATGATCGTCGCGGGCGCACTTGGCGGCTGGATCTGGGCGATGATCCCCGCCTTGCTCAAGGTTCGCTTTGGCACCAATGAAATCCTCGTTTCGCTGATGCTGGTTTATGTGGCCGAGCAACTCTTGGCTTCCATGTCGCTTGGCCTTCTGAGAAACCCCGAAGGCATGGGCTTCCCCGGCTCGCGCAACTTCTCCGACTTCCCCGCCGCGTCCAGCTGGATCAACGAAGCCGCAGGCCTGCACTGGGGCATGGCCTTTGCCTTCATTGCGGTGATCTTCGCTTACGTTCTGCTGAACCGCCACATTCTCGGTTTCAACATCCAGCTGACTGGCGACGCCCCCCGCGCCGCCCGCTTTGCTGGCGTTAACCCCACCCGCCTTATCCTCTTCTGCCTCGGCACCTCCGGCGCGCTGGCGGGCATGGCGGGCCTGTTCGAGGTCTCCGGCCCCTCCGGCCAGATCAACATCGACTTCGCATCCGGTTACGGCTTCACCGCCATCATCGTCGCCTTCTTGGGTCGCCTGCACCCCGTGGGCATCCTGCTCGCGGCGCTCCTGATGGCGCTCACCTACGTCGGCGGCGACCTCGCCCAAGGCAACTTGGGGCTGCCTTCAGCCGCCATTCAGGTCTTCCAGGGCATGCTCCTGTTCTTCCTGCTCGCACTGGACCTGCTCACCAATTACCGCGTGGTGCTGAAAAAGAAGGGAGCGGCGTGATGCTCGAGCAGGAAGTGAAATTCAGCCCAAGGGACATCCTTGTCTGCGGCAGCTCGTATTGCTTTTGGCTTTTGGTGGGGTGGTTCTGGACGTGGCTCTTTCTTGGAGCAAACAGCTTCAACGCGTTACTCTTCCTCGTTTGTCTTGCAATCGTTTTTGGCCTGTCGGCCATCCCTCCAGCATTTCTCGGTTCATACCTGCGTCGGCTGTCTGAGCAACGCAAACGGGAGGAGACCTCCAACTCCGAAAACGCGGCGCTTTGTGAAAGCCATCGAGTCTTTGAAAAATCCAAGAAAAGGCTGGTCGCTGAGTTCTCAAAGCTCGGTTTCGCTATCGGTATGATTGGGGCAACAGCCCGCGCCTTCTATACAAATTTCTTCGGAGGAGCCGCATAATGGACCTTTCCGCAATCAACCCCGTCCTGCTGATCGCCTCCCTCATGGTCGCGGCCACGCCGCTCCTGCTGGCCGCCATCGGTGAACTCGTCGTCGAACGCGCGGGCGTGCTGAATCTCGGCGTGGAAGGCATGATGATCATCGGCGCCATCGCGGGCTTCGCGATCTCTGTCGAGAGCACGTCTCCAATGCTCGGCCTGCTTGCCGCCATGGTCGCAGGTGCCGTCCTGTCCCTGCTGTTTGCCTTCCTCACGCAGTTTGCGCTGGCCAACCAAGTCGCGTCGGGCCTTGCCCTGACCCTCTTCGGCCTCGGCCTCTCAGCGCTCATGGGCCAGTCCTACGTGGGTATCAAGCCGCCCTCCATGGCGAAACTCGACATTCCGGTGCTCTCGGATATCCCAGTCCTCGGCCCGATCTTCTTTTCCCACGATCCCGTGCTCTACTTCGGCATCGCGCTCACCGCCGCTGTCTGGTGGTTCCTCAAGAAATCCCGCGCCGGTCTCATCCTGCGCGCCGTAGGTGAAAGCCACGACGCCGCCCACGCGCTGGGATACAACGTGATCCGTGTGCGCGTGCTCGCCATCATGTTCGGCGGCGCCTGCGCCGGCCTCGGCGGCGCCTACATCAGCCTGATCCGCGTGCCGCAATGGACCGAAGGCATGACCGCCGGTGTCGGCTGGATTGCCCTCGCGCTGGTGGTTTTTGCCAGCTGGAAGCCCTGGCGCGTCCTGCTTGGTGCCTATCTTTTTGGCGGTATTAACGTTTTGCAGCTCAATCTACAGGCAGCAGGTATTGCGATTCCTGTGGAATACTTGGCAATGTCGCCGTATCTCATAACCATCCTCGTGCTGGTCATCATGTCTGCTGACAAAAGCGGCGCCCCCGCTTCGCTTGGCCGCACGTTCCACGCCTCGCAATGAGGCAAAACATAAAAAACTGCCACCAACAGGGGGATTACCCGAAATGAAACTGACCAAACTTCTGACAAGCGCCGCCGTTGCGCTCGGTCTGGCGACCACTGCCATGGCCGACGACCCGACCAAAGTGGGCTTCGTCTACGTTGGCCCCGTCGGCGACGGCGGCTGGACCTACGAGCACGACAAAGGCCGCAAGGCCGTTGAAGCCGCATTCGGCGACAAAGTCGAAACCACCTACGTCGAAAGCGTTCCGGAAGGCGCCGACGCCGTGCGCGTCATCACCCAGATGGCGCTGCAGGGTGCAGACCTGATCTTCACCACTTCGTTTGGTTACATGGACCCGACCATCGAAGTTGCGAAGAAATTCCCGAACGTAAAGTTCGAGCACGCCACCGGCTACAAGCAGGCTGACAACGTGTCCGTCTACTCCGCACGCTTTTACGAAGGCCGCGCGATTCAGGGCCACATCGCTGGTCACATGACCAAGACCAACAAAATCGGTTACATCGCATCCTTCCCGATTCCGGAAGTGATCCGCGGCATCAACTCTGCCTACATCCACGCCAAGAAGGTGAACCCGGACGTCGAGTTCTCCATCATCTGGGCCTACACATGGTTTGATCCGGCAAAAGAAGCCGACGCAGCCAAAGCTCTGATCGAGCAAGGCGCCGACGTGATCCTGCAGCACACCGACTCCACCGCACCGCAGGCCGCCGCTCAGGCAGCAGGCAACGTTGTGACCTTCGGTCAGGCATCTGACATGGGTGAATACGCACCGTTCCCGCGCGTCTCCTCCATCATTGACGATTGGGGCCCCTACTACGTAGCGCGCACCAAAGCAGTCATGGACGGCACTTGGGAATCCGTCTCCACATGGGACGGCATCGGCGCAGGCATGGTTGGCATCGGCGAAATCACCGACGCTGTACCGGCAGAAGTAAAAGCCTCCGCTCTGGAAATGGTCGCGGCACTGGCAGACGGCTCCTACCACGCCTTCACCGGCCCGCTGAACAAGCAGGACGGCACCCCGTGGCTGGCAGAAGGCGAAACTGCCTCTGACTACGGTGACGACGGTCTGGCAGGCATGAACTTCTATCTCGAAGGTCTGACCGCCGAGATCCCGAACTAAGTTCTGCTTCTGCAGAGATTGAAAGGCCCGCTCATTTGGCGGGCCTTTTTTTGTTGAGACGGCCAGCGGCCGGTCTTTCACACAAGCTTGCATTGACTCGGCAAACTGGCCGCCAGCAAACTTGGCGCATAGTTTTTCAGGATTTTGCCGATGACCCGATTTACCGCCGCACTCCTCAGCTTCGCCTTCCTGCCCGCCACGGCACTCTTTGCGCAAGAGGTCGCGGACACGATCTATTCCGGCGGGCCAATTCTGACCATGGACGACGCCACCCCACGCGCCGAAGCGGTCGCGGTTAAGGACGGGACAATCATTGCGGTCGGGTCGGCGGACGACGTTCTGGCGCACAAAGGCGAGACAACCGAACTGTTTGATCTGGACGGGCGTGCAATGATCCCCGGTTTCGTCGACAGCCATGGCCACGTGGTTATGGGCGGCCTACAGGCCCTTTCTGCCAATCTTCTGGCCCCGCCAGACGGCGAAGTTGTCGATATTTCGACGCTGCAGGACACCCTGCGCACATGGGTACGAGACAATCAGGCCACTGTAGACAGCGCGAACCTGATCGTGGGTTTCGGCTATGACCAGTCCCAACTTGCGGAACTGCGCCACCCCACAAAAGAAGATCTCGATGCGGTATCCAGCGATGTGCCGATCATCATCGTGCACCAGTCCGGCCATTTCGGCGCAGCAAACTCCGCGGCGCTTGCGGCTGCGGACGTGACCAGAACCACCCCGACACCACCGGGTGGTGTGATCCGGCTTGGAGAGGATGGCGCACCAAATGGTGTGCTCGAAGAAAATGCGTTCTTCCTCGTTCTCGGCAAGCTACTGGGCGGCATCGGCGAAGAGGGTTTCAAGGATTTTGCCCGCGCGGGCGCCAAACTCTGGGCCAGTTACGGCTACACCACGGCGCAGGAAGGCCGCGCCACACCGCAAGTTGCCCAGATTGCACAGGCCGTTGGTGCAGAAGGCGATCTGCCGGTCGAGGTCGTTGTCTATCCCGACGTTCTCGTCGATCGGGATTTCATTCTCGCGAACCAATCCGGCGACTATGTGAATGGCGTGCGCATCGGCGGTGCAAAGCTCACGATCGACGGTTCTCCTCAAGGGTTCACGGCCTTGCGGGACCGACCATATTACGACCCTGTCGGCGATTACCCACCGGGTTATGCCGGCTACGCAGCCGCCTCACACGAACAGGTCATCGATGCAATCGACTGGGCCTTTCAAAACAGCATTCAGATCCTCACGCATTCCAACGGCGAAGGCGCTTCGGACATGCTGCTCGCCGCTATCGCCGCTGCCGAAGACAAACATGGCCTCGCCGACCGCCGACCGGTTTTGATCCATGGACAGTTTCTGCGCGAGGATCAGGTTGCCGAAGCCAAACGCCTGAACGTTTTTCCCTCTCTTTTTCCCATGCACACGTTCTACTGGGGAGATTGGCACCGCGACCGCACCGTCGGCCCGATCAATGCAGAAAACATATCTCCCACAGGCTGGCTGCTGGAACGCGGCATGATGTTTGGCACCCACCACGACGCGCCCGTTGCCTTCCCTGACAGCATGCGCGTGCTTTCTGCGACCGTCACCCGCCGCACCCGTTCCGGCGACATTCTCGGCCCGCACCACCGCGTCGACGTCATGACTGCGCTCAAGGCAATGACGCTCTGGCCGGCCTTTCAGCACTTTGAAGAAGACAAGAAAGGCTCTCTCGAAGTCGGCAAACAGGCGGATTTCGTGCTGCTGTCGCAAGACCCCACAGCCATTGATCCCGAAACACTCGCCAGCCTGAAAGTCATGGTGACCATCAAAAAGGACGTGGTCATTCACGAAGCCGGTGATGGAGTAAAGAAAACCGATCTACTGGCGCCTATGGGACATCATGCGCTCGACGTCGCAGTTGCTGCACTTGGCGGAGCCCCGTTGGTCAAACAGTCGCGCTAGATCGCGTCTTCCGCGGTTATCTTGCCGCCGCTCAACGCATCAAGCAGCAACGCTCCCATCAGCTGCACCAGAACATCGCGGGCGCGTTCTTCGCCAACAACACTGGCCACCATCGCCTCATAGGTCTGCAGAGCAACGCCCATCGCAGCATCCGCCTGCACCTCTTCGCGCGACTTACCGCGCAAATAGTCAAACACCAGCGCCATCTCCGCCCCGAAGTCGACCTTCATCGCTTCGGCCAACGCGCGCAATCGTTCGGGCTCGGTCCCTTCGGGCGCAAGCCGCACTTCGGGCTCTTGCGCCATCATCGCCTTTGTCGCGGCCAGAAACAGAGCCTCCTTGGTTGGGAAGTAGTGATAAAGGGCGCTTTTGCTGACCCCGAGTTCCGTAGCCATCGCCCGCATTCCAACCGCGCCGTAGCCTTTGGCCGAAAATACCGTTGCAGCCTTTGCCGCCAGCGCATGCCGGTGTGCTTCGTGATCCACTATCTTGGGCATAAATCTATTCCGTCCACTTGGTCGAAAACCTTTGACACATCCACCCGACTCAGTCTAGAGCCGTTAATAGTCCAAGTGGTCGAAAAAATGATTGATACCTACTTCATCGCAAAATTCCTGCATTTACTTGCTATGACACTCATGCTCGGCGGCACGGTCATCAACGGGCTTCTGCACACACAAGCCCGCCGCGCTGCACCTGTTGCGGCGTCTCAGCTTCTTGTGGCGGTCATGCGGATCAACCGGCTTCTGATGTTACCAGCACTGCTCGCTCTGCCCTTGTCCGGTGTCTGGCTGATCCACCTCACCGGCAGCCAGGTCTCAGACCTTTGGATTCTTGCCGGGTTGATCTTCTCGGGTCTTCTTCTCCTGGCTTACGCTCTGGGACTGCGCATCGAAACGACGCTCCTGAACACAGCATTGGCCGCCCGCGCCACAAGCGCAGAAACGTTGCCAAAGCTTTACGCATCCCAATTTCGCTCCGCCGCGCCCATCGGTTTTTCCGCCCTTGCGGTCTCGCTCGCAGCGCTCACCGTCATGATCCTCAAACCGCTCTGAAAGCCTTCGGAATGCCTCACTCCCCAAAAAAGGGCGGCGTAGATCGCCGCCACGCGCCCTCCCTCGCGCCGAAACTCACTTTTGCCGGTCTGCACGCCGCAATCCTAGCGGCCTGCGCTTACCTGGCCTTTGCCGTCGATGTGCCTGATCCTACCCGCGCTGCCCTTCTTTTCGCTGCCACGGCGCTCTATTTCTCCCGACACCTGATCACACTCTTCGTGCTGCTCAAGCGGCGCGTGGACTACGCCGAGGCCATTGGCTTGTCCGCCTTCATGGCACTCTTTGAAATCGGGTTTTTACTTCTTGGCGCGGGTGTCCTGTCCGGTCAGGCAACTCCGTTGGGGCCGCCTGATTTGCTCGGCGTTACGCTCATTCTTGTGGGCTCTTACCTGAACACGGGCTCAGAGCTGCAACGCCATATCTGGAAAAAGGACCCAGCCCACAAAGGACAGTGCTACACCAATGGGCTATTTGGGCTGTCGATGCATATCAACTATTTCGGCGACACCGTGTTGTTCACCGGCTGGGCGCTTCTGGCCGCGTCATGGCTGGCGGCGTCGATCCCGCTGTTTGTCACCGCCGGCTTCGTCTTTTTCCACATACCGGCACTGGATGCCTATCTCGCGGATCGCTACGGGGACGCATTCAAGTCCTACGCCGCACGCACCTCGAAATTCGTGCCGTTTGTGTACTGACCAGTAAACCAAAGAGGGCACCACTTCGCGCGCGCCCGTTTCATCGACCCGTTCGGCAATGCATGTTGCGACCCCTCACCAGACCCTGCCTGAGGTAAATCGCCAAAGCAGGGGTTCAGCGGACAGCGGCCGTCAACAAACGCGAGTATTCTGCGTCACGTGTGTGATAGGCCGAAACTCTTTGGCAGCGCCAAAACAGACAGCAACCCCACCGCTGGCACCGCCCGCCCTCGGTCGCTTTTTACCGTTGAACCCGACGCCGACGTTTTGCAGACGCGATACCGACGTTTTGCAGACACCCATGTTTCTCAAAGCCCAACTCGGCACCAGCGCACAACACCTGCGCCCGCATCGCTGTTCGCGCAGGCGCAATTTAACGTTAGACTGGCTGCCAAAGAGGGAGACCACCATGCGCAAGATTCAAGCTCAAGGCGTCCACCACATCACCTTGACCGGTGCAGATCGCCAAACTTCCATCGACTTCTGGGAAGGTGTGCTGGGCATGCCATTCATCTTTGACCAGCCCAATCTCGATGACCCCGACGAAGGTCACTTGTACTTCGACCCCGGCGACGGGCGGCTGATCACGATCTTCACCAACGAAACCCGCACGCCCGATCCCCGACGCACACCAACCGAACCCGGTTGTGTGCACCACCTCGCGTTCAACATCAGCCGTGCGTCTTTTTTGCAAACTGTCGAACGCCTCGATGAAAGGGGGATCAAACATTCCGGTCCCAAAGACCGCGGCTTCATGGATTCGATCTATTTCACGGACCCGATGGGGCTTTTGATTGAACTGGCCTGCTACAAGTTCGAGCCTCCACTTGGCTGCTCACACGCCGACGTTATGATCCGCGCGCACCGCCTTCGCGTCGAGGCCGGCGACTACAATATTCAGGAAAAGCACCTCGCGGATGCCATAGAGGATCTGGTCCTTGAGCGGCAGGGATCACTATCGTCCAACCGCGACCCGGCCAATCCGTACTAAGCCGCGGCCATACCAGCCATCATCGCCGCCAATGCGATCGCGTGTATCAACATGATTGCGCGGTCGTTCCACATTACGCCTACGACAAACCAGCCCGTCAGACCGATCACGAAAAACCCCACATTCCAATATGTAAGACCAAAAGCCGTCGCCCCGCACCCGAGGATCTGCGCCACCGAGGCAGTCCATTTGACCACCCCGGAAACGTCCAGTTTCCTGATCGCCCCCATGATCTCAGAGGTGCCCTGTCAAACCGCCGTCGATGCGCCAATTCTGCCCTGTAACATAGGTGCCTTCACCGGCCAGATAACTCACCAGAGAGGCCACCTCACCCGCGGTGCCATAGCGTCCCATCGGGATACGCGCCTTGCGGTCGTCGGTCTCCGGCAAGCTATCTATGAAACCCGGCAAGATGTTGTTCATTCGTACATTCTCACCCGCAAATTTATCCGCGAACAATTTGGTGAAACTCGCCAATCCGGCGCGGAACACGCCACTTGTCGGAAAGAGCGGATCAGGCTCGAAAACGGCAAATGTGGAGATATTGACAATCGAACCGCCCCCTTGCTTGACCATAATCGGCGCAACCAACCGAGCAGGCCGAATGACATTCATCAGGTAGTATTCCATACCTAGGTGCCAATCCTCGTCGCTAATCTCCATGATGTCCCCTTTGGGGCCATGTCCCGCCGAGTTGACCAAGACATCGATGCGTCCCCATTTCTCCATGGCCTTGTCCACCAGGCCTTCCAAGTCTGCAGCGACGAGGTTTGAACCTGTGACGCCCACGCCACCCAGTTCTTCTGCCAGAGCCTTGCCTTTGCCCGAAGACGACAGGATCGCAATTTCGAAACCATCCTCGCGCAACCTTCGAGCTGCATCGGCTCCCATGCCAGACCCGCCAGCGGTGATCATTGCGACTTTGACCATGATTATCTCCTTTGATTTTGTGTGATCATGCCCAACCAACGGGTGCTTGACCAATCATGCTTTCTCGCCAAGACTGTAGAAAAACTACTGGCTTGTATGATGTTACCACCTAACCTCAACGCTCTCAGGATGTTCGATGCAGCAGCGCGGCACCTAAATTTTCGCCTTGCTTCAGAGGAGCTTAACCTCACCCAGGGGGCGGTCGCGCAACAGGTTCGCAACCTCGAAGAAAGCCTGAGAGTAAAACTTTTCTCTCGCCTTGCCCGCGGCCTTTCCCTGACAGACGCCGGAGCAACCTATCATGTTGAAGTCCGCAAAGCCTTGGACATCATAGATATTGCGACTGCCGACTTGCACCCGGCGCCGCGCGCTGTGACGCTCTCGCTACCGCCGTCACTGGCTGCCAAATGGCTCGTACCCCGCCTGACCGCGTTCACCGATGCATGCCCTGACATCACTTTGCGCACCCATGCCAGTGCCGAAGTCAGCGATTTGCGCCGCGACGGAATTGATCTCGCAATCCGCCAGGGCCCGATACCGAAAGATCCAGGAATGGTAATACGCAGGCTCGCAGACCTGAACCTGATCGCGGTTGCAAGCCCGGCCTACCTCGCGCCGCATTCCCGACCACAGCATTTGCCCGATTTCTCGGCTCACAAACTGATCGAGGACAGCCACGCTCACTGGCGAGCGCTTATGTCCGCAAACAGCCTGCCGAATCCGGCCTCCTTGCTCAGCTTTAATCAGACCGCCCTCGCCATTGACGCCGCCACCAACGGACAAGGGATCACCATTGCGCCGAAATTGCTGGTACAAGAAGCGTTGGAAACCGGCCTTCTCGAAACTGTCTGGACGCCACCTGCGAGCTTTGAGGCCTTTCACATACTGCATCCGAAATCCCGCCATCCCGCGCGGGATCAAGTCATTGACTGGCTGCTGCAAAACGTGTCCTGAAAACAAAACCGAATGCCTCAAGACGCAATCGAACGATCGTTCAAAAAAGAATCACTGGCCTCAATTCTCTTGGTTGATGTAGGAAAAAATCGCGTTTCTTTTCTGCAAAAACAATGCGCTACCGTCATGCGAGCAAAAAGCGACCGCGCAAGAAAACCTTTTCTTTAGGAGTTCAAAATAAGCCTCCCTTCATGACATTTAGAAGGAACGCTCAAATGATGAAAACACTCGCAGTTTGCGCCGCTCTCGCTCCAGCAGCAGTATTCGCGCAAGACGCTTCCCTGGACCTGTTCACGGAATCCTACGCGCCTTACTCCTACATGGAAGGCGACAAACTGACTGGCCACGCGGTCGATATCGTGACAGAAGCGCTGTCGCGCTCTGGCGTCGAAGCCTCCATGGAACTGACCAAATGGACACGCGCGATCTCTCTCGCCGAGAAAAAGCCGAACACCTGTGTTTTCACCACTGCTCGCACCGAAGAGCGTGAAGACAAATTCCAGTGGGTTGGTCCTATGTACACCTCCAGCGTATTCCTGGTGCAGCAGAAGGGCGCCAACGCCGACGTAACCGGCCTCGAGCAGGCTCTGACCAAAACCATCGGTTCCCAGTCCGGCGACTATACCGTTGGCCTGCTGGAAAAAATGGGCGCGACCAACATCGACCTCGCGGCCGACCAGGTGATGACCCTCAAGAAGCTGGAAGCAGGTCGTCTTGACTATGCAATCGTTCTGCAGGCAGCCGCCGAAGCAGCGACCGCAAGCGGCAAGCTGGAAATCGCGATGGAAGCCGAGCGCAGCGAGTTCTACCTCGCATGCTCCAAGACCACGGACGCTGGTCTGGTTACCAAAATGAACGACGCAATCGGCTCCATCGTAGCAGACGGCAGCCGCGACAAATTTGTGGCTGCGTACGAATAATCGCGCCAGTCGCATGACTTAGCCGCACCCTGCCAAAGCGCAGCGGTGCGGCCTCCCCAAATTTCGATCACCGCCCAGCCAAAAGCCACGGCAGGTTGTCAGACGGACAGGATTGTCCCCTCCAACCTCAGGCGACCTGGGAAAGACCGAGACCACGGGGTCTGCCTCAAGGAGGGCAAAATGAACGGTGAAAAGAAGCGGTTTTTGGGAAAATCGATCATGGGGCGCCTTTTGCTCCCGATCATCGCGTGCATCGCGATCTCCAACGCTGCCTACACAACGTTTTGGGTGAACAAACAAAGCTCGACGTTGGTAGACGCTTTTGAAAACGAACTTCAGCTGGCGCAGACATTTGTCGCACCGCCCATCGCGGCCGCCGTTTGGGATTTCAACTCCGACGCGGCAAACGGTGCCATTCAGGGCATCACACAGATGGACGACGCTCTGTTTGCTCAGGTGATCGTAGACGGCGACATCTTCGCAGAAGTTGCGGCCGAAGGCGCCGAAAACGAAAACTGGGCCGAAGGTATCGCCCAGATCCTGGAACTCGAGGACGCCAGTGCGCGCCTCGGCATCGGTTCCGTGGATTACATCAAATTTCCGATCGTGCACTCTGACGGCAGCACCGTTGCCCAGATGGTGCTCGGTTTCAACAACGGCACAATCGATGCAGTTGTTCAAAATCTCTATGTTCAGTCCATCATCACCGGACTTTTGATCGTACTGATCGTAGGTGCCATTGTGTACTTCTCTGCAGCCTCGGTAACCAAGCCTCTGGCGCGGATCGTGGAACGCATCGCAGCCCTGCGCGAAGGCGATCTGGACAGCGAAGTTCCTGGCGCGGACCGTCACGATGAACTCGGCCGTCTTTCCGGCGCTGTTAGCGAGTTTGTGGAAACCATGCGTGCCAACGCAGAACTGGAAAAAAACTCCAAAGCCGCCTCCAAAGAACAGGCCGAAGTTGTGGGTGAACTCGCCAAAGGCCTGAACCAGTTGGCCAAAGGCATGCTCAGCCACCGCATCACTGCGGAGATGAGCGATGACTACGTCATGCTACGCTCGGACTTCAACGAAACCGCGTCCGCACTGGATGATGTGATCGGTCGCGTCTTGTCCACGATCGACCAGATCGAACAACAGACGCACCAGATGGCAGACGGCACTCGCGACCTCGCAAAGCGCACGGAAAACCAGGCGGCGACGCTCGAAGAAACCGCTGCGGCCATCGGTCAAATCACATCCAGCGTGCAAACTGCGTCTGATCAGGCCAAGGAAGTGGAGACCACAGTTTCAGCCACCAAGGCAGAAGCAGAGCGTGGCGGCGACGTTGTCAAACGGGCTGTGGACGCGATGCGTGAAATCAAGGACTCCGCAGACCAGATTTCCGCAATCAACAGCGTCATCGAAGACATCTCTTTCCAGACCAACCTTCTTGCGCTTAACGCGGGCGTCGAAGCCGCCCGTGCAGGCGATGCCGGTCGCGGGTTCGCGGTTGTGGCCTCCGAAGTTCGGTCGCTGGCGCTGCGCGCTTCCACATCCGCCAGCGAAATCGGCGAGTTGATCGATACTTCCTCCGACAAGGTTGCCATTGGTGTGGAACTTGTGGACGAGGCCGGTCAAGCGATCGAAGCCATCGTGGACAAGATCCAAGATGTTTCTGCACTGGTCGTAAAGATCGCGGAATCCTCCAACGATCAGGCCACATCGATCACCGAGATCAACTCTGGCGTTTCTGATCTGGACCGCGTGACGCAGCAAAACGCCAGCTTGGTCGAACATTCCTCCGAGCAAGGTCGTGCGTTGCAAATCGCCGCCTCGGAACTGGCTGAACAAGTGGCAGCCTTCCGACCCTCCAAAAAGGCTCCCAAGAAGGTCCAAGAGGTCGAATTCCGCCGCTCGGCTTAATGCCTCGAAACACTCGTACGGTCGCGTCTTCTCCACCGGAGAGCAGACCATCGATCACATAATTCGGATTTGCCCGCCAGCCAATTGCTGCGCGGGCATTTCCTTTTCGAGCCTGATTACGTCGAAGCGAAAAGCGCCTCTTCCCACCTGCGCACAACCATGGCAACGTCTTGCCATGACACATCAAATCACCAGCCCCGATGGCACCCAAATCAGCCGCTTTGCCTTTGGTTGCATGCAGTTCGGGGGCACGGCCGATACACTGGCTTCCCAACGCATGTTCGAAGACTGTCTCGCAGCTGGCATTACACATTTTGACACCGCCTACGCCTATACAGGCGGTCAAAGCGAAGAGATTCTGGGGAAGCTGATCGTTCCGCATCGCGACCGCCTCGTCGTTGCAACCAAAGTTGGTTACGTCGGTGGTGCCAGTGCGCGGAATATGCGGACACAATTCGATGAGTCGCGCCGCCGTCTCGATATGGATCACGTGGATATTCTGTATCTGCACCGCTTCGATCCGGAAACAGAGCTGAGCGAGACGCTGGAGTGTTTTGCGGCCTTGAAGTCCGAGGGCAAAATCTCGCACGTCGGGCTCTCGAATTTTGCCGCATGGCAGGTGGTCAAGGCATCCTTCATGGCGCAATCCCTTGATATGACAATCGACGTGCTGCAGCCAATGTACAGTCTGGTGAAACGTCAGGCAGAGGTCGAAATCCTGCCCATGTGCTCCGACCTCGGCATTCTTCCTGCAACCTATTCACCACTCGGCGGAGGTCTGCTGACAGGAAAATACAGCAGCAAACAGGTGGATGGACGTCTTGCCACTGACGAGCGCTACGCCGCTCGATATGGTCAGGAATGGATGCACGACGCGGCGAGTCAACTGGCCGAGATCGCCGCCGAACTTGGAACCCATCCCGCAACCCTTGCCGTTGCCTGGGCTGCTCAGCACGACAGTGCGCCCAGCCCGATCCTTTCCGCAAGAAACACCGATCAGCTTGCTCCGTCACTGGCAGCGCTTTCTTTAGAAATGGACCGCGACCTCTATAACCGGCTGACTGAGCTCACCCCGACACCGCCTCCCGCCACAGACCGACTGGAAGAAGCATGATCGACTTTCTCGTTATCGGCGGCGGTATCGCCGGCACGTCCGCAGCAGCGCGTCTTTCCGAACTCGGCCAGACCCTCCTGCTCGAACGCGAGTCCTCACTTGGGTACCATGCAAGCGGTCGCTCGGCGGCTCTTTATGAATCCAATTACGGCCTCGCAAGCACAGTCGCGCTTTCAAAAGCCAGTTCCGATTTCTTCCACAACGCCCACGGCGGTTTCCTAAGCCCACGCGGCCTTATGTTCATTGCCGCACACGGACAGAAAGACGCGTTCGCCAAAGCCTGCGAAGAATTCCATGTAGACCCGATTTCCATCGATGCGGCTGTCGCCAAGGTTCCAATCCTGAACCCTGAAACCGTTGGTCAGGTGGCTTTTCACGAGGCAGCCTTTGACATCGACACCGACCGGATGATCCAGACTTTCGCAAAACAGGTGCGTGACAATGCCGGAACTGTTCTGACCGGTCAGGAAGTCACCGCGATCGCCCGCACCAAACGGGGATGGGACGTCACATCAAACGACGAAACCTACAGCGCAAAGATCGTTTTCAACGCGGCCGGTGCATGGGTCGACAGCATCGCAAGATTGGCAGGCGTCGAACCTCTCGGCTTCACCCCGATGCGCCGCTCAATGGCCCGAATCCCCGCGCCCGGCGGTCACGACCTGTCTGGATGGCCAATGATTCTGGATATCCACGAAACATGGTATGCCAAGCCCGACGCGGGAAGCCTGCTTGTGTCACCGGCCGAAGAGGACCCAATGCAACCCTTCGATGCCTGGCCGGACGACATGGTGCTCGCCGAAGGTATTGCGCGATATCAGGAATATGTAACCGAGGAAGTCACTCAGCTGACAGCCAGCTGGGCCGGTTTACGGACATTCTCACCCGATCGAAACTTGGTGCTCGGACCGTCAACCGAAGATTCAACCTTCTTCTGGGTCGCCGGTCAGGGCGGCTATGGCTTTCAGTCCGCACCCGCCGCCAGCCAATATGTCGCCGATCAGATCGCAGGTCGGGCGTCCGAACTCGACCAAAAAACTTGTGACGCCCTCAGCCCAGAAAGGTTCGCCTGATGCCACGCCGCCTCAACCTGCCCGACAGCGCTTCCGTTGCGACACCCGAAGAAGACGGAAAGCTGTTTGCACCGTCGGCCGCGCGCAACGTCGACGCAATCACAGCCTTGCTCAGCGAAATCGCACCGGCTCAAGGCAATGCGCTGGAGATCGCCAGCGGAACCGGACAGCACGTCGTACATTTCGCCAAGACCTTGCCCGATATTGATTGGCAACCCACAGAGGTTGATCCGTCCCGTCGTGCAAGCATCTCCGCTTATTTGGCTGAGGCCAACCTTCCAAATGTGTCGGCACCGATTGAATTGGATGCGACTGCGTCGGATTGGGGTATCAAACACGCCGGTCAGGACCTGATCACGCTCTGCAACCTGCTGCATCTGGTCAGCGAGACAGAAGCCAAAACCCTCGTGGCCGAAGCAGCCAGCGCGCTGGCACCCGGCGGGCTCTTGATGATCTACGGTCCCTTCAAGCGCGGAGACACTCTGACCAGTGATGGTGACCTGTCATTTGACGAAAGTTTACGCGCACAGGACCCCGAGATTGGCTACAAGTCGGATGAAACGGTACAAAGGTGGGGGGAAACTGCGGGGCTAACACGCCTTCCTCCGCGCGAAATGCCCGCCAACAATCTGGCTCTGCTGTGGCGAAAGCCGGTTTAAGGCTGCCAGTTTCCAGCGCTTTCCCGCCAAGTTAAATTTTCTCGGCCCACGCACCTTGATCTGATCTGCATCAAATACACATTCAGCAAATAGAATGTAATTCAGGTCAAAATCTTCAAGGAGCCTCTGATGAGCTGGACCGACAAAATCTCCGAAACACGTACCCAATTGCGCGGTTTGAACAAAGCCATCCCAGACACCGCCCGCGCCTTCGGCGCGCTTGGAAAATCCGTTAAGGAAGGCGGTGTTCTGGATCTGAAAACCAAAGAATTCGTCGCCCTTGGCATGGCCGTGGTCAGCCGCTGCGAACCCTGCATTTCGTTGCATTGCGATGCGCTGGTCAAAGCCGGCGCAACCAAAGAAGAAGTCTCGGATGTCTTGGCGATGTCCATCCAGATGGGCGGCGGCCCTTCTATGATGTACGCCGCCAAAGCGATGGAATGTTTTGAAGAACTGTCTGCGGGCTGACAAGCGAGCATTCCCAACATAAGGTTGGTCCGACTGAAGTTTTTTGGACTAGCCTTATGAAACCAACTCTGATTGCCGCCAGCATCATCGCCGGCGTCCTTGCCTTGCCCGCACACGCCGAAGATCTGTCCAAATGGGAATTCGGAATAAACGGCAATTTGACATGGGACGACGTTCAATCGCTGCGCATCAAAATCTTCGAAACCTTCGATGCCGACGGCGACGGGGCGCTAAACTCGGAAGAATACACCACTTTCGACAAAGCCCGCCGCGAAGCTGCGAACAACACTGACAGCTCGTTCCTTCTGCGCTCTGTTGACGGCATGAGCCGCCAATACATGGATGCAAATCTCGATGGCAAAGTCACCCGCGCAGAGATGGACCAAGCGCTCAATACGTGGTTTGCCTCTGTGGACAAAGACGCCGACGGTATCATCACCAAGGGCAACTTCTGACGAACGCCAACAACGCTTAAACACAAAAAGGCGGCCAATTGGGCCGCCTTTTTCTTTTTCTATGCAAATTTACCCGTCTTTGCGGATCGTCTCGTTTTTCGGATCATACGGGCTGTCGCAGGTCACGACTGCATCCCAAAGCTTGTCCTGAATTTTTACCCTCAGCTTGGTGCCTTCAACTGCCAAATCCGGCGTGACATATCCCATGCCGATGGATTTGCCGAAAGCCACTGAATAGCCTCCCGACGTCAGACGCCCGACACGCGTACCGTCTTCGGTATAAAGCGCCTCGCGGCCCCACGGATCCGCATCCTCCGGTCCGTCGATCAGCATCGTACAGCATTTCACACGCACGCCCTTGGCTTCCATTTCTGCTTTGCCGTGGAACTCCTTGGAAAGATCGATAAAGCGCGGAAGATCAGCTTCTGCGGGTGTCGCATCACGCCCCAGTTCGGTACCAAAGGCGCGATAGGATTTCTCCTGACGCAACCAGTTCTGCGCCCGAGCACCCACAAGCTTCATGTCAAACTCTGCACCCGCTTGGGTCAGCAGGTCCCAGAGATAGTTCTGCATCTCGATCGGGTGGTGCAACTCCCAGCCGAGTTCGCCGGTGTAGGCCACACGGATGGCATTGACCGGGCACATGCCCAGCTCGATCTGCCGCGCCGACAACCACGGAAAGCGCTTGTTGGACAAAGCGGTCGCTGGATCTGCATCCACGATCACCTTGCTCAACACATCACGGGATTTCGGTCCGGCGATGGCAAAAACACCCCATTGTGTGGTGACGTCCTGAATCTCGATGTAGCCGAACTCCTCCATCTTGTCCTCGGCGGCCTTGCGCAGGAAATCGGCGTCATACTCTGTCCACGCGCCAGCAGATACGAGGTAGTAGTTGTTCTCCCCGTTACGTACAATTGTGTATTCCGTGCGGGTCGTACCGTGGCTTGTCAGTGCATAAGTCAGGTTGATGCGTCCAACCTTGGGCAGCTTGTTGCAAGTGAACCAGTCAAGGAAAGCTGTCGCGCCGGGGCCTTTGACCACGTGTTTTGTAAAGGCTGTTGCATCGATAAGGCCAACGTTCTCACGGATCGCCTTAGCCTCCTCCACCGCGTATTCCCACCACTTGCCACGTCGGAACGAACGGCTGTCATGGTCGAAATTCTCGGGGGCATCAAGCGGACCATAATAGTTGGGACGCTCCCATCCGTTCACGAACCCGAACTGCGCGCCCAGCGCCTTCTGCCTGTCATAGGCCGGTGCTGTCCGCAGCGGGCGACAAGCTTCGCGCTCTTCATCCGGATGATGCAGAATGTAAACGTGCTCATAGCACTCTTCGTTCTTGCGCGCCGCGAACTCGGTGGTCATCCAGTTCTGGCTGTAGCGCTTGGGGTCAAGGCTCGCCATATCGATTTCGGCCTCACCATCGACCATCATCTGCGCAAGATAATAACCGGTGCCGCCTGCCGCCGTGATCCCGAAGGAGAAGCCTTCCGCCAACCACATGTTCCGCAGACCTGGTGCGGGTCCAACCAGAGGGTTACCGTCAGGCGTGTAGCAGATTGGCCCGTTGAAATCGTCCTTCAGGCCGCTCTCAGCGCAAGAGGGCACGCGCTCGGCCATTGCCATATACTGGTCTGCGATCCGGTCCAGATCGAGCGGGAACAGATCCGCACGGAAACTGTCCGGCACCCCGTGCTCAAAGCGCGCCGGCGCGCCACGCTCGTAAATACCGAGAATCCATCCGCCGCGCTCCTCACGGGCATAGGACTCGTTGTCGGCATCCCGCACAACCGGATGCTCGGGGTTGCCTGCCTCGCGCCATTTTACAAGCTCGGGGTCCTGGTCCATTACGATAAACGTATGTTCCACAGGGATCGCAGGCATCTTGATACCCAGCATCTTTGCAGTGCGCTGCGCGTGATTGCCGGATGCGGTCACCACGTGCTCGGCAGTTACAACCACCTGCTCGTCGCTCTCGATCAGGTTGCCGCCCTTCTCGACCATCTTGGTCAGCGTCACTTCCCACGCTTCGCCATTCCAATGGAACGCATCCGCCTGCCACTTGCGCTCGATCGCTACGCCGCGCTGCCGCGCACCTTTGGCCATCGCTTGAGTCACATCAGCGGGGTTAATGTAACCATCTTCAGTGTGATAGATCGCCCCCTTCAGATCGCCGGTCTCAATCAGCGGCCAACGCTGCTTGATGTCGTCCGGTGTCAGCCACTCATAAGCAACACCACAAGTCTCGGCGGTGGACGCATAGAGCATGTACTCGTCCATCCGGTCCTGCGTCTGAGCCATCCGCAGGTTGCCCACTACGGCGAAACCCGCGTTCAGCCCGGTTTCCTCTTCCAGTGTCTTGTAGAAATCTACCGAGTACTGGTGAATGTGGGTCGTCGCATAAGACATGTTGAACAGGGGCAGCAGCCCCGCGGCATGCCATGTCGAACCTGACGTCAGTTCGTCGCGTTCCACCAGCATCACATCGTCCCAGCCTGCCTTGGCAAGGTGATAGGCAATCGACGTGCCAACGGCACCGCCGCCAACAACAAGGGCTTTTACATTGGTTTTCATCGCTCCGGCGACTCCCCGCAAATTGGTCTTTGAGGGGACTCTAGCGAATTGGCACGAAATCGCACGGTCCAGCCGACGCTTGATATCGCAATTGCGACGTGACGTTGCCGCGAAAAGCCTTGCTGCACCGCAGCGGCCCCGCTACACACCGATGCACTTTATGGGGAGACGGGCGAAAATGCAGATTTGCCGCTCTGTTGCAGACTGCCGCGCCGCAATTGCCGCGCTGCGCGCCAAAGGCAAAACCATCGGCATGGTGCCCACCATGGGGTTCCTGCACGACGGGCACATGAGCCTTGTCGAAACGGCGCAAACCCACACTGATGCAGTGGCCGTCTCCATTTTTGTGAACCCGAGCCAGTTTGGCGAAACCGCCGATTTGGATGCCTATCCAAGGGACGAAAACCGCGACCTTGAAATGCTCGAAAACGCGGGTGTCGCTGTCGTTTTCATTCCCGAAGTAGAAACGATGTATCCGTCAGGGGACGAAACCATCGTCGAAACAACCCGTATGGCGAACATGCTGCACGGCCTCGTACGTCCCGGGCATTTCCGGGGTGTGACCACCGTCGTCGCGCGTCTCTTCAATATTGTTCAGCCCGATGTGGCCGTGTTCGGAGAGAAAGACTACCAGCAGCTTCAGGTCATCAAGCGTATGGTCGCTGACCTGCACATGCCTTTGACGATCATCGGCGCGCCAACCGTGCGCGAGGCCGATGGGCTCGCCATGTCTTCGCGAAACGTGCGGTTGACACCGGAAGACCGAACCGCCGCGCTGATCCTGTCACAGTCTCTGACCGCCGCTGAAGCCACCGCGACCGGCGCCACTGTTGCCGATCTACACAAAGTCATCGCGGACACAGTTGCCACCGAACCGCGCGCCACGCTCAAGGGTCTGGACATTGTCGAGGCCGAAACACTGAATACCATCGACGGACCACTACACGGTCCGACCGCCATTATGATCTCCGTTGCCTTCGGCGACATTCTCCTGATTGACCAAAGGGTTGTCACACCATGAGCAAACAAGTCCCCATCCGCCGCACCACGGTCCCGCAGATCGCAGCCCGCAAGGGCGGAGAACCAATTGTCTCGCTGACCTCCTATCACGCGCACACCGCCGCCATCGTCGACAAATACGCAGACTTCATTCTCGTGGGTGACAGCCTCGGTATGGTCATGCACGGCATGGAAAGCACCGTGGGCGTCCCTCTCGATTTGATGATCATGCATGGCAAGGCAGTGGTGCGCGGCACCCAAAAAGCACTCGTTGTCGTCGATATGCCCTTTGGCACCTACGAGGAAAGCCCTGCCGTAGCCTTCCGCAACGCCGCCAAAATCATGAAAGAAACCGGCTGTGGCGCGGTGAAACTTGAGGGCGGCAAACGCATGGCGGAAACCATCCGTTTCCTGACTGAACGCGGCATTCCCGTGATGGCCCACATCGGCCTGACCCCCCAATCCAGCCACGTCATGGGCGGTTTCAAAACCCAAGGCCGAGACGAAGACTCATGGGCGATCCACGAAGAAGACGCACAGGCCGTGTCGGATGCAGGCGCCTTTGCCATTGTGCTCGAAGGCATGGTCGAACCTCTGGCCGCCAAGATCACCAAACAAATCCCGATCCCCACCATCGGTATTGGCGCATCGGCGGATTGTGACGGTCAAATCCTCGTGCTCGAAGACATGCTGGGCCTCAACGAATGGACGCCGAAGTTTGTGAAAGTCTACGGAGACCTCGGCCCCGCCATCGAACTCGCCGTAGATCAATACGCCAAAGAGGTAAAAGACCGCTCCTTCCCCGGCGAGGACGAAGTCTACCGCTAAAGGGCTTTGGGTACTGGAGAGCCGAAAAAAGCCCGCCATTCGGCGGGCTTTTTCTATTTAAACGCTCCATCGGCGACCATCTTCGCCATCATGTCTTCCATGCTTTCCTTGAGGGGGCGATAACTCAGCCCCAGAGCAAGCTTGCCTTTGGTATTATCCGCCTTCCACGCCACATTCACATTGCGCGTAACCGTCTTCCGGCTAATCCCTTGCGATGGCCCTGCCAGCCAGACCAACCACTTCGGCATCGCCCGTTTCGGCAGCGGGTAATCTGCACCAAAGCGCCCTTCCAAAGCCTCCGCCATAGACAGGAAATCGGTGTTGTGAGCGGACACGATGTGGCGCCCTTCCGCATCCTCAACATACGCCGCAGCGAGATGCGCCTGCGCCAAATCGCGCACGTCGACCGCGCCAATCCCGAACCGCGGTGCTCCCATTTTCATGGAGCCACCTGCCAGCATCTTCACCAAAGCAAAGCTCTCTGAGGTCGGGCTCTTCTGAAGACTTGGCCCAACAACAAGCGACGGGTTCACAACAACCAGCTTCCATTGATCCTGCGCACCTGCGATCTCCCATGCGGCTTGCTCGGCAAGCGTTTTGGACAGGCTGTAGGGTTGATGTTCAAGCGACGCCGTCGTGTTCCAAACATCTTCGGTCAAAACGCCGTTCGGCGCATCCCGACAATCCGCAGCATCCGTGTATATCGCAGCACAACTGCTGGTAAGAACCACTCGTGAAACACTGGGAGTCGCCCGCGCCGTTTCCAACACGTTTCGCGTTCCTTCAACGGCCGGATCAATCAACTCTTTCTGCGGGTCCTTCACGCTGGTTGTGAATGGGGAAGCGGTGTGAAACACCACCCCGCATCCGTCCATCGCCTGTGCGTAGGATCCAGTCTCCAGCAGGTCCGCCGCAAAGAGTTTCAGCGTGCCCGCGCTCGCATCAGCAATTTCAGTCAGATGGGCGGTCTTGCCGCTATTTGATGGATCGCGCACCGCGGCGTGTACGGTCACGCCAGCTTCCAGCAAATCTTTGACGATCCAACCGGCCACATATCCGGTCGCGCCAGTGACCAGAACCGGTTTGCTTGTATCCACTTTGAATTCAGTGCCTGACATGTCGCCATCTCCGATTGTCGTTACGAGACACATTTCATATGTCCCGCACGAAAATCAAATGCAGATCGCGCCACTAGGCTTGCCGATTGCGCCAAGTGCACAGTCTTATTTAGCCCGTGCCGACATACCGAAAGCCTTGCGGTACTTCGGGATGAAAAGCTCCTTGCCTTTCATCATGCGGGTGATCCGATCTCCTACAGTCGTGAACAACCAGCTGTTGCCGACAATTGGCCCCAAGGGAACCAGGATGGGCGCTTTCTTCCAAGGGCTATAAGGCTTCAGCTTTTCAACCGTCTCACCAGCCACAAGCGCTTTCAATGTTTTTACCAGCCAAGGGTTTTGCCGAGCGGTTGCAACAATCGTCATACCGTCTCCGACATCCGCAATGTCGCCGGCAACAAATACGTTGGCATAGTCCGACGGCCGCAGCCAACCGTCGGTCCTGACCCGCCCCAAAGTGCCTTCTTGCACCCCGGGAAGGCTTTTTATCAGCGTGGCCTGCGGTCTGGACCCAATCACCGGAAAAATCATATCCCCCGCAATCTCAGACCCGTCCGCAAGGGTAACTGACCCTTCATACGGCTGATCCAAGCGCTGCAAATCCTGCACCCGCTGACCGAGAACAACTGTCACGCCAAGCTTTTTGAGCTTTCGTTCCAAATTTGCGCCCAACTTGGCGGGATACATCGGGAAAAGGGTATCGTCTGACGAAATCAGTGTGATTTTCTTCCCAGGCTGTGCCGAAGCGATCTCGCCGGCAAGTTCGGTGCCCACCGCACCCGCGCCCACAATCACCACGGTCTCCGCAGTCTTCAAACGCGCCGCAACATCGGCGCTGGTCTGCCTGAAATCCTCAATGCTGTCGCCCGCTGGTTTAAACGGCGCCGCATAAGTCGATCCCGTGGCAATAACGATGTAATCAGCAACATACCTGTCTCCATTTTCGACAGTGACCGCGTCCTCGGCAACCGAGACGGCGCGACCGCGCACAACCCGACCCGACTTAAGAAGGCCGTCATATGGCAGTATGATCTGCTCCAGAAGCTCCGGTTGAACCAGCGACCGGATCGCGGCGGGAGGCTGAACAAAGGCTTCGCGCTGTTCAATCAGAGTCACATCCGCGACTGCATCCAGTTTCTGCGCCACTTCAAACCCGACATAGCCCCCACCAACGATCACGATTTTCTTCTTGCCCATGCGGTCCCCCATTGCAGCAGTGTGTTGTCTTGGGTAGGTAACGCTGCACGATCACTGCAACAAGTACGGTCATTTAGGATACCGCGATGGAAATGCATCCGCCTGAGGAAAACTGCCGCATCGAAGCGCTCATTGGCGCTATTTCAGGCCGATGGAAATTGCTGATCATTTTCTGGTTGGCCCAAGGGGCCTGCCGTTTCAACCAGCTTCAACGCAATCTGGGGCGCATCACTCACCGGACGCTGACGCGCCAGTTGCAGGAGCTTCAGGAGGCCGGCTTTGTGTACCGAAAGGATTTCAAGACGATCCCGCCGCATGTGGAATACAGTCTCACACCTCTCGGCCAAAGCCTGATCCCGCTTCTTCAAGAAATGCACGATTGGGCTGCGGCCAACGCACACAAGCTTCCGGAAGAGCCACCCGCCAAGGCGAGCTAGACCGCATCAGCGCTCATTCTCAAATACAAAGACGCCCCGAACCTTGGCTCGGGGCGTCTTGAGATGACGAGTTTTCGCCTACAGCTTGGCTGCTGCGTCCAATATTGCCGGAACAATTTCGAGGAACAGCATGATGTTCATGCGCTCTGTTTCCGTCTGGGGATACCCGCCGTTCATGGCAATCACGACACCGGTTTCCGGTTCCACGACAAGAGTCTGGCCATGGATACCCACAAAGGTGAGGAACTTGTGACCTTTGATTTCGAGGACGCGAATCTGATCCTTGTACCAACCATCCGGCGCAATCGCGGCTTCCTTGCCCACTTTCCACGCTGCCTTGACCCGATCGTTTCCGTCCCAAAGCGCTTCAAGGAATTCAGCGGGAATGATCTGGTCACCTTGGTGGTTTTTGCCGCCATTGACGATCACCCGCCCCATTTTCGCAAGGTCGCGGGTCCGCATGTTCAGACCGCCTGACGCAACCGTCGCGCCGGTAGGGTCAGCCTGAAAATAAGCCTCGCCTTCCGCGCCAAGCTTTGTCCAGATTTTGTCTTGCATGTATTGCGCCAGACCCACGCCGGTCGATTTCTCGACAATCAGGCCAAGTATCTCTGTATTCGGATCTTGATACTGATAATGGGTACCCGGCTCGTACTTGCGGTCCTTGATGGTCACCAGATAGTCCTTGATCCCGACCAGACCGCTATCATTTGGACCGTTCCATTCCTGCGACTCGGTAAAGGCAGGGTCCCAACTCAGGAAAGGTGGCGTTTTGATATCCAGACCGGAGTTCATATCCGCCACGTCCTGAATAGACACTCCCTCAAAGGCCGTACCCGCAAACTCCGGCAACACGCTTTCAACCGGCGCCGACATATCAAGCTTGCCTTCGCTGGCAGCAATTCCCGCCAGAATTGCCGTGAAGGACTTGGTGACGGACATATCCAGATGGGTCGATTCAGGTGTCATACCTGTCCAGAAATGCTGATGCAGCAGGCGATCATCTTTCAGCACCACCATCGCGTGGTTTTTCAGCCGATACCGCAGCAAGGTTTCCAGATCATGCTCACCGTCCGCATCAAGCCCCCGCAGCGCCGTCAGATCCAACGTGCCCTGCTCGTCTTTCCACGCTTCAGGCGCCACCGCATCTCCGGGCGACACAACATAGTGGCGGGTGAAATGATAGGCATTCGGGAAAGTCACAGAGGCATGCTCCGCCGAGTCCCAGTTCTGCTGCGTCACGCCAAAATGCTCCATCTGATCCAGCAGCGCATCATTGACAGGTTTGAGATCGGAGGCGTTGACCACAGTTGCCGCAACAAGACAGCCGGTGATCGCGAGAGTTCTGAACATGAAAATGCTCCAATGGTTTACAATACTATGAAGTTGGTCAGGCCCACTCGCCGGGCGAGTGCAGCCGCCGTTGACGTCCAACAGATATGCGAACTTTGCCAAACGGCAAGAGCAAAAAGAAAATTTTTTTGTATTTTTTAGGGCCTCATTCGAAAATCTCGGATCAAAACCCGATTTAATACGAATTTATTCAAATATTTTTCCGGGATTCATGATACCATCCGGGTCCAATGCAGCTTTCACAGCTGCCATGACATCCACCGCGCCGCCAAGTTCCTTGCGCAGATAGGGTTTCTTGCCCTGTCCGATGCCATGTTCGCCGGTACAAGTTCCGCCCATGGAAATCGCCAATTCATTCAGCCAGCTGACATACCCTTGTCCCCTGGCGACTTCGTCCGCGTCATCCATGTCGATCAAGGGAAGCATGTGGAAATTGCCGTCGCCGACGTGTCCGACCACAGTTGAGATTAGCCCTAGTTCGTCGGCCTTCTCCTTCGCCGCGGTCACACATTCCGCCAGCCGGGAGATCGGCACGCAAACATCGGTGGACACCCCTTTCGCCCCCGGTCGCAACGCCAGCGCCGCCCAATACATGTCATGCCGCGCCTGCCAGAGTTTCGAGCGGTCTTCCGCCTTTTGAGTCCATTCGAACCCGCTTCCACCAAACTCTTCAGCGATATGGCCGAACATCTCTGCCTGCTCTGCCACACCGGTTTCCGAACCATGGAACTCAAGCAGCAACAGATGCTGTTCCGGCAAGGAAAGTTTGGAGTAGGCATTCGCCGCCTGCACAGCCAGACTGTCCAGCAGTTCGATCCGCGCCACCGGAATGCCGTACTGGATGGTTGCCATCACAGCCTGACAGGCAGCATCGATTGTTTCAAAAGAACACCGCGCCGAAGACATGGCCTCTGGAATACCCTGCAACTTGAGCGTGATTTCAGTGATGATCCCAAGTGTTCCTTCCGACCCGATCATTAACCGGGTGAGGTCATAGCCCGCGCTGGATTTCTTTGCGCGGGTTCCGGTGCGGATAACTTCTCCGGACGGCATCACCACTTCCAGAGCGAGAATGTTGTCTTTCATCGTGCCATACCGCACGGCGTTTGTGCCGCTCGCGCGCGTTGACGCCATCCCTCCCAGGGACGCGTTCGCGCCCGGATCAATCGGAAAAAACAGCCCCTGATCGCGCAGATGCGTGTTGAGTTGCTCGCGGGTGACGCCCGGCTGAATCACGCAGTCCAGATCCTCGGCGTGCACTTCCTTGATCGCATTCATATCTGTCAGATCGATACAGACGCCGCCGGCGGGCGCGTTTACGTGACCTTCCAGCGATGTCCCCGTGCCATAGGCAATCACGGGAACCTTGTGGGTCGCGCACACCGAAACGATATCGGAAACCTCTTGGGTCGATTTGGCAAAAATCACCGCATCCGGCGCCTGCGTTTCAATCCAGGTTGTCGTATGCCCATGCTGTTGGCGCATCGACTGCCCTGTGTGAAACGCTTCGCCAAACTGCTGCTTCAACACGCCCAGCGCTGCCGAAATTCCTTCTTCGTTGCGCGGCAGGTTCTCAGCAGTTTCCATATCGATCACTCCCCTCTCGATGCTCCGTCGAAAGGGGTAAGCCTCCACTCACGCAGGGTCAAGCAACCTACTGCCCGTAGGCAAGACCCTCGCGCCTGTTGTCCGCTCCGCCTTGCAATGTTTCGCCGATGGAAATCGCATGAACGCCACTGTTCAGATCTCGCACCTTGACTTCAAATCCGATCTCTTCGAGCGGATCTTTCATGCTGTCTTCCTCGACATCGAAAGTTCCGAACCGGTTCACCATATTTGGCAAATCGATCGCAGCCTGCACATCCAGCCCCCAATCGATGTGGGCGATGATGGTTTTGGCGACGTACCCGATGATGCGGCTTCCCCCGGGGCTGCCAACCACCAAAACCGGCTTGCCATCTCGCAGGACAATTGTCGGGGCCATCGATGAGCGCGGGCGCTTCCCCGGTTCCACTCGGTTCGCAACCGGTACTCCCTTGACGTGGGAACGGAACGAAAAGTCTGTCAGTTCGTTATTCAGAAGAAACCCGCGCGCCATTACGCGGCTGCCAAATCCATTTTCAATGGTCGTCGTCATCGACAGGGCGTTGCCATAGCTGTCGACAATCGAAATATGCGAGGTCGAAGGCTGCTCGAACGTTTCGCCATCCGCATAGTTCATTGCATGATCAAACTTTGGCTCGCCCGATACGACCTGCTCCTTCGTAAGTGCGGTGTCACTTTCCATCAGACGGGACCGCGACTTCAGGTATGGCCGCGCCAGCAGCCCCTCCACAGGCACCGGCACATAGTCACTGTCCGCCATGTACCGGCCGCGGTCTGCAAAAGCCAAACGTGACGCCTCTCCGATCACACGCATGGCCTCGACGCTATCCGGTCCCATACCTGCCAAATCAAAGTGGCGAGCCATTCCCAGGATTTGCCCTACGGTCAGTCCGCCAGAAGATGGCGGCCCCATGCCGCACACATCATGCTTCCGATAAACGACACAAACAGCGGGGCGTTCCTTCACCTGATAAAGCGCCATATCAACGTTGCTCAGAACACCCGGATTATCAGCCTTCCGCACTGCATCAACAATGTCGCCAGCTATCTCGCCCGTGTAAAACGGATCAGCGCCCTCTCGCGCCAATAGTCGCAGGCTGTTGGCGTACTCGAGGTTGAACAAAATTTCCCCTTCCGGAAGCGGCACACCGCCAGGCAGGAAATAGGCAGCCGTGGTGGGGTGCGAGGCCAGACGCTCAGAATCCCGCGCGACGGACGCAGCCATTCGGCGCGACACGGGAAAACCTTTCTCCGCATGACGGATCGCCGGTAGGAACAGTTCCGGCCAAGTGCTGCGTCCCCATTTGCGATGCGCGACTTCCATCAACATTGGCGTACCGGGAACGCCGACACTGCGCCCGCCAACCACGGCCTCGAAAAACTTCAACCGTTCGCCGTTTTCGTCCTGAAACAGTCGCGGGGTCGCAGCCATGGGTGCTGTCTCGCGCCCATCCAGAGTTGTGACCTTCCCGCTGGCCGCATCGTACCAGACCAGAAATGCCCCGCCACCTAAGCCGGAACTCTGCGGCTCAACCAACCCCAACACCGCCTGTGCCGCCACCATTGCATCTGCCGCGCTGCCGCCCTTCGCCAGAACATCAGCCCCTGCCTGAACAGCCAACGGGTGCGCCGCAGCAATCATCCAGTCCTGTGCTTCTGTGGGCTTGCCCGCCGCCTTGGCATCGGCTGCAACCTGCAGAGCCGTGGGAACCTGCACTCCAAGTCCGGTTTCGACCTCTGGCGCCACCCCGTCGGCCACGTCCTGCGCCCAACCCGCGGATCCAATGGCCAACGACATTACTAGTGCTGAAATCCTAAAATACATGGCAACGCTCCTGAAATACCCGAGTGCAGCTTAGTGCAGGATCAGAAGCCGTCAAACTCTCCGTCACCGAACACTTGCAGCGGATAATCGCACAGCACTTCGTGAATCGCTCCCGCGCTGGTTAAAGTCGATTGGAAAAGCGAAAAATGCGTGACCAGCAACGGGCCGATTTCCGACGTGCCCCCTCGAGAGATCGCCGCTTGGAGTCTTTCCGGGTTTTGACCACCATCCTTGAACCGCGCCAAAGTAACATGGGGCCTATACCGACGCGTTGCCGACGAAATACCGACGCGATGCAGACAGCGTTTTATGGCCTGTTGCAGATCCAGCAGCGCAGGTTCCTGTTCTGCCAGTACCGCCAGCGCGCGGCTGCGCACACCTCCAAAAAGGTCAACCCCCCTGAACCGCAGCTCGAAGGCCGGATGGCGCACCTCTTCCAGTTCTTCGTGAAGCGCTTCCAAGGCGCTTTCTGGCTGCTCATCCAGAAAGGCCAGAGTCAGATGCAGGTTGCCAGCTGGCACAGAGCGCCCCACCGCCAAACGTTCCTGCAGATCCAGAAAGCCATCCGCTTCCGACCCGCTCAGATCAATGGCAACAAAGGCGCGCAAGTGTCAGAGCATGGCCGGAACAACAAGATCCGGCGGACGGTGGCCATCGTCGAAAGTCTTGATATTAATGAGAACTTTCTCACCCATTTCAATCCGACCCTCTACGGTGGCCGAGCCCATGTGTGGCATGAGCACCACGTTTGGCAGACCGCGAAGGTCCGGATGGATTTCGGCACCATGCTCATAGACGTCGAGGCCTGCGCCAGCAATCTCGCCACTCTTAAGCATACGCACCATTGCATTCTCGTCGATCACTTCGCCCCGGGACGTGTTGACGATAACCGCACCCGGTTTCATCAGTTTGAGCCGCCGTGCATTCAGCAGATGAAAGGTTGACGGCGTGTGTGGGCAATTGACCGAAATCACATCCATACGCGCCAGCATCTGATCAAGGCTTTCCCAATAGGTGGCCTCAAATTGTTCTTCGATTTCAGGGCGCAATCGCTTTCTGTTGTGATAATGAATCTGCATGCCACAAGCCTGCGCACGACGCGCGACCGCAGTGCCGATACGCCCCATGCCAAGAATGCCAAGCCGCTTTCCACTGACCCGACCGCCAAGCAACGCAGTTGGCGCCCAGCCATCCCACTCACCGGATTGCATACGCATCAGGCCTTCGCCAATGCGTCGCGTCACGCCTAGTATCAAGGCAAGCGCCATGTCGGCGGTATCATCCGCAGAAACACCAGGCGTGTTGGACACAAGAACACCCCGTTGACGTGCAGACGCCACATCAATGTGATCAACACCCGCCCCGTAATTGGCAATCAGTTTCAACCGTTCCCCGGCCTGCGCGATAAGGTTGGCGTCGATCTTGTCGCTCAACGTCGGCACCAAAACATCTGCTTCCCGCATGGCTTCAGCCAACTGTTCACGGGGCATTGGCGTATCATCGTCACGCAGCCGCACGTCAAAGAGTTCGCTAAGCCGCGTTTCGACCGCTTCGGGCAAGCGTCGCGTCACGACAACACTCAGACGTTGCTTGGGCATAGATTGGCCTCCGGTCTTTCCAAATCAGCGCGTTGGTGTCACAGTGCCCCACACAATGACGGGGCACAAGAACCCCCGCGAGTTCCAGAGCAGAAAATGTCAGGCAAGATGTTTATCTTGGGTCGAAAATCGCTTGTTTTCATGGGCGCCGTGCTGATCGCAGCACTTACATCTGCCGTGGCGGCAGAGGAAAAACGCGGGCCGGTCACCAACTTGCCGCTGCCGCGTTATGTGTCGCTGAAGGCATCCAAGGCCAACGTACGGCGCGGCCCGTCCCGTACGCACCGGATAGATTGGGTGTTTACGCGCCGAAACATGCCACTTCAGATTACAGCCGAATACGAACACTGGCGACGCGTAAGAGATATAGAAGGCGCCGGAGGTTGGGTGCACTATTCCTTGTTATCCGGTGTGCGCACTGTGATCATCGAAGCCGATATGTTACCGCTCAAGGCACGACCTGCCGATAACACCCCTGTCACCGCACACCTCGAACTCGGGGTGATAGCCAGACTCGAAGAGTGCAACATTGATTGGTGCAAGCTCAATGCCAGCGGCTACAAGGGCTGGACGCTCAAGGAAAACCTGTGGGGTGTCACCCCCGACGAGATCCGCGACTGACCCTAGCCTGAGATGCTGTCTCGGATGGCTTTCATGTTCGCGCCATAGACTTCCGGATTGTCAACAGAACCGCCTTTGAAAACTGCAGATCCAGCAACCAGAACGTCTGCTCCGGCCTCAGCCACCAAAGGTGCAGTCTCCGGCGTAACACCGCCATCAATCTGGATATGAATCTCGCGATCGCCGATCATCTCCCGCACCCGACGCGTTTTCTCTACGCCAGAATGAATGAATTTCTGACCGCCAAAACCCGGGTTCACGGTCATCACCAGAACCATATCCGCCAGATCCATAACATGTTCGATGGCTTCAACGGGCGTTCCGGGATTCAGGGCAACACCAGCCTTCACGCCCTGTGCTTTGATAGCCTGCAAAGTCCGGTGGATGTGCGGCCCTGCCTCAACATGCGCTGTGATCATATCCGCGCCGGCCTCGGCATAAGCCTCGATGTAAGGATCCACCGGAGCAATCATGAGGTGCACGTCCATGAAGGTTTTCACGTGCGGGCGAAAAGCCTTAACAGCAGGCGGACCAAAAGTAAGGTTGGGCACAAAGTGCCCATCCATCACATCGACATGCACCCAGTCCGCCCCCTGATCCTCAATCGCCCTGATTTCCTGCCCAAAATTGGCGAAATCAGCCGAAAGAATGGACGGGGCGATTTTGATGGAGCGGTCAAAGGACATTGGGAGTTCCCCTATTTGAGGCAGGCGCGCGCGCCGATTCGACGTTGCGGGGAAAATGCGCCGCACCGCTTCAAAGTGCAACGGTCTTTCCCGGCGGCGCCCGTTTGCCGCGCGCCCAATTTTTAGGCGACTCCTCGAGGTAAACTCAGAAAACTGCCGATTTTTTCGTCTGTTAACTCAAAAACGCAGCGACCTGCCTGTTCATTAGGCAACAGCCCATCCACGATCTCGCAAGACCGAGTGGAGGGGACCATACCGGCCGTAGCGAACATATCAACACAGTCGCAACCGCGCGCCATTGGGCGCGCCCTTGTGCGTTCCAAGTTTCGGGATCAACAAAGCGTTCTGGATGATTTCCGCTTATCGGGATCGTCTCGCGTTTTGTTCCCGCATGGCCGTCGGGATTCTCTCGAAGCTGTCTTGCTCAACACGTCAGGCGGGCTTACCGGAGGAGATGATTTCCATACCGAAATAACCGCCGGCAAGGGCAGCCACCTGACGGTGACAACACAAGCCGCTGAGAGGGCCTATCGCAGCATCGACGAAAATGCGGCCAAGGTTCGCTCATCCATTTCGGTGGCTCCCGACGCGCGCTTGAACTGGCTTCCTCAGGAAACCATCATATTTGATGGCGCAAACGTTGACCGGACTTTGGATGTAGGTCTGTCAAAGGACAGCTGTTTTTTGATGGTGGAACCGATGATCTTCGGTCGCACCGCCATGGGCGAAACGGTTCATCAGGCGTCGATCAAAGACAAGATAAATATCCGTCGTGACGGGCGCATACAGTTTGCCGACAGGGTGAATCTGTCAGGCGACATCCAATCCCATCTGGACCGCCCCGCAATCGCCAATGGCAATCGTGCAATGGCCGCCCTCTTGTTCGCCGCCAATGAAGCTGAACGACATGTTGACCCGCTGCGCGCACTTCTGCCGCCTAACTGCGGAGTCAGCTTGATCCGTGAGGGCCTGATCTTTGCTCGCCTACTTGCCGAGGATGGACACTCTCTTCGCCAAATTCTCATTCCCGCGTTGCGTCACTTGCGCGGCGCTGAACTACCTCGAACCTGGATGCTCTGAACACATGCAACTGACGCCTAGAGAAAAAGACAAACTGCTGATCGCCATGGCGGCGGAAGTCGCCCGTAAGCGCCTCTCGCGGGGAGTTAAGCTTAACCATCCGGAGGCAATCGCGCTCATCACGGACGCCGTCGTAGAAGGCGCACGGGACGGCAAATCTGTAGCCGACCTCATGCAATCCGGCGCTCATGTGATCACGCGTGACCAATGTATGGAGGGCATCCCGGAGATGATCCACGAAGTACAGGTCGAGGCCACTTTCCCAGACGGCACGAAACTCGTGACCGTTCACAACCCCATTCGCTGACTGTTCAGGAGAACCCTATGCAACGTTTCGCTGTTTCCGCATTCGCAATCACCGCCGCAGCACCGGCGGCCGCCCACGAAGGCCTACACTTGCACCCCCACGCAACAAGTCCTGTCTGGCTTGGCCTAATGATTGGCGGACTCATTCTGGGCTGTGTTGCTCTCTGGGCGGGCTCCGGCAAATGATCCCCGGCGAGCTCTTCGCCGCCGACGGCGACCTTACGCTGAACGATGGTGCCGAGGTGACTACTCTCATGGTGGCCAATACCGGGGACCGACCTATCCAGGTGGGCAGCCATTATCATTTTGCGGAAACCAATCCGGCACTGGACTTCGATCGCGCTGCTGCCCACGGATTGCGCTTGGACATCGCCGCCGGCACGGCCGTGCGGTTCGAACCCGGGCAACGGCGGGAAGTGCCACTCATACCCATTTCTGGCGCGCGCCGCATTTTCGGCTTCAACCAAAAGGTTATGGGGCCTCTCTCATGACCTGATTTTCAAAAAGGAGACTTCAATTATGACCCCTGTCACGACCCCGTTTACGGCCTCGCTCAGCAGCTTCCTTCTGATGTCGCGTATGGTTGAGCGACAAATGCGCACCAACCACGCGATGACCCGTGCAGCGCTCGCCTTTCTTACGCCGTATGCTCCCTCCGAGCCGACCGCGGTTGCGTCCGTCGGGAAATCCAAGTCTCCGAAGAAAACGGTCTCGAAAGCAGCGCCAAAAGCGGCCGTGGGAAAGAACAAGTCAAAACCGACAGTGAAGCCCGAAGAACTGGTATTCAAATCTGTTGCCCCAAAGACTACCGGGCGGAATCCAGAGGAAAAGCCAAAATCCGTGGCGCGCAAAGCGCCTCCTGCGAAGTCGGCACCAGAAATTGTCGCCAAAACAACCGACGCGCCAAAAGTAACAACAGTCGAACCAGTGACTCGCAAACGCACGCGGCAGCCATCCAAGCCGCCTGCGATGCCCAAAGCAAAAAAGACAACCAAGGCCAAAAAGCCCAGCTGATCTGCTCCCACTCAAGAGAAACCACACGATGCCTGCAAAAATAACCCGCTCCGACTACGCTGCCATGTTCGGCCCAACCGTTGGCGACAAGCTGCGCCTTGCCGACACTGAACTGGTCATCGAGGTCGAACGTGACCTTACCGCAGAAAGAGCGGGAGCAGGCGACTCTCTGGCTTACGGCGAAGAGGTCAAATTCGGCGGTGGGAAAGTGGTCCGGGACGGCATGGGCCAAGCCCAGACCACACGTGCTGAGGGTGCCGTAGACACGGTCATCACCAACGCGTTGATCGTAGATCACTCGGGCATCTACAAGGCAGACGTAGGTCTCAAGGATGGTCGTATTGCAAAAATCGGTAAGGCGGGTAACCCGGATACGCAACCGGGTGTCGACATCATTGTCGGGCCCGGCACAGAGGCCATCGCTGGCGAAGGCAAGATATTGACCGCAGGCGGATTTGACAGCCACATCCACTACATTTGCCCGCAACAGATCGAGGACGCCTTGCATTCGGGGCTAACCACCATGTTGGGCGGCGGAACCGGCCCGGCACACGGAACGCTCGCAACCACCTGCACACCCGGTCCTTGGCACATCGGGCGCATGCTGCAATCTGCGGATGCTTTTCCGATGAACCTCGCTTTTGCAGGCAAGGGCAACGCGTCGCTTCCGGCCGCTCTGGAAGAACAGGTCAAAGGCGGGGCCTGCGCACTGAAACTGCACGAAGATTGGGGTACAACGCCTGCCGCAATCGATTGCTGCCTATCGGTCGCGGACGACATGGACGTTCAAGTCATGATCCACACCGATACTCTCAATGAATCCGGTTTTGTCGAAAATACAGTTGCGGCAATGAAAGGTCGCACGATTCACGCCTTTCACACCGAAGGCGCGGGCGGAGGTCACGCGCCCGACATCATCAAGATTTGCGGTGAAGAGCACGTCCTGCCGTCGTCCACCAACCCAACCCGACCATTCACCGTCAACACAGTAGACGAGCACCTCGACATGCTGATGGTTTGTCACCATCTCGACAAATCGATCCCCGAAGACGTGGCCTTCGCCGAAAGTCGTATCAGGCGGGAGACAATCGCCGCAGAAGACATCCTTCATGACATGGGCGCCTTCTCAATCATCGCGTCGGACAGTCAGGCCATGGGCCGTGTCGGCGAGGTGCTGATCCGAACATGGCAAACTGCCGACAAAATGAAGAAACAGCGCGGTCGTCTACCCGAAGAAACTGGAGAGAACGACAATTTCCGGGTGCGCCGCTATATCGCAAAATACACGATCAATCCCGCGATCGCGCACGGACTCAGTCATCAGATTGGATCGATCGAGGAAGGCAAGCGCGCCGACCTCGTGCTTTGGAATCCGGCTTTCTTCGGAGTTAAGCCTGAAATGGTTCTGATCGGCGGCTCTATTGTCTGTGCACAGATGGGCGATCCTAACGCTTCCATTCCAACGCCTCAGCCGGTCTATTCAAGACCCATGTTTGGTGCGTATGGTCGCGCGGTCGAAAATTCCGCTGTTGTATTTGTATCCGAGGCAGCGCAGGCCGAGGACATTGGCGCCAGCTTGGGCCTCGCCAAGCAAACACTGGCGGTCCAGAACACGCGCAATATCGGAAAATCGGACTTGAAACTAAACGATGCTACGCCAGAGATCGAAGTGCATCCGGAAACCTACGAAGTACGCGCTGATGGCGAATTGTTGACCTGTCAGCCAGCCGAGGTTTTGCCGATGGCACAACGTTATTTCATGTTCTGAGGGTGTCAGCAGGCCTTGGTAACACTTTGGAAATGCTGCATTGCAGCGACCGCAACACAGCTATGACGAAAGCCACACTACACATGTCAACCATTCTGACGCATATCAGTAAGCGAGGGAGGACCAGAGTTTTTACAAACGAGGTTCGAAATGGCACTGACCGATACGACACACTCCGCAGCCCCGATTTCGCTGGGCAAAATCGTTGCAGCACCGTTCCATGCGATCGGCCGCTTCTTTGTAGCGATCATGGAAAACAACAGCCGCATCCAGCGCGTCGACGCTCTGAATGCAATGACCGACGAGCAACTCGCGGAACGCGGAATTCGCCGCGAAGACATCGTGCGCCACGTTTTCGGCGACTACATGCACATCTGATCGGGTGGGCCACCGGAGGTGCGGCATGACTGCACTGCCAACCGCCCGCTCCTATCACAGCCACGCGCACGCCCCGTCATCGGGGCGTGTGGCCTTGACGTACGAAGACCGATTTCTTCGCCGCAAAACCTTGCAGCTCGAAGACGGCAGCCGCATCCTTGTTGATTTACCGAAGACAACCTCACTCGATCACGGTGGGGTTTTGGTGATGACCGATGGAGCGGAGATCACCGTTTCAGCAGCTCCTGAAGAGTTGATGGCGATCACCGCGGACGATCTAACACGTATCGCCTGGCATATCGGCAACCGCCACACACCGTGCCAAATTGAGTCAGATCGTTTGCTCATTCAACCAGACCACGTGATCCGGGAATTGCTTGCACTGCTCGGCGCCACTGTTACCGATGTAACAGAGCCATTTACGCCCGAGGGTGGTGCCTATGGCCACGGTCGCACACACGGCCATGACCACAGCCACCCACACGCCCATGACCACAGCCACGATCATGACCACTGATCCGGTTCTGACGCTTACTCAATGGCTTTCGCCGGCCTTTCCGGTGGGCGCATTCACCTACAGCCACGGATTGGAACATCTCGTCGCAACCGGCACTGTGACGAATGCGGCAACCTTCTTCGAATGGCTGACTGACACGCTTCGCCACGGCGCTGGCCGAAGCGATGTGATCCTGCTTGCTGCTGCCTTTAGGGCGGACACCGCTGAACTGCAGGAGATCGACGACCTCGCTCGCGCACTCGCTCCGAGTTCCGAACGCCTCCTTGAAACGGGACAGCAGGGCAGCGCTTTCTCCCGAACTGTCGCGGCCATTCACAATATTGACTTGCCGGCGCTGACATACCCTGTCGCGGTCGGGCATGCTGCGCGCTTACAAAACCTTCCGTTGGAAGAAACGGCCCGATTGTTCCTGCACGCCTTTGCCGCCAACCTGACATCTGCTGCGACGCGGCTCGTTCCGCTTGGACAGACCGAGGCACAGGCTGCGCTCTTACGGTCAACTCAGCTTTGCAAAGACATTGCTGCCACCGCGATTACCGAAACAATTGACGACATTGCCTCAACCACATTTGCTTCCGACATTGCTTCTATGAACCATGAAACGCAGTATTCGAGGCTTTTCCGCTCATGACCGTGATCGCGACGCTACTTTCAGGGGCGCTCTTGATACCGGCTGCCCTGCACCTCTTATGGGCAATCGGCTTTTGGTTTCCTATCAAGGATGAAACGGCATTGGCCCGCGCGACGGTCGGTGCCAAAGGCATTACCCGCATGCCCCCAGCGATTCCATGCGCGGTTGTCGCGATGGCTCTGTTGTTTGCCGCCATCCTGCCTCATGTTCCAGCTTTTCCATTGCAAAGCCTAATGATGAGTGGCGCAGCGGCCGTCTTTCTGCTGCGCGGCCTGATCGCTTACACGCCATTCTGGCGGAAGCACTTCTGCGAAGAGCCTTTCGCATCGCTTGACCGCCGGTTCTTTAGCCCGCTGATCCTCGCAATGGGCGTAGCTTTCCTAATCTTACGACTTCAAGGAACCTGATATGTCTTCACCCAATGGCCCTCTCCGCATCGGCATCGGCGGTCCCGTCGGCGCTGGAAAAACCACGTTGACGGCCAACCTGTGCCGAGCGCTACGCGACAAGCTGTCCGTGGCCGTCGTAACCAACGATATCTACACTCGTGAAGATGCCGAAGAGCTGATGCGTCAACAGGTCTTGCCACTTGAACGCATAAAGGGCGTCGAAACCGGAGGCTGCCCCCACACAGCCATTCGCGAAGACGCCTCGATCAACCTTGCCGCAATCGACGAGCTCAATAAGGAAATACCTGATCTGGACATCATCCTGATTGAAAGCGGTGGCGACAATCTGTCTGCCACTTTCAGTCCCGAACTGGCAGACTTGACTATCTACGTGATCGACACTGCCGCTGGGGAGGAGATACCACGCAAAGGCGGCCCTGCTATCACCCGTTCCGACATTCTGATCATCAACAAAACCGACCTCGCCCCCTATGTGGGGGCAAGTCTCGAGGTGATGGAGCGTGACGCCAACAAAATGCGTGGAACGCGTCCGTTCGTTTTTGCCAGCCTTCGCAGTGGCAAGGGATTGGACGCCATTCTTCCTCTGATCGGCGAAATCGGCGGTGTTCCGGAACTCATGGCAAGCTAAACGACGCCACGCGCATACGACCAAATTCTTACTACCCAGCGGCTTTCCGCTGGGTTAGGCTCCCTCTGTGAAACGGCGCCAAAGCCGTTCAATGGGAGGATATCATGAAGAAATTTTTAGGCCGCACCGCTGCGGCTGCACTCACTTTGGCCTTCGCCACCGAAGCAATGGCCACCGAATGGAACGTATCTCTTTGGGGCAAGCGCCGCGCTTTCACCGAGCATGTTGAAAAGCTTGCTGAACTGGTGAGCGAAAAAACCGGCGGCGAGTTTACGCTGAATATCTCGTACGGCGGCTTGTCAAAGAACCGCGAAAACCTTGACGGCATCTCGATCGGCGCATTTGAAATGGCTCAGTTCTGCGCTGGCTATCACCGCGACAAGAACCGTGTGATCACCGTTCTCGAACTGCCTTTCCTTGGTGTGTCCAACCTTGCCGAAGAAGTGGCCGTCTCCAAAGCGGTCTATGCGCACCCCGCAGCCACCGAGGAAATGGAACAGTGGAACGCCATGCTGCTGATGACGTCACCGATGCCGCAGTACAATCTCGTCGGCACTGGCGAGCCCCGTGACACGCTTGCGGAATTCGACGGTATGCGCGTTCGTGCAACCGGCGGCCTCGGCAAAGCTTTCGAAGCGGTTGGTGGGGTTCCGACCTCTGTGACTGCGACCGAAGCTTATCAAGCGATGGAAAGCGGCGTTGTTGACACCGTGGCCTTTGCCCAGCACGCGCACCTGTCGTTTGGCACAATCAATCAGGCCGACTGGTGGACCGCCAACCTCAACCCCGGCACCGTGAACTGCCCGGTTGTTGTCAACATCGACGCGTATGACGCGCTGTCCGATGACCATCGCGCAGCTCTCGACAGCTCCGTTGACGAAGCTCTGGCGCACTACGTTGCAAACTACGGCACCCTTCTGGAGAAGTGGGACGGCGTTCTCGCCGAAAAAGGCGTTGAAAAAGTCATGATCGAGGACTCGGTGATTGCCGAGTTTCGTGCAAAGGCAGCCGATCCGATCCGTGCGGCATGGATCGCAGACATGGAAGGCCAAGGACTGCCGGGTCAGGAACTCTATGATCTGGTTGTAAAAACCCTCGAGGATCATCGCGCGTCCAACTAAACGCTCCGAACTCCGAAACGGCCCCGACCTCGCGCGGGGCCGTTTTCACATACGAAAAATGACATGGGGGAATGCACATGGCCAACAGCGCCGCCGTGCTTGAAGACGACAGCCTGCTTTCGCGGCTGGACCGTCATCTGCTTAAACTGGAAACCTTCTTTGCCCTGCTCAGCGGTCTCGCGGTCTTCAGCCTCATGTTCCTCGCCGCTTATTCGGTTGGCGGTCGGAAATTTTTTGCTTCTCCCCTGTCGGGCTACGTGGATTACATCGAAACGCTCATGCCGCTGATCGCAGTTATGGGCATCGCCTTTGTGCAGCGAGACGGCAGCCATATCCGAATGGACATGGTCATCGGGCAGCTAAAAGGCCGAGCCCTTTGGGGTGCAGAGTTGCTTTCGGTGGTCCTGATTTTGCTGTTGATGATCGCCCTCACAATGGGCAGTTGGGCCCATTTCGAACGGTCCTTTGATTGCGCCCGTCCACTCTGCTCGCGCGACAGCTCCATCGACATTGGCATCCCGATCTGGCCGTCGAAATTGATTGTGCCGGTCGCATTTTTTGTAATGTGCCTTCGCCTTGCCATTCAGGTCATTGGATACGGCCGCGCCTTCTTCCTAAATCTGCCCGCGCCCGTAGCCGTGCCACTTGTTCAAACCATCGAGGAACAGGCCCGCGCTGAGGTTGATCACCTCGGAGGGACGCCCAATGGATAACATCACAATCGGCCTCTGGGTGACCGGTGGTATGCTCGTACTCGTGGTGCTTGGCATGCGCGTTGCCTTCGCGGCGGCATTGGCAGGTTTCATCGGTCTTGTCTGGATTTTCTGGGCCAAATTCGGTTACGCGCCTGACAAACTCCTCTACTGGAACGAGCGGCGTGAAATTTGGGATGGGGCGCTTGGGAAATCCATCGCCATCGCAGGTTCGGTGCCGCACTCCAAAGTCTCGTCACAGGCCCTCAGCCTCATTCCGACTTTCATTCTGATCGGCTATCTCGCCTACCACGCCAAACTCACCACAGCCCTGTTTGAGGCCGCCAAACGCTGGATAGCCTGGGTCCCCGGTGGCCTTGCCGTGTCTACAGTTTTCGCCACCGCCGGTTTCGCCGCAGTGTCGGGCGCATCGGTGGCAACTGCTGCCGTCTTTGCCCGTATCGCGATTCCGGAGATGTTGAAATCCGGTTACAACAAGCAGTTCGCGGCAGGCGTTGTGGCCGCAGGCGGCACTCTTGCCTCACTGATCCCGCCCAGTGCGATCCTTGTGATTTACGCAATCATCGTGGAGCAAGACGTCGGTAAGCTGCTATTGGCTGGCTTCATACCGGGCGCATTTTCCGCCGTGATTTACGGCGCGATGATCGTGGGAATTGCCGTTATTTTCAAAACTGTCGGACCGCCGGTCACGGGGTTCACATGGCGCGAGCGCTTCGCTTCCCTGCCGCCAGCCTTGCCTATTGTGGCTGTCGTCGTGATCATCATCTTCTTTGTCTACAATCCTTTCGGGGACGCTTGGGGTACCCCGACTGAAGGCGGAGCGGTGGGCGCATTTATCGTTTTCTTGATGGCGCTGTATCAGGGGATGCGTTGGAAAGAACTAAAGATCGCGCTTCTGGACACGGCCAAACTCACAGTGATGATCTTTACCATTATCTGGGGGGTCTTGATCTACGTGCGCTTCCTTGGGTTTGCCGATCTGCCCGGTGCGTTTTCGGACTGGATCACGTCGCTGCAAATGTCGCCTTGGCTGATTCTGATCTGCATCCTTTTGGCCTATGCGGTCCTGGGCATGTTCATGGACGCCATCGGAATGCTCCTGCTGACATTGCCGGTTGTCTATCCGGCCGTGATGGCCCTGAACGGCGGTGAGGCTGTAACGGCTGCAGAAAGCACTTTCGGGATGAGCGGCACCATGTGTGCAATCTGGTTTGGCATTCTGGTGGTCAAAATGGCCGAGTTCTGTCTGATTACACCACCAATCGGGCTGAACTGCTTTGTAGTGGCCGGTGTACGCGATGATTTGACCGTGCAGGACGTTTTCAAAGGTGTGACACCGTTCTTTATCGCGGATGCCATCACCATCGCTCTGCTTGTGGCGTTCCCCTCGATTGTGCTCTGGCTGCCATCCTTGGCATGACAACCCAAGGTCATGAAGGTCACAGTTGAGGCACGCGTCGCGTGTGTCTATTGGTGTGTGCATGAAGACAAAATCTGCACTACCCCGACTGCTCGCGGCCTTCATGGCTTTTTCGCTTCTAGCAACACTTCCAGATACTGCCTCGGCCTATTGCAAGGGCAAGGACCTGCGCAAATCGATCAGCAAAGCTGATCGCGCAAAATTTGCTCAACAAGCAGCGCGTGTTCCGTTTTCCAAAGGCATCATTTGGGAAGCCCGTAAAGGCGATCAGGTGATCCATGTCGTCGGCACCCACCACGCAGGGGACGGTCGTCACCGAAAGGTCGTCGCCGATGCGACCAAGTTCCTGAAGAACGCAGACCTTCTGATGCTGGAAATCCGCATCCAGGACATTCAACCTCAATGGGAAGCCATGCGGGAAGACGGTCGCGCCCTCTTCCGCACCAGCGGCCCTGGCATGAGCCAGCTTATGCGCAAAGACCTCTGGGAAGACCTGAGCTTCCGCATGCAGCTATATAATATGTCGCCCAAACAACTTGATCGCATTCAACCTTGGTTCATCTCAGGCGAGGTCATCAACGGCGATTGCGACCCGTTTGCTTGGAACCGGACCAAGGGTCTGGATGCCCGTCTTGAGAGAGTTGCCGCCTCCAACAGAGTGCCGACAATGGGTCTCGAAACTGTTGAGGAAAGCCGGAGAACAATTGCGGCGGAACCTATTCGGAACCAGGTGCGTTGGCTTGAACTGAACATGCAAAGCAAAGCGGCTATCGCGGATATGTCCACAACGCTGCGCAATGCCTATTTCGCAGACGCATTGGTAGAAGGCCTATTGATAATGGAAGCCTTCATGTTTCGCGATCTCAACGTGAGCCGCAAGGAGGTTGCGCGACTGCAACGCAGCCACGACAAATACATCCTTGATGAACGTAACAAAAATTGGATGCCGCGCATCCTTGCACGCAAGGAAAAACGCATCATGGTCGCAGTTGGCGCGGCACATCTGCCGGGGGAGTATGGCATTTTGAACCTGTTGCACAAAAAGGGCTACACCCTGACCATGGTGGATCGCTGACAACCGCGCCGGCACTTTGAAAGCATGGCCATTGCGGGTTCGGTCAGCTCCGGAAAATACCGGGTGGCGATCATCCAACGCCTTCAACCGGCGCACCATTTGCGTTATTAGCCCCCAAACCGCCGGCCCCGACAGTTTTCAGGGACACCCATGATCGAACTCAAGAATGTCAGCCTCTCCTTTGGCGAACACCCTGTGCTGCACGATATATCGCTCTTGCTATCAGAGCATCGCATCGCGGTGATCGGAGCCAACGGGTCCGGCAAGTCTTCATTCGCGCGCTTGCTCAACGGGCTGGCGGTACCCTCGGCTGGCACCGTGTCCGTCGACGGGCATGACACGCGCAAGAACGGCAAGGATGTCCGCGCCCGCGTCGGCTTTGTTTTTCAGAACCCTGACAACCAGATCGTCTTTCCCGTGGTCGAAGAAGACCTCGCCTTTGGCATGAAGAATCTCGGCTTGGACAAAGCGACAATCGCCTCGCGCACGACTGAAATTTTGAAACGCTACGACATGGAACACCTGCGCGAACATCCCGCACACCTCTTGTCTGGTGGACAGAAGCAGCTTTTGGCGATCTCAGGTGTTCTTGTCATGAACCCCGCCTATGTGGTGCTGGATGAGCCCACAACCTTGCTGGACCTGCGCAACAAACGCCGTGTCACGCGCGCTCTCAACGCGCTGGACCAGACCCTGATTCACGTCACCCACGATCTCGACCAGATCGCTGATTATGACCGGGTTATAGTCATCGATGAAGGCCGCGTGGTCTGCGACGACGCACCCAGCAAGGCGATCCCATTCTATCAGGAGCTCATGGCCTGATGCTGGACCTTTACACCCCTGGCACGTCGATCCTGCACCGGATGACCCCGGGGCCGAAAATGGCCGCGCTCGCCATTGGCGCCACGGCGCTTTTTCTTCAGGGAAGCTTGCTGATAACGGCTGTCGCTATAGCCTTTATCCTAAGTCTTTACGCAGTCGCCCGAATTCCATTGAAGACCGCACTCAACCAGATTCGCCCCTTGTTCTGGATCTTTGCTTTGTTCTTTGCTGTACAATGGTATTTCTCCGGCATCGAACTTGCTGTCTATGTGGTCTTGCGCCTTGCTGCGCTTATCCTCCTGGCCAGCCTCGTTACGTTGACCACGCGCTCCAGCGACATGATCGACAGCCTGACACGCGCCCTCGTATTTCTGAAACCCCTCGGCTTGAACCCCGAAAAAATTAGCTTGGCAATTTCGCTCGCCCTCCGCTTCATACCGGTCTTGGGGCGCATCACCGCCGAAGTGCGTGAAGCGCAGAAAGTGCGCGGTCTGGAACGCTCTGTCATTGCAGTTGCCATGCCGGTCGCGATCCGCGCCATCAAGATGGCGGACGAAATTTCGGATGCCATCGAATCTCGAGGATATCGTTCCTAATCCGGCACCGTTAGCGCTGATCGAACTTGTTCCCGCCTCACGCGTTTTCTACGCGACGCCGAACTCCGCTGATGCGGAAACGGAACTAAGAACTGGGGACACACTTATGAACACCAAAGACATCGTCTACATCGCGCTTTTTGCAGCGTTGACCGCAGCTCTCGGGCTCATGCCACCAATCTCCTTTGCCGGTCTTGGCCTGCCTCCGATCACCGCTCAGTCGCTCGGCGTCATGCTGGCAGGCGCAGTACTCGGCGCAAAACGGGGCGGCCTCGCGCTTCTTTTGTTCATTGTGCTGGTTGCAGTTGGCCTGCCTCTGCTTGCAGGCGGTCGCGGCGGCTTTGGCGTTTTGCTGGGCACCTCCGGTGGCTTCCTTTTGGCATGGCCCGTCTGCGCCTTCATCATTGGCTATTTGGTGCACAAGAATGCTGACGCCAACATCTGGGTAACGGGTGGTCTGATTGCCTTTGGCGGCATCCTCGTAATGTACACGATTGGCATTCCGTGGATGGCCTTTGTCGGCAACCTGGGTCTCAACAAAGCACTTGGGATCATGGTGGCATATGTCCCCGGCGATCTGGTAAAGGTGGTTCTGGCGACGGTGATCGCCCGCGGTCTGCGCCGCGCCTACCCCAACCTCTAGAGGACGCGCTTGCCGCTACGCCACGCAATAGAACATCATGCCCGCCAGCGCCCCGATGCGCTGGCGGTCTCCATTTCCGGCAAGGCTCTGGACTACGCCACGCTTTTCCAGAAACTGCGGCGCTTGCACGGTGCGCTTGTGTCTCTACCGCATCGGCATCGCGGCGAGCTATCGCTGCCCTCCAATGCCCGGCTTTTTGCGGTTTCAACAGGCAATCACTCGGCCGCGGCAACGCTGTTACCCGCCGCATTGGCGACCCCTCACGCGGTCATGCTGCTCGACCCGCAATGGCCTGCAGCCCTGCAACAACGGATGCTTGCAAAGCTGCCGCCCGACGTCGTCTTCTGCCTCTCGACACAGACCGCTCTGATCGAAGCCGCCGAACGCCTCTCGATCCCCGCGATCACAGTCGACACCGATGCGTTCGAGACCTTTCTTGCTGCGCCAGCCGATCTGCCACTGACCAATCCGCGTGATACATTCATGGTGGGTTTCACTTCCGGCACGACATCAGAGCCCAAAGCGTTTGCCCGCGCGCGTCACAGCTGGCGCGCGTCACTTGATGCCTCCCGTCTTGCATTTGCGCTCACCGAGCAAAGCCACACATTTTCTCCGGGGCCGCTTGCCCACGGCATATCGCTTTATGCACTGGCTGAAACTCTGGAACTCGGGGCAGCGTTTCATACCATTGAGCGCTTCGACCTCGCCGACGCGCACCGCGCAATGGAAACCACACGCCGCATCGTCGCCGTGCCGTCCCTTCTATCCGCGCTTTGTCACGGCGCGTCTCAAGAACAGGTCGTCGAAATCACGACGGCCGGCGCCAAACTCGATCCGTCCCTGCTGACAAAGGCCCGCGATTTCTTCCCGCGCGCACGCATCCACGAATACTACGGCGCCTCGGAACTTGGCTTTGTCAGCCTCAACACGCACGGCCGCAGCAGTTCCTCTGCGCCTGCCAACTCAGTTGGTCGCCCCTTCCCGCATGTTGAACTTTCCATTCGCGAGAACGGCGCTGAGGTCGCTCAAGGAAACCCCGGCACCATTTTTGTACGAGGCGATCTGGCAATTGAAGGCTACCTCTGGGGTGGACGAAATTCCGGCTTCCGTCGCGAAGGTCCTTGGGCCACGGTCGGAGACCTCGGCAAACTGAACTACGACGGTTCGCTGACACTGCTTGGACGCGAGGGCGGGATGGTTATCACCGCAGGGCACAACGTCTACCCTCAGGAAATCGAAAGCGCCCTTACTGAAATCCCCGGTATCACGGGTGCACTCGTTCTCGGACGCACTCACCATTCACGCGGGCAGGAACTCGTAGCCCTCCTTCAGGGCGATGTCCCTCTTGAGGAGATCCGCAGCCAACTTGCAATCCGTTTGCCGCGCTACAAACTGCCGCGTCGCTTCTTCCGCCTCGCCGACTGGCCGCTTACCAGCTCCGGCAAACCCGATCGGACGATGCTTCTGAATTGGCTTGAAGAAAAGGACGTGCGCCTTGTCCCGCTTCACCCTGCCACCTGATCGCCAACCCGTCATCATCTCTGCCAGGCGCAGTGCCATTGGCCGCGCGCGGGGCATGTTCGCAAATCTCGACGTCGAGGACCTTGCCGCACCCGTCATGCAAGCCGCCATCGCGGATTCAGGTATTCACCCTGCAGAGATCGACGAAGTGATCCTTGGCAATGCCGCTGGTCCTGGTGGCAACATCGCAAGGCTTTCCGCTCTACACGCGGGATTACCCATGAGCCTGCCTGCGATCACCGTCGACCGCCAGTGTGGTTCAGGCCTCGAAGCCGTTTGGCAAGCCTGCCTACGCGTTGCAACGGGATCCGCGGATTGCGTCCTCACAGGCGGTGTCGAAAGTCAAAGCCGCGCGCCTCTTCGCACCCTGCCCGCCTCCGGAGTGCTGCAGGAACACAGCTACGCAAGAGCGCGGTTTAGCCCGGAAACTCTGGGGGATCCGGAGATGGGAGAGGCGGCAGACACTGTGGCGGCGCAATATGGCATCTCGCGCGCCCGTCAGGATGCCTTCGCCCTGCGCTCCCAAAAACGTGCGACAAAAGCCCGATCCAACGGCGCATTTAGTGACGAAATCGTACCCATTGCGGGTCAAAGCATTGATGAGTGTGTGCGCCCTGACATGACCGCAGACCGTTTGGCTCGACTACGCCCCGCGTTTGACAAGGACGGGACCGTGACGGTCGGCAACGCCTGTCCTTTGAACGACGGTGCCTGTGCTCTGGTCGTGACCTCCGCAGCCAATGCCCGTGCGCTGGGTCACAAGGTTGGTCTGGCCTTCCTTGATGCAGCCGCGGCTGGTGTTGACCCGAACTTGCTTGGCATCGGGCCTGTTGCAAGCACCCGCAAACTCCTGAAGCGCGATTCCGCTTTGGATATCGCTGACGTGTCACATCTGGAATTCAATGAAGCATTCGCTTCTCAAGTCCTCGCCTCACTTGATGCGCTAGGCATATCCGAGGAACTGCCAAACCTCGAAGGGGGAGCCATCGCTCTTGGCCATCCGTTTGGCGCATCCGGCGCCATTCTCGTGACCCGCCTGTTTTCCCAACTGGTGCGCCGACCTGCGCCAGAAAACTCGCTCGCAATGGCAATGATCGGTATCGGTGGCGGTCAGGGTATCACGGCGACTTTTGCACCGACTGCGCTCTAGCGCACCGCCGCGCCTCCCTTGAACGCAAACGGGACCGCCAAGCGGTCCCGTGCAAAAGCGTTTTGTTTGCTACGCCTCAATCGTCGTCTTCATCCAGCATCCGCACCGCGCCCAGCGAGGCGTTCGAGACATGCTGAGCATAGACTTTCAGCGCTTTGGACACAGCGCGCGGCCGTCCCTCCGCTTTCCAAACCTTCTTGTCGGCCTGCGGGTGGTTGGCGCGACGTTCCGCCAGGACCTCTTCGCTCACATCCAGATGGATGGTGCGGTTGGGCACCGAAATCTTGATCTTGTCACCATCTTCAACAAGGCCAATCACGCCTTTCTCAGCCGCTTCCGGTGACGCGTGACCAATGGACAGCCCAGCGGTGCCGCCAGAGAAACGACCATCAGTCAAAAGCGCACAGGTCGTGTCGAGCTTCTTGGATTTCAGATAGGCCGTCGGGTAGAGCATTTCCTGCATGCCAGGCCCGCCCTTCGGTCCTTCATAGCGGATCACCACCACAGAGTAAGGCTGCACTTCGTTCTGTAGAATTCCGTGCATCGCGTCTTCCATGCTCTCGAACACCTTTGCAGTGCCCTCGAATTCGTACATTTCCTTGATTACGCCTGCTGTCTTCAGGATACAGCCCTGCTCCGCAATATTGCCGAACAAAACGCACAGTCCGCCCTCTTCGGAGTAGGCGTTTTCAAAGTCGCGGACGCAGCCGTCCTCGATATCGAGGTCAAGCTCGGTATACATACGCGACTGGCTGAACGCCTGCGTGGTGCGTACGCCGCCCGGAGCCGCGATGAAAAGGTCACGCGCCTCGTTGCCTGCGCTCTCACGCCGAACATCCCATTTGTCGATGAACTCGCCGACTGTTTTTTCGTGTACAGTAGCGCAATCACGGTGGATTTTTCCTTCACGATCCAGTTCGCCCATGATCCGGGCAATACCCCCGGCACGGTGAACATCTTCCATATGATACTTGGGTGTAGACGGAGCCACTTTGCACAAATGAGGTATTTGACGGCTCATTCGGTCCATGTCCGCCATGGTGAAATCCACGCCGCCTTCGTGCGCAATAGCCAGCAAGTGCAATACCGTGTTGGTCGAACCGCCCATCGCAATGTCCAGCGCCATGGCGTTTTCAAACGCCTTGAAGTTGGCGATACCACGCGGCAAGGCGGTTTCGTCACCGTCCTTGTACCAGCGTTCACAAAGTTCGATGATCTTGTGGCCCGCTTCCTCAAACAGACCACGTCGCTTGGAGTGAGTGGCCAACAAAGATCCGTTGCCCGGCAACGCCAGTCCGAGAGCCTCGGCCAAACAGTTCATTGAGTTCGCGGTAAACATCCCAGAGCACGAACCACACGTCGGACAGGCCGAACGTTCCAGCTTGTCGACCTCTTCCATGCTGCGGTCTTCGTCAGTGGCGCCCACGATTGCGGTCACAAGATCGGCTTTGTGCTCGCCATCTTTCAGGATCACTTTGCCTGCTTCCATCGGGCCGCCGGACACAAATACAGCCGGAATATTCAGACGCATCGCCGCCATCAGCATTCCGGGAGTGATCTTGTCACAGTTGGAGATGCACACCAGCGCGTCGGCACAATGCGCGTTCGCCATATACTCCACAGAGTCGGCGATCACTTCGCGGGACGGTAGCGAATAAAGCATCCCGTCGTGCCCCATCGCGATGCCGTCATCCACCGCTATCGTGTTCATCTCTTTGGCAACACCACCGGCTTTTTCAATCTCCCGTGCCACCAGTTGGCCCATGTCTTTCAGGTGCACGTGACCGGGAACAAACTCGGTGAACGAGTTGACCACCGCCACAATCGGCTTGCCAAAGTCCTCGGTTTTCATACCCGTCGCACGCCATAGCGCACGCGCGGCGGCCATACGACGGCCAAAGGTCGAGGTCTTGGAACGAAGATCGGGCATCTTTTGCTCTCCTGCGGATGGCGAAGGCGCCCCATGCGGCGCCCCATTCATGTCTGGTCCGAACGGGTGCCACTCATATGGGGAATTTGCAAGAGAGTCTGGAAATTTTGTTGCTCAAATGGCCGCGATTTCCTTGCAGATCAATCGCCCAAGGCCGCCACCGCGCAATTGCTCTCTTTCGAGAATCAGCCCAACGCGACGGCTTGCGCCAAAAATCCGGCCACTTCCTTGCGGGAAACATCACAAAGTGTACGCAACTTGATGTGCCGCCGCGCTTTACCTTTGCCCTCCAGGTGCTTCCCCGGATCATGCAGTTGGGCGCCCTGAGAAAACTCGAAGGACACATGCGCGCGGTAGGTGAAATACCCGCCCACTGAAGTTGCCGCTATGCCTGGCTCCCGTTCTAGAATTATGCCGCCATACATCGCCCGCGCAAACAGATCCGGTGCGACCTCAGCGATCATGGCCTCCAGCGCATCTACAACTTCGGCCTGCGTACTCTTATCCATCGCTGGTCTTAGCCGGCATGGGCGTTGCAATTTCGACCAGACATCCGTTCAGATCTCGCACGTAGGAAAGCTCTTGTCCCCAAGGCATTTCATGCGGTTCCTTCACCGCAACGCAGCCATGAGATACAGCGCGGTCGAATGCCGACTTCACATCTTCAGTGACAAAACAAACCTCCCAGCCAGCGGGGCGTGCTTCCCGCCGATTTCGCGAAAACGTAACCTCACCCAACTCAACGGCCTCTTCCGCTGAGAACGACAGGATCGTCACACCCGTGTCCATTTCGGCGTAGAGACGGCTCTCGTGCATGAAGCGCTGCTTCAGTCCAAATGCGGTTTCATAGAATGCAACCGTGGCCGGTACATCCGCGACATAAATGATCGTATATCCAAGTTTCATGTCGACAAACTAAGCGGCTAACGCAGCCGGTTCTTGAACAATTCGGACATTCAGATCGAGTCACCCAAGAAACCGACACCGGACACATCTGGCAGGATTAGGTCATCCGGTAACGTCCCCGGTGCCTTGCCTGCAAACCGCCTCACCGCGCGTGTCAGATGTGCCTGATCCGCATATCCTGCATCAATCGCGGCCGCACTCAGGGAAAGTCCCCCTCGCATGGTCAACCATAACGCTCGATGGAACCTGACAACACCGACGTAGGTCTGAGCACTCAGACCGACCGACCCGAGGAACAACCTGCTGAGGTGCCGAACACTGACACCAACTTCCCTGGCAAGCGCCTCGACCCGAACCTGCCCGCCGGTTTCGTGAACGCGCTGCAAGGCAGCCGAAACGCGCTGGTTAACGGGCCGCTCCAGAAAGCCAGCGGTTGCAGCCTCCAAAACCGTTCGCAATTGCGTTTCTTCAGGTTGAGCAAGAAGAATATCCGCCAAGTCCGGCACCATTTCCAAGGCTTCATCATTCATCAACACCGCTTCTCGTGCGTCGACGATTTTTCTGCCCCACAAGTTTGCACCCTGCTCAGGGCGCAGCCGCACGCCAACCCATGAATCCCCTTCGTCGAACTCTATCTCATAGGGTTCAGTCGCCGGTCCCGTAACAACCGGAGTAATCGAACGAGATTCTTCGTTTCGGTACCGCACAATCACGTCGCACCGCCCGTCAGGCAAGATCACGGAACTCCCGGACGTTGTGGCGTGATAGGACCAAACGGCCTCCGCATTTCCGCGATCACTTCGCGGCGCGACGGCCTCAAAATATCCAGTCGGCACTCTGCTGTCCTCACTCGAAGGCATTCGAAAATGACGCTGCGGTCCAGTCAAATATGAGCCTCTTCAAACACTTGTCCGAACTGAACCACCCCCCTACTGTGTCACCGAATAGCCATCGGGACCACACTCATTTCAACGCAACCTGCCATACCACGTTCCATCTTCCAGACATGGAAGACCAAGGACATCACAAAAATGGATCGCCCCATGCGGCGTTGGGTGCTCTCGTGGCAGAAACAGAACCCCGACTGGCACGTCGCCTTCTCCGATGACGACGACTGTCGCACATTTGTATGTGACATTTTCCCGGAATTTCTCGCCACATACGATGCGCTGAACGTCATCGAACGCTCCGATCTTTGGCGAGTTCTCATCATTCTCCACCATGGCGGGCTCTATACCGACGCCGACACAGTCTGCCGAAAACCGATATCGGACTGGATCGACAGCAGCGACGAGGCGGTCATCGGCATTGATGGCGATTACCTGAACAGGTTTCCCGACTGGAAACCCGGGGGCCACGTGAAATCCGGCGGCGCCTACAACCTGGATCTATGGTGGAAAGACAACATCGTTGCCTTTTCCAACTGGACCTTTGCATTTGCTCCGGGGCACCCCATTCTCGCGGAGACTGCTCGTCGAATAGAAATCAACGCCGGTGACCCGTTTTTTGTCGAAGACCATCCGGAGTGGACAATCAAGAAAACCGGCCCCGGTGTGTTCACCGATGTGATCTATGACTGGCTGGAAGACCGTGGCCACTCTGCCCCCGATATCGTTCGGCATCTGCGCAAGGAGCGCGCAATCGTGATTGACGGTGTCCGCTTCGTTGACCGTCCGTCTTTTCACAGGCGTGAAGTCAAACACTTTGGCATGGGAAGCTGGAAGACCCTCACCATTCTGCACGCATGGCGCAGGCTTTCACGTCACTGGTACTAGCGTCCGGTTTCGAAAATTTCTTCGCCTCATGTCGTTTTCCCACTAGACGACTCGGGGAAAATCGCGCCCCAGTGAACACATGTTCAGCCACATCTCAAATCGCATTCCCCTTGGGCCTTTGTCCGCGCTGATCGCTGTATTTTTCTTTTCTCTGAACGACGCAGCTATCAAGTTTCTGTCCGGCGATTATGCGCTGCACCTTATTGTCCTGTTTCGCTCGGTAATCGGCCTCACCATTCTTCTGCTCGTGATTGTCCCGTTTCAGGGCGGCCTGCAGGTACTGCGAACCAAACGGTTGGGCATGCATCTGTTGCGTGGACTTTGCGTGGTCGCTGCCAACACCACATTCTTTCTCGGCCTCGCAGTACTTCCACTGGCTGATGCGATGGCGGTATTTTTCGTCTCGCCGCTTCTGATCACCGCGTTTTCCGCTCTCCTGCTCGGAGAAAAAATCGGCCCGCGCAGAATGATCGCCGTGGTGGCCGGCCTCATTGGCGTGCTTGTCATGATCCGACCCGGTGCCGGTGATTTCAACGTCGCTCTACTATTTCCGTTTTCGGCAGCTTTTGCTTACGCAATGCTGCATGTCTTGACGCGTAAAATCGGCAATACCGAAAGCGCTGCCACAATGTCAGTCTACATCCAGATCGTCTTTGTAGTCGTTTCGAGCTTTGTCGGCCTCACACTCGGCCACGGCCAATTCGCAGGCTCCGGCCACGAGATTTTCGACTTTCTTCTGCGCGCCTGGCATTGGCCTGCCGCGAGCGACTATTGGATTTTGGCTCTACTTGGCGTCGCCTCAGCAATGGGCGGCTTCTTCATCTCTCAAGCATATCGCTTGTCGGAGGCTTCCCTGATTGCACCGCTGGAATACGTGGCGATGCCTATGGGTGTAGCGTTCGGGGTGGTGATTTTCGGAGAGTGGCCAACTCTCACAACTTGGATTGGCATGGTTCTGATCATCGGCTCCGGCTTGTTTGTCTTCTGGCGCGAAGCACGGTCCAACAGCGACACAGGACCGGACAGACCGCGCGCGCGTCGTTAACTCTTTTCACCCGAGCCCGACCCGCTTAGGGTCGCCCTGACCAACGCGCGCAAGGGCAGACCATGACTGAAATTCAGGCCGTCGTTTTCGACATCGGCAATGTGCTTATCGAATGGCAACCCGAAAACTTCTATGACCGCACCGTCGGAAAGGCTCGCCGCAAAGCGTTTTTTGCGGACACAAATATTCACACCCATCATGCCCAAATCGATGCAGGCGCTTCCCTGCCCGGCATGATCGAAAGCCTGATCCCGCGCTATCCTGAATACGAACCTGAATTGCGGATGTGGAACGATAACTGGAATGACCTCGCCGCCCCTGCGATTCCCCACACTGTGCGCTTGCTGAACGCGCTCGCTGACAAGGGTACGACCCTCTTTACACTCACTAATTTCGGCCACGACAATTTTCCGCTGTCGCAGGCTGTCTATCCGTTTCTGAAACGGTTTGATCGTGAGTATGTCTCCGGTCGCCTGAAAATGATCAAACCTGATCCTGCAATTTATGCGCACGTTGAAAAAGACAGCGGCATCCGGCCGGAAGCGCTTCTGTTTGCCGACGACCGCCCGGAGAACATCGACGCGGCCGCCGCCCGTGGATGGCAAACCCATCTGTTCAAGGAACCACAAGCCTGGGCCGACCGGCTGGTTGCCGAAGGATTGCTCAGCGTAGAGGAAGCCAAATGACAACGATCATCCCCTTCGCCGATGGAGAGAAAAACCTCGACTGGCTCGGTCTCACCGACGCCATCGCCGCAGGCCACAGCCTTCCCAAGGCCGAAATTTCCGACAGTTTTCTTTATCGCGGCAAGGACACGTTGTTGCAGCGGCAGGCATGGATCGACGGGCTTGGCATCGCCGTTAAATCCGCAACCGTCTTCCCCGAAAATCCTGCCCAAAACATTCCGATGATCCACGGGGCCGTGACACTCTTCGACGACGCCCATGGCGTTCTTGCAGCTCTTCTTGATTTTCATCTTGTAACCAAGTGGAAGACCGCGGGCGACAGCCTTCTCGCTGCGCGCCGACTGGCACGGCCGAACAGCTCAAAAATCCTGATTGTTGGCGCAGGCACCGTTGGCCGAAACCTGCATGCAGCCTACTCGGCTGCCTTTCCCGACGCCCGTTTCACCGTCTGGAACCGCACGCAAGCGAACGCCGAAAAAATGGCAAGCGAACTGGACGGTCTCTCTGTGGCAACCAATTTGGAACAGGCCGTTGGCGAAGCCGATATTGTGACGTCCGCCACAATGTCCACCGAGCCGACCCTGCGCGGCGAGTGGCTGCAACCCGGACAACACGTTGACCTGATCGGCGCCTATCGACCTGACATGCGTGAAACCGATGACACAGCCCTGAAACGCGCGCGCATCTTCGTCGACAGCTTCGATACGACGCTTGATCACATCGGGGAACTCAAGATACCCATCGCCAGCGGAGCCATTGCGCGCGGCGACGTCATTGCGGACTACTACGACCTGAAGGCTTTTGTCCGTAAAACAGATGATGAAATCACGCTGTTCAAAAACGGCGGCGGCGCGCATCTGGACTTGATGACCAGTCGCTACATTTTGGATCGGTTCAAAGGCTGATCGCGTCAGTCGGATGTCACGCCGTAGCGCGCCATGAACATTTCGACGGCGCCATCCACGACCCGGTCGATTTCTTCCTGCGTAAATTCGGTCTGCACACCGGTCACCAGCCGCAAAAAGAGTCCGGCTTTGCACAACTCTGGAAACTGATCTGCTGCCAGCTCTCGATCCTCGACCACAACTTCGCCGCGCGCTTCTGCAATCTCGAGAAACTCGCACATTCGCTCGATCAGGATTTTGGGCCCCGTCTCGAAAAACTGCTGGCCCAACTCAGGGAAACGTTCCCCTTCCGCCACGCAAACGCGGAACATGTTGCGTCCAAACTCGCTTAGTACGATCTGCAAAAGACCGCGCCCGACCACCCCGAGAACCTCGGCGACCGGCTGTTCAACATCAACTGCGGCCTCAAGTGTTTCGGCCTGTCGTTCACATTCAACACGTGCCACTTCCATGAACAGAATTCGCTTGTCCGGAAAGTAGCTGTAAAGCGTGGCCTTCGAGACCCCAGCGCGACGCGCAATGTCATCTACCCCAATGCTTTCGAACCCGTGCGCCATAAATAGATCCCGCGCGCTCTCCAGCACTTGATCGTATTTCCGCCCTTTGCGGATGATCGGGGATTGATCGTTCATGAACCTGGGTACTGCCTTGGCATACATCGCATTACCCAAATATAAACTGCTCGGTTCAGTTTCATCAAGGGCCGAAGCTTTCCGGCACTGGTCCGCCATCGCAAGACGTCCCCGCCGCCCAAAACCCAAACGTTGGCGTTTGCCCCCGCCGCCTCCCGTGATAGGCATGCTCACATGCTGCCGATCTTTTTAAAGACATTGCCGTTTTTTGCGATAATCGGGCTCGGATATTGGGCCGGACGTACGCGGTTTTTTTCGGCCGAGGCCACGGCCTATCTGACAAAGTTTGTTTTCTACTTCGCACTTTCGGCAATGCTGTTCCGCTTCGCGGCAAACCTCAGCCTTTCCGAGGTTCTGAACTGGCGTCTGATGGGCGGCTACCTCTGGGGCTGTGCTGTGGTCTACGGCATCGCCACAATCGTCGCCTACCTGCGAAAGCAAGACATCGCCACCACCGCAGTGGAGGCCCAATGTGCCGTGATCGGCAACACGGGATTCCTGGGTGTTCCGATGTTGACCCTTTTGATGGGACCAGCCGCGATCGGGCCTGTGATGCAGCTTCTCGCAGTGGACCTGATTGTCTTTTCAAGTCTGATCGTCATTTTGATCACCGGCAGCCGGGACGGGCGCATGAGCCTTGGAATTCTCCGGACTGTTGCCGGCGGCTTGATCCGCAATCCGATGATCGTCGCCATTTCGCTTGGCTTCATATGGTCTGCGCTGGAAATTCCGATACCGGCCCCCATGAACGAATTTCTCGCCATTCTTGGCGGTGCCGCAACGCCCGGAGCGCTCTTTGCGATTGGTGCATCGCTGGCGACCAAATCCGCCGAGCGTGTAAGCGTCGCGATGTGGCTTAGCTTCTGTAAACTGGTCCTGCACCCGATTGCAGTCGCGGTTGCAGTGCTTTGGCTTTTCCCTATCGATCCCTATTCCGCCGCCGTGGTTATCGCTGCATCCTCCTTGCCCGTGGCAGGCAACGTCTACATGCTGGCTCAGCACTACGGTGTTGCGCCGCATCGTGTTTCTGCCGCGATCCTGTTTTCCACCGCTTTCAGCATCGGAACAGTCTCGGCTGTGATTGCATGGGTCATGCAACTCTGACATCGTGGCCACAAGCCATTCGGTCAGGGAGACTAACATGCAAATCATCTCGGAAAACCGTGCCTTCGGCGGCACGCAGGGCGTCTATATGCATCAATCGCATTCGACCCACTGCGAAATGACTTTTGGCCTGTTTCTCCCCGAAGAAGCCCAGCACACGCCTGTTCCGGTTCTCTGGTACCTCTCCGGGCTGACCTGCACTCATGAAAACGCAATGGTCAAAGCCGGCGCGCAACAATGGGCTTCCGAGCAGGGTATTGCACTGGTCTTTCCGGACACGTCTCCGCGTGGGGATGACGTGGCCGATGACGACGCTTACGACCTCGGAAAGGGCGCCGGCTTTTACGTGAACGCAACCCAAAAGCCATGGGCACCGCATTTTCAAATGTGGGACTACATTGCCGAAGACCTGCCTTCCATGCTTCAGGAAGAGTTCCCCTTGGACATGAGCCGGCAATCCATAATGGGCCATTCGATGGGCGGTCATGGCGCACTGACCCTGGCAATGGGTCTGTCCGGTCGCTTTAAATCTGTATCCGCCTTCGCGCCGATCACCAATCCGACGGCATCTGATTGGGGCCGCAAACAACTCGGCGCTTATCTGGGTGCCGATGAAACCACTTGGGCGGCACATGACGCAACGGTGATGATGCGCGAAAAAGGTTTCGATGGCCCCCTGTTGGTCGACACCGGCACCGACGATCAGTTCATCGACCTCCTGAAACCGGAAGCCCTCGCCGCAGCAGTTGCCGAACGCCGACAGGAAGCCACATTGCGACTGCAGAAAGGCTACGATCACAGCTACTTTTTCGTGTCGACTTTCATGGAAGAGCACGTTGCCTTCCACGCAGAAGCTCTCTACGCGGACTGATCAAGTGGCCATTTACGTTGATGCAGACGCCTGCCCGGTTAAGGCGGAGGTAGAGCGGGTTGGCACCCGACACAAAGCGCGCATGTATGTGGTCTCAAACGGCGGCTTGCGCCCATCGCAGAATCCGCTGGTGGAAAACGTTATCGTCCCCGAAGGCCCTGACGTGGCCGACATGTGGATTGCAGAGCGGGCGACCACTGGCGACGTCGTCGTAACCGGAGACATTCCATTGGCAGCGAAATGCGTCGAGGCAGGCGCGCGCGTTCTCAAGCACAACGGTGAAGCCCTGACCGCAGCCAACATCGGAAACGTACTGGCCACACGCGATCTTATGGCTGACCTGCGCGCGGCTGATCCTTTTCGGCAGGGCGGCGGCAAGGGCTTCTCCAAAGCTGACCGCAGCCGCTTCCTCGACGCGCTTGAACGCGAACTTCGCGCGGCTGCAAGAGACTAGGCGCCGCCTCAGCCACCAATCGTAAGATGCGCGAGCAACTCCGCCGCGTTTCTCACACCAAAACGCTTGAGCAACCGCGCGCGCACGTCTTCAACCGTGCGCGGACTGAGCCCAAGCTCGCGCGCGATTTCCTTGCTGGTCTGCCCACGCCCTAAACCGCCAACCACCTGTCTTTCCCTTGGGCTAAGCGATACAGGCGGACCATCGTGAATCACCGCAAAACTCATCACCAGCCGCGCCAATGGATCGGCTGGAGTCAGCGTTTGCGCGCGAAACCGGCACCAGATCTGGCCGCCGTCGGCCCGCCGCATCATTCGCTCGTCGCTGTACGCATTGTCTTTCCGCAGAGGCGCCAATCCGATGTCGCGCACTTGTTCGAACTCTTTTGCCGTGTCGTACAAGAGCCGAAACGACTGCCCAATCAGATCAGTGCGGTCATACCCCAACATCTCTGCGAAACTGCGGTTGCAGGCACGGATAACTCGATGTTCCGTCATCACGATGCCAACAGGCGCCGCCTCATATGCCACCGTGTCCCAATCCATAGAACCCTCCAAGAACCGTAATCCTACGGTATTGATACCGTAGCCCGACGCAAGTCATCCTGAGGCATCTCTTTTCCCTGTTTCGCGAGTGCGCCATGTCCGTCGACACAGAACGCCTGATGACCCGCATCCAATCCATGCGTGACGAGCTGATCCAGCTGACCCAGGACCTTATCCGTATCCCAACTTTGAACCCGCCGGGAGAGTGCTATCGCGATATCTGTGACTACCTCGACACACGCCTGACCCGCCATGGCTTTGACACTCAGCTGATCCGGGCCCATGGCGCCCCCGGCGACAGCGACAAATACCCGCGCTGGAACGTCATCGCCCACAAATCCGGCCATCATCCCGGCGAATGTGTGCATTTCAACAGCCACACCGATGTCGTCGAAGTCGGCCACGGTTGGACCCGCGATCCGTTTGGCGGCGAAGTTCACGAGGGCAAGATTTATGGCCGGGGAGCCTGCGACATGAAAGGTGGCTTGGCCGCTTCCATCATTGCGGCCGAGGCGTTTCTGGCAGAGTTCCCCGACTTTCACGGGTCAATAGAAATATCTGGCACCGCCGACGAAGAGTCCGGCGGATACGGTGGGGTCGCTTATCTTGCCGAGCAAGGTTTCTTTGCACCCGAACGCGTGCAGCACGTCATCATTCCCGAGCCTCTCAACAAAGACCGCATATGCCTTGGTCACCGTGGCGGTTGGTGGGCAGAGATCGAGACGTTCGGTGAAATTGCCCACGGCTCCATGCCATTCCTCGGGGACTGCGCGGTGCGGCACATGGGAGCTGTTCTCGACAAGTTCGAAACAGATCTTTTCCCCGCCATGGCGGCACGGCATACGGATATGCCGGTCGTTCCCGAAGGTGCACGTTCTTCAACCATGAATATCAATTCGGTTCACGGGGGCCAACCGGAACAACCCGAAGACTACACCGGTCTGCCGGCGCATTGCGTTCCCGATAGTTGCCGCATCGTGATCGACAGGCGGTACTTGGCGGAAGAGTCCCACGCGCAAGTTTCCGGAGAGGTTCAGAAACTGCTGCAGGACCTCGCCGAAAACCGGGAAAACTTCCGCTTTGAAATGCGCGAACTCAATCATGTCGCTCCGTCGATGACCGATCGAACTGCACCCGTTGTGTCCACAGTGGACCGGGCAATCAATGACGTTTTAGGCAAAGCGCCCGACTACGTCGCCAGTCCGGGAACTTATGACCAAAAGCACATAGACCGGATCGGACGCCTCAAAAACTGTATCGCCTACGGACCCGGAATCCTTGAGTTGGCGCATAAACCGGACGAATATATCGGTATTGACGACATGCTCGACAGTGCAAAGGTCATGGCCCATAGCCTGACCCAACTGCTTTTGCCGATCGACGAATAACAACAATACATTCAGGGAGAGAGACTATGAAATACCGCACACTCTTGATGGCCAGCACCCTGCCAATCGCGCTTGCAACCGCAGCCGGCGCACAGTCAGACATCACCGTCGCGTTGCAGCTTGAACCGCCGCATCTTGACCCCACGTCCGCCGCTGCTGGCGCAATAGACTCGGTGCTCTATTCAAACGTCTTCGAAGGCCTGACCCGCTTTGCATCAGACGGCGCCATCATTCCGGGTCTGGCGAAAAGCTGGGACATTTCTGAAGACGGTCTGACCTATACATTCATGCTGAACGAAGGCGTCACCTTCCATGACGGCACGACCTTGGATGCCAAAGACGTGCAGTTCTCGCTTGATCGCGCCCGCGGTGAAGACAGCGCGAATGCACAAAAAGCGCTTTTTGCCAGTATCTCCGATGTGGCCGTAGTGGACCCTCTGACCGTCAAAGTCACCTTGTCCGAACCAAACGGCAACTTCCTTTTCAATATGGCTTGGGGGGACGCAGTGATCGTGGCTTCCGAGAGCGTTGCCGACATCAAGACGAACCCTGTTGGAACCGGCGCTTTCAAATTCTCCAACTGGGTTCAGGGCGACAAGATCGAACTCACTCGCAACTCAGAGTACTGGGGCACGCCCGCTGTACTGGAAAACGTAACTTTCAAGTTTATCTCCGATCCTACAGCAGCTTTTTCGGCCATGATGGCAGAAGACATCGATGTCTTCGCCGGCTTTCCGACCCCGGAAGCCCTGCCTCAGTTTCAGGCTGATCCCCGTTTTCAGGTGATTGTCGGAAACTCCGAGGGTGAAACCATCTTGTCCACCAACAACAAGATGCCCCCGCTGGACAACGTCAACGTACGTAAGGCCATCGCCCACGCCATCGACCGACAGGCGATCATCGACGGTGCGATGTTTGGCCTCGGTACGCCGATTGGTACGCACTTTGCGCCCCATCACCCGGATTATGTCGACCTGACAGGGAACTCCGCTTACGATCCGGAGTTATCAAAGCAACTGCTCGCCGAGGCAGGCTTTCCAGACGGGTTTACAACCACACTCAAGCTGCCCCCGCCCTCCTACGCACGCCGCGGAGGGGAAATTATCGCGGCGCAACTTGGCGCGGTGGGCATCAAAACCGAGATTTCCAACGTCGAGTGGGCACAATGGCTCGAACAGGTTTTCCGCGGCAAGGACTATGGCCTGACCATCGTGAGCCACACTGAACCGTTCGACATCGGCATCTATGCGCGGCCCGACTACTACTTCCAGTATGACAATCCTGAATTCCAACAGGTCATGGAAACTTTGAACAAGGCGACCCGCCCGGCAGAACGCTCCGCGCTTCTGGTGATAGCGCAAAAAATGATCTCTCAGGACTATGTGAACGGATATCTGTTCCAGCTTGCCTTCCCGACCGTGGCCAAGGCAGGGGTTCAGGGTCTCTGGGAAAATGCGCCGACGCAGGCGACCGATCTGACCGCTGTTAGCTGGTCCAACTAACACTCCCGGCGCCGGCGGACCATCGGGACCCTTCCCCGACCCGCCGGCGTTCAGTCATCGCAAAGGTGCGACCATGCTTGAATTAACTCCCGCAGGAACCACTCCAAGCCGCAAAGGCCCGGCAGAGTACTTCTCCGGCAATGTCCGACTCGACGTGATTTCGGAAAGCCGCCCGCCGTCGCAGGTCTTTGCCGCGCGTGTCACGTTTGAACCCGGGGCCCGAACCGCTTGGCACACGCACCCTGTGGGTCAGATTCTTCACGTCCTGTCCGGCTGCGGCCTCATTGCCTTGCGCGGTGAAGCCCCGCGCGTGATCCGACCGGGTGACAGCATCTGGATCGAACCCGGCGTCGAACATTGGCATGGGGCCGGACCTGAAACCGGGATGTGCCACATCGCCATTCAAGACGTAAGGGACGGCTCCGGCGCGGATTGGCTCGAACACGTCACCGACGAAGACTACCTCACGCCTCCTGCCTAAATGCTGCGCTACGCTCTCAAACGCCTGCTTTCCCTGTTCATCAGCCTCGCCATCGCTTCGGTGGTGATTTTTGCGGTGATCGAGATAGCGCCCGGAGATCCGGCAAGCTTTATGCTCGGCATGAACGCCCAGCCTGATACCGTTTCGGCTTTGCGAACGGAACTTGGCCTCGATGTCTCAAAGAGCCAGCGCTACGTCAATTGGGTTGGCGGCATGCTGAGCGGTGACTTTGGCACGTCCTACACCTATCGCACACCTGTGGGCGAGATGATCGCAGATCGCATCTGGGTCAGCCTGCCCCTTGCGCTATATGCATTGACGCTTTCTACGCTGATCGCCTTTCCTGTCGGGATTTATGCCGCTGCCAACCGCGGCAAGCCCGGCGACATGGCGGTCATGGGGGCCACACAACTTGGCATCGCAGTGCCGAATTTCTGGTTTGCCATGATGTTGGTACTCATCTTTGCCATCAACTTGCGCTGGTTCTCGGCCGGTGGTTTTGCGGGTTGGGACAAGGGCTTTGGCGCTGCCATGAAATCCCTCACCTTGCCTGCCATCGCTCTTGCCCTCCCCCAATCTGCCATTCTCGCACGCGTCATGCGTTCTTCCCTGCTCGACATACTCGGCGAAGACTTCATGCGCACCGCCCGTGCCAAGGGACTGACCCGCCGGCAGACACTGTTCCGGCACGGCCTACGCAACGCACTTATACCCGTGCTGACGATCATCGGCATGCAATTCGCGTTCCTTCTCGCCGGCGGCATTATCATCGAGCAGGTCTTCTTTCTGCCCGGACTTGGCCGCCTGATTTTCCAAGCCATCTCCGCACGGGATCTCATTGTTGTTGAAAGCGTGGTGATGCTGTTGGTGTTTTTGGTCATCATGGTCAATTTCGTGGTTGATCTGGCCTATGCCGCCGTCGATCCCCGCCTGAGGTCCCGCACATGAGCCTCTCTCGCAACATTATCCTCGGCGGCATTCTCTGCGCACTAATTCTCGCCGCCGCGCTTCTGAGCTTTTTTTGGACCCCGTTTGACATCACGCAAATGGACATCCCCAACAAACTGCAAACGCCGTCGACGTCCCATTGGTTTGGCACCGATCATTTTGGCAGGGACATCTTTTCCATGATCATGGTCGGCGCACGCACCTCTTTGGCGGTGGCACTAGTGGCCGTTGGCATAGGCATGGGGGCCGGTATTCCTTTGGGCCTGTTTGCAGCAGCCAACAAAGGTGGCTGGATTGACGAGTTGATCATGCGCGGCAATGACCTGATATTTGCCTTCCCCAGTCTTGTCATAGCGATCCTGATCACTGCGGTTCTCGGCCCGGGCGCCATCAATGCGATCATCGCTATCGGCATCTTCAACATACCGGTTTTTGCGCGCCTCACGCGCGCTGGGGCGCTTCCTTTGTGGCAGCGCGAATTCATCCTCGCCGCACGGGTTGCAGGAAAGTCATCAGCCCGCATCAGCGCAGAACACATCCTGCCAAACGTTGCCAACCTGCTCATTGTACAAGGCACGATCCAGTTCTCCCTCGGCATCCTTGCAGAAGCAGGACTGAGTTATATCGGCCTCGGCGCACAGCCCCCGACGCCTTCATGGGGCCGCATGCTGGCGGATGCGCAAACCATGGTCGCCTTTGCACCGCATCTGGCCTTGGTGCCCGGGGTCGCCATCATTTCGGCTGTACTCGGTCTCAATCTTCTCGGCGACGGCCTGCGCGATTACCTCGACCCCAAAATCAGGGTGATGCGCGCATGACATTGCTCTCGGTAGAAAATCTTCATGTTGCGATCGGCCCACTGCAAATCTTGCGCAATGTGACATTCTCCATCGCCCTGGGCGAGATCGTTGCCGTCACCGGAGAAAGCGGTTCCGGAAAGTCCATGACCGCACTCTCTGTCATGCAACTTCTACCGGACACCGCATCCACAGGAGGCCGGATCCTGCTTCAGGACCGCGACCTGCTGGGTCTGAGCGAGCCTGATCTTTGCGACATCCGTGGCAACGACATTGGCATGGTGTTTCAAGAACCCATGACCGCGCTCAATCCTGTGAAGACCATTGGCGATCAAGTTGCGGAGACCATTCTCGTCCACTCCTCTGCTAACCGCCATGAAGCCCGCGTGCAGGCCGCTGCCATGCTCTCCCGTGTTGGCCTGCCTCAAGATCGCTTTCCACTCACGCGCTATCCGCACGAACTCTCAGGCGGCCAGCGTCAGCGCGTCGTGATCGCCATGGCCATCGCCCGCCGCCCGCGCCTGCTGATCGCGGACGAGCCGACCACGGCCCTCGACGTCACCACACAGGCCCGCATCCTCGACCTGCTCAAGGATCTCGTGAACGAGTTCGACATGGGTCTCTTGATGATCACCCACGATCTCGCTGTTGTCGCCGATCTTGCACACCGCATCATTGTCATGCGCCATGGAGAAATCGTTGAGCAAGGCGATACACATCACTTGCTTGCGAATATGCGTCACCCTTACACAAAAGCCCTGTTCGAAGCCTCGTCCCATCGCGTCGACTTACCGCCGCCGCAAGACGGCCCTATCCCGATCCTCTCGGTGGATCGAGCGACGCGCGATTATCCACAACCACGGACCCGCCTTTTCGGCAAACGCGAATACACCCGTGCCGTGAATAACGTGTCATTTGACATCCATCACGGGGAACGGGTCGGGCTGGTTGGTGAATCCGGTTGCGGAAAATCCACACTGACACGTGCAATCCTTGGTCTTGAGCCGCTGCAATCTGGTTCGATAGTCGCCTTTGGTACGACCGTCTCACCCGAGATGCCCGCCGCAGCCCGCGCAAAAACACAGGTCGTGTTTCAAGACCCCTATGGCAGCTTTAACCCACGTCACCGCGTTGCCAGAATCCTGACGGAACCATTCCATCTTGATCCCGGCGCGCCCAAGGGCAAAGCACTAGACAATGCCATCGCCGCTGTCCTGCAGGACGTAGGACTGGCCCCACAGGACGCCGCCAAATTTATCCACGAATTCTCCGGTGGACAGCGCCAGCGGATCGCTATTGCCCGCGCCCTGATCACGCGTCCCGAGCTTATCATCTTTGACGAAGCAGTCTCCGCGCTTGATGTCTCGATCCGCGCCCAAATCCTCGACCTGATCGCCGAGCTTTCCCGCCGCCACAACCTCGCCTACTTTTTTATATCCCACGACCTCTCTGTCGTGCGCACGGTCACCGACCGCGTTCTTGTCATGCAGGCAGGCGAGATCGTCGAACAGGGCGACACAGACGCCGTCTTCTCCAACCCGCAACATCCCTACACGCGCAGCCTGATCGCCGCTGCGCCGGTCCTGCCTGATCTCAAGGAACTCGAAAATGCACCTGCCTGATCTCCCGTTTGCGCCATCGCTCTGCCTGATCGGTGGGCATTGGGTCCCCGCCCAAGGCAACGAGACACTCGATTTGACCAATCCGTCTGACGGTTCCGCCCTTGCAGCAATTGCGCGCGGTTCATCAGCAGACGTCGATGCCGCGGTGGCAGCGGCCCACGCTGCCCGCGCGGGTATCTGGGGGAAAACCACCGCCGCCGAACGCGGGCGCATTCTGACCCGCATCGGCGAACTGGTGAAAGAAAATGCCGACACTCTTGCCCTGCTTGAAGCGCTTGATGTCGGCAAACCGTTGACGCAGGCCAGAAACGATGTCGTCGCGCTGGCACGCTATATGGAATTTTACGGCGGAGCCGCTGACAAGGTGCACGGTGAAACCATCCCATACTTGGACGGCTACACCGTTTACACCCTGCGCGAACCCTTCGGCGTAACCGGTCATATCGTGCCATGGAACTACCCGATGCAGATTATCGGTCGCTCGGTGGGCGCCGCGCTGGCGATGGGCAACGCCTGCGTCCTGAAACCCGCCGAGGAGGCCTGCCTCACCGCACTGGCCTTCGCTGACCTGGCCATGCGAGCCGGCCTACCAGAAGGGGCCCTCAACGTTGTGCCTGGTCTTGGTGCCGAGGCCGGCGCGGCGCTTGCAGGCCATGCCGACGTGCAACACATTTCCTTTACGGGCTCGGTGAACACGGGCCGTCTCGTACAATCCGCTGCGGCGCAAAACGTGGTGCCGGTGACTTTGGAATTGGGAGGGAAGTCCCCGCAACTGGTATTTGCTGACGCCGACCTCGACGTAGCTTTGCCATTTCTTGTGAACGCCGGCGTCCAGAACGCGGGCCAAACCTGCTCCGCGTCTTCCCGCATCCTTGTGGAACGCTCAGTCTATGACGAAGTCACGACGCGTATGTCCTCTGCCTACGCCAGCATGCGGGCTGCTCCTGCCATCGAAGACGCGACCCTAGGCCCGCTCATCTCCGCGCGCCAAAAAGAGATCGTGAAAGGCTTCCTCTCCCGAGGTGCCGACCTGAACACAGTTGCGCAAGGCCAAATCGCTACCGACGCCCCCGGCCACTACGTCGCGCCTACACTCTTTGCCGATGTCTCACCGGACCATTGTCTGGCCCAAGACGAAATCTTCGGCCCCGTACAAGTCCTGATCCCCTTCGACACCGAAGAAGAAGCCTTAGCGATCGCAAACAGCACAAAATACGGCCTCGTTGCTTCGGTCTGGTCCCAAAACGGGGCCCGCCAGATGCGTCTCGCCAAGCAGCTTCGCGCGGGACAAGTCTTTCTCAACAACTATGGCGCTGGCGGTGGTGTGGAGCTGCCGTTTGGAGGCACCGGCCACTCCGGTCACGGCCGTGAGAAAGGCTTTGAGGCCCTGTTCCATTTCTCCCAACTCAAAACCGTCGCCGCGCTGCACGGATAACCAAAGGACCACAGCATGCGTCTTGAAAACAAAACAGCCATCGTTACCGGCGGCGCTCAGGGCTTCGGCGCGGGCATCGTAGACAAATTCCTGGCCGAAGGCGCGTCTGTGCTGGTGGCCGACATCAACGGCGACGCCGCCGAAAGCAAGGCCAGCGAACACCCGAATGCGCAGGCAACGCAGACCGATGTCTCCGTCCGTGCCAGCGTGGAAGCCATGGTCGACACAGGTCTGAAAAACTGGGGCCAAATCGACATTCTGGTGAACAACGCGGGCGTCACACACCTGCCAACACCCTTGGAAGAGGTCACGGAAGTGGATTTCGACCACGTTTTTGCCGTGAATTGCAAATCCATTTACCTCACCGCGCAGGCTTTGGTGCCGCATATGAAATCCCGAGGACAGGGCGCGATACTGCATGTGTCATCCACCGCGGGCCTCTCTCCGCGCCCCAATCTCAACTGGTACAATGCCTCCAAAGGATGGGTGAACACCGCCACAAAAACCATGGCTGTCGAGCTTGCGCCGCATGGTGTTCGTGTGAACGCATTGAACCCCGTCGCAGGCGAAACGCCCCTCCTGAAGTCCTTTATGGGCGAAGACACACCCGAGGTACGTGCCAAATTTCTTTCCACGATCCCCCTTGGGCGCTTTTCGCAGCCCGAGGACATGGGCAACGCCGCTGCCTTCCTTTGTTCGGACGAAGCTTCCTTGATCACAGGCACACTGATGGAGGTCGACGGCGGCCGCTGCATTTGATTTTGCACTTGCAGCATTTTGCTGCTCTCAAATTCGGCAGGTGCGGAAATTTCGCCCAATAATTAGGCAAACACCCAATTGCTCTCATGACGACTCTGGTCCCTGCACCGCTTGCCCCGATACGAAAGGGGCAAGCCACTCCCGCAGGATCCAGCCGTGCCAGACAAGCTATCTATCCTCATCGTCGAACCGGACAAAACCCGCGCTGAAGCGATCATCGACAGCCTGGCAGAAACTGGCGATCACCATATCCGTGTCTTGTCAGGGTCGACCGGCCTCGCCCGATCTGTGGCCGAGCTCAACCCCGATCTGGTTCTGCTGGACATGGCCAACCCGAGCCGGGACGCCATCGACGCGCTCACCCTCGCTTCATCGCCACTCGAGCGCCCAGTCGCCATGTTCGTGGACCGATCCGACGACAGCCTGACCAAAGCCGCCATCGAAGCAGGCGTGTCCGCTTATGTGGTGGACGGCATGCAACCGGATCGCATCAAACCCATTCTGGACGCCGCCATTGCGCGGTTTCACATGTTCTCTCGCATGCGGTCAGAGCTCGAAGCCACCAAACGCGCGCTCGAAGAACGCAAGATCATCGACCGTGCAAAAGGCATTCTTATGCGCGCCCGAAATATGAGCGAAGACGAAGCCTATGCCCTCATCCGGAAAACCGCGATGAGTCAGGGTAAGAAAATCGCTGACGTTTCTCAGGCCCTTGTGACCGCCTCGGAGTTGCTGACATGAGAACGCTTCCCCTGTCGGTTGGCTTCATGCCTCTCGTTGACGCGGCCCCACTCATCGTCGCTCACGAGCTTGGATTTGCCGAAGAAGAAGGTCTCGCCCTCAATCTTCAAAGCGCGCCAAGCTGGTCAACCCTGCGCGACCGTCTCATCTTGGGTCAAATCGAGGCTGCTCACATGCTGTCTCCAGTGCCAGTTGCTATGGCACTTGGGCTCGGCGGGTTGCCCACGCAGCTCGATGCATTGTCGGTTTTATCTATTAATGGCAATGTCATAGGCATCTCAAACGCCCTTGCAGATCAACTTTCGAATGCGGCAAAAACACCTGACTTTCTGGACGCAACGGCAGCAGGGCAAGCGCTCGCCGGATTGAAAGCTCCCCTGCGTGTAGGGGTGCCTTTCCCATTCTCCATGCACGCAGAATTGCTGCATTACTGGCTCGCGGCCTCAGGCCTGAACACCGCACAGGCCCTCGATGTGCGCACAATCCCTCCGCCCCTTATGGCGGACGCGATTGCCACGGGCGAGGTTGACGCCTTTTGCGTGGGCGAACCCTGGGGATCAATCACTGTAGAAAACGGCGGCGGTGCACTTTTGCTTCCCGGCGCCGCCATCTGGCAGTTTGCACCGGAGAAAGTTCTGGCCGTGCGGCGTGACTGGGCCAACGCCGAAGACGACCTGACCGGACGGCTTATGCGCGCGGTCTGGAAGGCGGGACGCTGGCTTGGCCAACCCGACAAACGAACGACCGCAGCGGACATACTCGGCTGGCCAGAATATCTCGGCGTTTCAACCGAGATCATCGAACGGGCCTTCTCGGGCGATCTTTTGATCAACGCCCGTGGCAAGTCCCGCCACGTTCCCCGCATGATGGAGTTCTATGACGGCGCAGCCACTTTCCCATGGAAAAGCCAGGGCGCATGGATAGGGGCACGCATGGCCGCCCGTTTCGGCCTGGATCGCGCAGCATCCGCAACAAAGGCCGCAGCTGTATTCCGCTCCGACCTATATCGCCGCCATCTGGGACCTTTGGGTGCGGATTTGCCTGCCGCCAGCAAAAAACTCGAAGGCGCGCTCAGCGGATCCACAACAGCGGCAACCGACTCGGGCCACCTGATTCTTGGCCCTGACCGGTTCTTTGATGGTCAGGTTTTCGACCCAAGCCATCCTGAATGCTGAAAAATTAGGCAATCATCCTGACCTTTGCGGCAGCGCAGCATAAATCGTGCTTATCACGCTTGCCCGCAGCCTGACTCCACTGCCTTATGGTCTCAAGTTCGGAGCAAGGACGCTCCGACAAACTTCTTCCCCGATGCAGGGGAATACCTGAGCAAAGCCGCTTGATCTGTCGCCGTATCCTCCTCCCTCGGCGCCAATCAGCGGCTTTTTTCATTTCCGCCCATTTCCTCTCCCTGGGCATACGAAAGGACAGAGAATGAAACGCATCGCCTCCATACTCGCGGCAACCACGATGCTCGCCAGCCCCGCGCTCGCGGAACTTGAACTCGAGAAGGACGAACTCACCTTCGGCTTTATCAAATTGACCGATATGGCCCCCCTCGCCGTCGCTTACGAGCAAGGCTACTTCGACGACGAAGGTCTGTTTGTAACGCTCGAGGCACAAGCCAATTGGAAAGTCCTGCTGGACGGCGTCATCGACGGGCAATTGGACGGTGCGCACATGCTCGCGGGCCAACCTCTCGCCGCCACCATCGGCTACGGTACAGAGGCGCACATCATTACCCCATTCTCCATGGACCTGAACGGCAACGGCATCACCGTCTCCAACCAGATTTGGGAAGAGATGAAACCGCACGTTCCGCTGATGGACGACGGACGCCCCCAGCACCCAATTTCCGCATCCGCGCTCAAGCCGGTGGTTGAAAAATACACGTCCGAAGGCAAGCCATTCAACATGGGCATGGTGTTCCCTGTCTCCACCCACAACTACGAACTGCGTTACTGGCTCGCCGCCGGTGGTCTGGAGCCGGGGTATTACTCTCCGGAAAACATCACCGGCCAGATCGGCGCCGACGTTCTACTCTCGGTAACCCCGCCGCCGCAGATGCCAGCCACAATGGAAGCCGGCACCATCTACGGTTATTGCGTGGGCGAGCCGTGGAACCAGCAAGCCGTGTTCAAAGGCATCGGTGTGCCAGTGATCACCGACTATGAACTCTGGAAAAATAACCCTGAAAAAGTATTCGGGCTGAATGCCGAGTTTGCTGAGAAATATCCAAACACCACTCTGGCCGTGACCAAAGCGCTGATCCGCGCCGCAATGTGGCTTGATGAAAACGACAACGCCAACCGCGAAGAAGCGGTGAGAATTCTCAGCCAGCCTGAGTATGTGGGCGCGGATTATGACGTGATTGCCAACTCCATGACCGGCACCTTTGAATACGAAAAGGGTGACAAGCGTGAGGTTCCGGACTTCAACGTTTTCTTCCGCTACAACGCGACCTATCCCTTCTATTCCGACGCTGTTTGGTACCTGACCCAGATGCGCCGCTGGGGCCAGATCGCCGAAGCCAAGCCAGACAGTTGGTATGACGAAGTGGCCAAATCCGTTTACAAGCCCGCGATTTATCTCGAAGCCGCCCGCCTGCTCGTCGATGAAGGTCTTGCCAATGAAGCGGACTTCCCTTGGGACAGCGACGGCTACAAGGCGCCGACACCATCTGAGGACATCATCGACGGCATCGCCTACGACGGCAAAGCCCCGAATGCTTATCTCGACAGCTTGCCAATCGGCCTGAAAGGCGACCAGCGCGTCGTCGGCACCGAGATCCAAGGCTAACGAACACTCCCTCGGGGTGGCGGGCGGAGCATCAGCGCCCCCGCCATTCCGGCCAATCCTGCACAGTCGGAACGCCGACGCGATACCGACGCAATACAGACAAGCCAATTCAGCCCGACGGCCAAGGACTCAGCCATGACCACTATCGACCCGCAATCCATTGCAGATGAAGAGCGCGAAGCCCGCCGCGCACGCCTCTTCACACGCATCAACAAGGCCGACGCCTGGTTTCAGGTCCTCGGCCTCAGCTTCGTCACTCCGGTTCTGAAAGCCGCCGCAGGCGATAATCCCAAAGCACAAGCCGCGGAAATCTGGCGGTTGCTTGGAGTACCACTGCTGGCAATCGCGGTCTTTCTGATGCTGTGGGGCAGCCTTGCTCCACGAGTGCAAACCTCGCTTGGCGCCGTTCCCGGCCCGAATGAGGTCTGGACCGAAGCCGTTCTTTTGCACCAAGACGCACAGGCCAAAGCCGCCAAGGAACAGAAATTCTACGAGAGAGTAGAGGCGCGCAACCAAAAGTTCATCGACAACGGTCAGCCCGAAAAAGTCAAAGACATCAAGTACACAGGTAGCCCGTCCTACTACGATCAGATTTGGACCTCGATCAAAACGGTCTTTTTCGGCTTCTTGATCGGCTCCCTTATCGCCATTCCTCTCGGCATTCTCGCTGGCCTCAGCCTCTACGCCAACGCGGCGATCAACCCGCTGATCCAGATTTTCAAACCGGTGTCGCCGCTTGCATGGCTGCCGATCGTGACGATGGTTGTTTCAGCGACCTACACCGTCGACGACGGCCTCTTCAGCAAGTCTTTCCTGACCTCTGCAATCACCGTAACCCTATGCTCTCTTTGGCCGACACTGATCAACACCTCCCTGGGTGTAGCTTCTATCGACAAGGATCTGGTGAACGTCTCGAAGGTTCTGAAGATGAACACCTGGACCAAAATCACCAAACTGGTACTGCCTTCCGCCTTGCCCCTGATCTTCACCGGCCTGCGTTTGTCGCTCGGTGTTGGCTGGATGGTTCTGATCGCCGCCGAAATGCTCGCCCAGAACCCCGGTCTTGGCAAGTTCGTGTGGGATGAATTCCAAAACGGCTCGTCCAGTTCCCTCGCCAAAATCATGGTTGCGGTTTTCACAATCGGCATCATCGGCTTCCTGCTCGATCGTCTGATGTACGCAATCCAGTCACTCTTCACCTTCAGCGCAAACCGGTGATCCCAATGAGTGTTCTGAAATTCGAAAACGTCTCCAAGAGCTTCGGCGAAGGCACTGCCAAGACCGACGTTCTGAACAACATCAACCTTGAGGTTCAGGAGGGCGAGTTCCTCGTGCTCTTGGGCTTCTCCGGTTCGGGCAAGACCACTCTGATCAACCTTATGGCTGGGCTGGAAATGTCAACCGAAGGCAATGTGACCTTTAAGAACAAGCCGATCACGGCACCGGGTCCAGAGCGCGGCGTGATATTCCAGTCTTATTCGCTGATGCCTTGGCTAACTGTAAACGGTAACGTACGCCTCGCGCTCGATAGCGTGTTCCCCAACATGCCGAAGGCCGAGAAAGAGGAACGCGTCGCCCATTACATCAAGATGGTCGGCCTTTCCCACGCTTCTTCTCGCCGGCCTGCAGAGCTGTCTGGTGGCATGCGCCAGCGTGTGAACGTCGCACGCGCACTTGCGATGAACCCCGAAGTGCTGCTTCTGGATGAACCGCTCTCTGCTCTTGACGCCCTCACCCGCGCCAACCTCGCGGACGAGATTGAGGCGATCTGGTCCGCGGAAAAGAAGACCTGCGTTCTCATCACCAACGACGTGGACGAAGCGATTATCCTTGCTGACCGCATCATCGCGCTGAACCCCGATGGCACTTTGGGGCAGGAGTTCAAAGTCGACATCCCGCGCCGTCGTGACCGGATGGAAATGAACCACCATGAAGGCTTTAAGAAGCTACGCGCCGAAGTCACCAAATATCTCATGGATGTAGGCATCGCCGCAAAGGCCGAGGGTAAAAGGGTGTTGCCTGATGTGACCCCGATTCACGGCGTACCGGCGGCCGTGAAAGATGCACAGAAGGGTTTGATCGACCACAACTTCCTCGACTTCTCGCAGCTCCACAAAATCTACCCCACCCCCAAAGGTCCGCTCACCGTGGTCGAAGACTTCGATCTGAAGGTACAGCGCGGCGAATTCATCTCGCTGATCGGCCACTCCGGCTGCGGCAAATCCACGGTTCTCACCATGGCGGCGGGTCTCAACCCGATCTCCAAAGGTGGTATCCGTCTGGATGGTCGCCACGTCGAGGGGGCTGATCCGGAACGCGCCGTTGTGTTCCAATCTCCAAACCTTTTTCCATGGCTCTCGGCCAAGGAAAACGTCGCCATTGGCGTGGACAAAGTCTACCCCAAGGCCTCCGTGGGTGAACGTCAGGACGTCGTCGAATACTATCTGGAGCGCGTAGGTCTCGCCGATGCGATGGACCGCCCGGCGCATTCCATGTCCAATGGTATGAAGCAACGTGTTGGTATCGCCCGCGCCTTCGCCCTCAGCCCCAAACTCCTGCTGCTGGACGAGCCTTTCGGTATGCTCGACAGCCTCACCCGCTGGGAACTTCAGGAAGTCCTGATGGAGGTGTGGGACCGTACGAAAGTGACCGCGATCTGCGTCACCCACGATGTCGACGAGGCAATCCTTCTGGCGGACCGCGTGGTCATGATGACGAATGGCCCGCAGGCGACCATCGGCAAAATCGTCGACGTCGACCTGCCTCGCCCGCGCACCCGCAAGGCGCTGCTCGAACATCCGGACTACTACCGCTACCGCCAAGATGTGCTCGATTTCCTCGAAGAATACGAGCACGGTGCGAAGCCAAAGGCCAAACCGGCCAAGGCCATCGCAGCGGAGTAGAAACGATGAACGACACCCAGATCACATTGGTACAGAACAGCTTTGAAAAAGTGGCGCCAATCGCGCCTCAGGCGGCGGAAATCTTCTACGCCCGCCTCTTTGAAATCGCCCCCGAGGTTCAGCCGCTTTTCAAAAGCGACATGGCCGAGCAGGGCGCAAAGTTGATGACCACTCTGGGCGCCGTCGTCAAAGGGCTGAGCGATCTGGAAAAGATCGTGCCAGTTGCGCAAAACCTCGCTGTGGCCCACGTGGGCTACGGCGTTACACCTGACCATTATGAACCTGTGGGAGCAGCGCTGCTCCACACGCTCAAGACCGGGCTGGGCGACGATTTCGACGCTGAAACCGAAGCTGCCTGGACAACCGCATACACGACCCTCGCGGACGTGATGAAAGACGCCGCCTATGGCGGATCATCAGGACAGACATGACGCAAAAACTAATCATTATCGGGGCCGGGATGGCCGCGGGCCGCGCGCTCGAACATCTATTTGATGTTGCCCCAGACGCTTATGACGTCACCCTCTTCAACGCAGAGCCGCGCGGCACCTACAACCGGATCATGCTTTCTCCGGTGCTGTCGGGCGACAAATCCTTCGAAGAAATCGTCACGCACACGGCAGAATGGTACGAGGAAAACGGCGTCACCTGCCGATTTGGCGAGAAAGTCGTCAACATCGACCGCGCCGCCCAGACCGTGACCTCTGACAACGGCGACGTGCTGGACTATGACAAACTCATCATCGCCACCGGTTCCAATCCGTTTATCATTCCTCTGCCGGGCCATGATCTGGACGGTGTGATCGCCTACCGCGATCTGGAAGACACCAACACCATGATTGCCCTTGGCGACAAACCGGATGCCAAGGCAGTCGTCATCGGCGGGGGGCTCTTGGGCCTCGAAGCCGCCGCAGGCCTGGCGCTACGCGGCGTCGACGTAACGGTCGTGCACATCATGGGCCATCTCATGGAACGACAACTCGACGAAGCCGCCGGCTATCTGCTGCGCAAGGCACTTGTGGACAAGGGTATCACGGTTAAATGCTCCGCCAACTCCAAGGAAATCCTCGGCGAGAACGGTAAAGTCAAAGCGCTTCTACTGGACGATGGCACAGAATTGCCCTGCGACCTGCTGGTAATGGCCGTGGGTATCCGTCCCTCGACCGCGCTTGCGACCGAGGCTGGTCTCGCGACCGGTCGCGGCATCCATGTGGACGACCAGATGGTCACCTCTGACGAAAACATCCTTTCGCTTGGCGAATGCGTTGAACACAAAGGTGACGTTTTTGGTCTCGTCGCTCCGATCTTTGATCAGGCCAAAGTCATCGCCAAAACCCTCGCTGGCGAAGCGGCTGCCTTTGTTAACAAAGAAGTCGCCACCAAGCTCAAAGTCACCGGCTGCGATCTCTTCTCGGCAGGCGATTTTGCAGATGCCGAAGGCCGCGAAGACATCGTGTTCCGCGATCCGGCCCGCGGCGTCTACAAACGCCTCGTCATCGAAGAAAACCGCATCGTCGGCGCCGTAATGTATGGCGACACGGCAGACGGCAATTGGTTCTTCGGTCTGATCAAAGACCGCGAAGATATTTCAGAGATGCGTGACACTCTCATCTTTGGTCCTGCCTACCAAGGGGGAACCGACTCGGACCCTATGGCAGCCGTTGCAGCCTTACCGGCTGACGCAGAAATCTGCGGCTGCAACGGCGTATGTAAAGGTCAGATCGTGGAAGCCATCGGCAATGGCGCCACAACACTCGATGATATCAAGGCAACAACCAAGGCCTCCGCGTCCTGCGGCACCTGCACCGGCCTCGTTGAGCAGGTTCTCGCGGTCACACTCGGCGATGACTTTGTAATGCCAGCGGCCAAGTCTGTCTGTGGCTGCACCGACCTCACCCATGAGGACGTCCGGCGCCTCATCAAGGCGCAGGAACTCAAAAGCCAACCCGCCGTCTGGCAAGAGCTTGGCTGGTCCACACCGAATGGCTGTCATGTCTGCCGCCCCGCGATCAATTACTATCTTCTGGCCGATTGGCCGCTGGAGTATCAGGACGACGCGCAATCCCGTTTCGTGAACGAACGAAACCACGCCAACATCCAGAAAGATGGCACCTACTCTGTGGTGCCACGTATGTGGGGCGGGATCACTACGCCTGATGAATTGCGCGCCATTGCAGATGCCGCTGACAAATACGCCGTTCCGACCGTCAAGGTTACGGGCGGCCAACGCATAGACCTACTGGGTGTGAAAAAAGAGGACTTGCCTGCGATTTGGTTCGATCTCAATCAGGCCGGTCTGGTCTCGGGCCATGCCTACTCCAAAGGCCTGCGAACCGTCAAAACCTGCGTTGGATCTGATCACTGCCGCTTCGGCACGCAGGACTCAACGGGCTTGGGTGTCAAACTGGAAAAACACCTTTGGGGAAGTTGGACCCCGCACAAACTGAAGCTCGGCGTTTCCGGCTGCCCCCGTAATTGCGCCGAAGCCACTTGCAAGGACATTGGCGTGGTCTGCGTAGACTCTGGCTACGAAGTCTCCGTCGCTGGCGCAGCGGGCATGGAAGTGAAAGAAACCGAACTGCTCTGCAAAGTCGCGACAGAGGAAGAGGCCATCGAAGTAATCTCTGCCATGACGCAGGTTTACCGCGAGAACGCCAAGTACCTCGATCGCATTTGGAAATGGGTCGACAAGGTAGGCCTCGATTGGGTCAAACAACAGGTCGTTGATGATCTGGAGAACCGCAAAGCCCTTGCTGAACGTTTCGAGGTTTCCCAATCCGTCTACCGCACCGACCCTTGGGCCGAACACGCCGCAGAAAAGGCCGAAACTTATCGTCCGGTCGCCAATCTCACACTGGAGGCAGCAGAATGAACTGGGTCGATATTTGTTCCGTCACCGACATTCCTCTGCGCGGAGCGCGCATCGTGAAAACCGCTGTCGGTTGTGTCGCCGTCTTCCGCACGGACGACAATGAGGTCTTCGCCACCTCCGACCGTTGCCCTCACAAGGGGGGGCCGCTTTCCGAAGGCATCGTTCACGGCAAAAAGGTCACTTGTCCTTTGCACAACTGGGTTTTCTCGCTGGAAACCGGTGAGGCTCAGGGCGCAGACGAAGGGCAGATCGCAACCTTCGCAACGCAAGTCGTCAACGGACGGGTGATGCTGGATGCATCCGAGCTGACCACCGGAGTTGCCGCGGAATGACTCAACAACCCATCTGTACTACCTGCCCGTATTGCGGCACCGGTTGTGGTGTTCTTGCCTCAATTGACGGTGCAGTTGGGTTGAAGGTGAAAGGCGACCCTGACCATCCTGCAAACTTCGGCCGTCTCTGCTCAAAAGGCTCCGCCTTGGGAGAAACAATAATTCCAGACGGTCGGTTGCATACGCCTCAAATCAATGGACAACCTGCGAGTTGGGACGCCGCGCTTGATATGGTGGCAGACGCGTTCAGCACAACGATCGCCAAACATGGCCCCGACTCCGTTGCCTTTTATGTTTCTGGCCAACTTTTGACTGAAGACTACTATGTCGCGAACAAGCTGATGAAAGGCTACATCGGCTCGGCAAATATCGACACCAATTCAAGGCTTTGCATGGCGTCGACGGTCGCGGGCCAAAAGCGCGCATTCGGTACGGACACCGTCCCCGGCACGTACGAAGATCTGGAGTTGGCTGATCTTGTCGTTCTCACTGGCTCCAACCTCGCGTGGTGTCATCCCGTGCTCTACCAACGCATCGTAGCAGCCAAAGCCGCACGCCCCTCGATGAAGGTGGTCGTGATTGACCCCCGTCGCACAGCGACCTGCGATCTTGCAGATATGCACTTGGCGCTCAAACCGGGAACGGATGTGGCGCTGTTCAATCACCTGCTGAATCAGATTAATGACCTAGGCGCAGTTGACGCCCAGTTTGTCTCGGCTCACGTTTCGGGTTTCGCCGATGCGCTTGATGTTGCCAGCGCCACTGACGGTTCGGTCACGGGTTTGACCGACAGTGAACTCGCTGCATTTGCCGCGCTTTGGATAGGCACCGAAAAGACAGTCACTGTTTTCTCGCAGGGCATCAATCAATCCGACCATGGCGCGGACAAGGTCAATGCAATCCTGAATTGTCACCTCGCAACTGGCCGCATCGGTAAACCAGGCTGCGGACCGTTCTCAGTCACCGGACAACCCAACGCCATGGGCGGTCGCGAAGTCGGCGGGCTGGCAAATATGCTCGCGGCGCATCTCGATATCGAAAATGCCACGCACCGGGACGCAGTCCAGACTTTCTGGTCATCTCCTACGATGGCCAAACACCAAGGCCTCAAAGCCGTGGACATGTTTCAGGCTATTTCAGAGGGCAAAATCAAGGCCCTATGGGTTATGTGCACAAACCCGGTGGTGTCGCTGCCCGACGCAGACGCCGTCAAATCTGCGATAGCCGGATGCGATTTTGTGGCCGTATCTGATCTTTCCGCCACCACCGACACTGCCGTTTTGGCCGACGTCGTATTGCCCGCGACCGGTTGGGGCGAAAAAGACGGAACCGTTACCAACTCTGATCGCACAATAAGCCGCCAACGCGCCTTGATGTCTCCCACGGGCCAAAGCCGCCACGACTGGGAAATTATCTCGGATGTTGCCCGCCGCATGGGGTACGAAGGCTTTGACTACGAAACACCGGCCCAGATTTTTCGAGAACATGCGCAATTGTCCGGCGTAGCTGCAAACCAGGGCAAGGATTTCGACATTTCTGGCTTGGCTGGAATTTCGGATGCGGATTTTGAAGCTCTTCAACCGACGCGCTGGCCGGTGCGAGCGAACGGAGCGAAGAGCGATCGTTTCTTTGCGGACGGAGGCTTTTTTACGCCCACAAAGCGCGCAAACATGCTGCCCGTTTTGCAACCCGCACCAAAAGAACAACCCGCCGCTTTGCCGTATAGGCTGAATACGGGCCGTATCCGTGATCAGTGGCACACGATGACGCGAACCGCGCTGGCGCCGCGTCTGAACCAACACTACGGCGAACCGTTTCTGGAACTGCACCCAGAGGATGCACTTGCACTGGGCTTGCGCCCCGCAGACTTGGCGCTCGTCGAAAGCCTTTACGGCACCACAATACTTCGTGTGTTGGTCACGGATCGCGTCGCCCCCGGCTCCGTTTTCGCCCCGATCCACTGGACAGGTGAAACTTCGAGCGCGGGGCGGGTGTCTGTGCTGGTTCCCCCAAGTACCGACCCGACGTCTGGACAACCCGACAGCAAAGCCGCACCCGTAGCAATCAAACCATACGCTGCCGAATGGTATGGTTTCGCGGCCTGCGAGACGGACTTCACTCCATCCACCGAGTATTGGGCAAAAGCCAGATCCACTACCGGTTGGCGGGTCGAACTGGCAGACAAGTCCGCTCCTGACGATTGGCAAGAGTACGCACGCGCACTGTTTGGCATAAACGACGCGCAAATCAGCAGCGTCACAGATCCGGCCCGAAACATCGCCCGCGTCGCCCTGCATAAGAGCGGAAAGTTGATTGCGGCACTTTATGCGGCATCCACTCCGGTCAGCGTGTCACGGAATTTTGCGTCCGAGCTTATCGGGACCGATGGACATGGAGCTCTTGCCGGACAAGCTGGCGCCAATCAACCGGATCCTGGTGCCACGGTCTGCGCCTGTTTCAATGTTGGGGTGAACACCATCCTGAGCGCCATCGAAAGTGACAAACTGATGAGCGTTGATGCCATTGGTCAGGCGCTTTCGGCTGGCACGAATTGTGGGTCCTGCAAGCCTGAGTTGGCAGCGATATTGAATAGTGCTCTCAGCCGTGCAGCTGCGGAGTAACGCCTCAAATCTTCACGAGGTGATTGTCAAATGCAAGCTTGTGATGCGCGGCAATTTCTTCCTGTATACCGACCACGTGGCCGGTCCCCGAAGTAGCCATCATCCCCATACCCGCGCCACTGATACCGCAGACATCAGCAGCGCCAATCGCGCCAAGGAACACGCCTGATGTCGCGTTGAATCGCTGCACAAATCCACCCCTTGGGCTCGAAATGGCCAGCCACGCACCGCTGCCGCAATACGCTACGCTCCCGGCATAGCCTTTCATCGCAAGGTGCGGCGCTTCGGGAGCGGCACAGAAACGCGCCTCTTCTCCTAGCCGATGCAACCCAACCAGCGGTGGCGAGTCCCAAACCTCGCCCTGCCATTGCATGGCAAAAGCCACCTGTCCGGACAGGCCTATTGCAAGATGGCGTACCGAGTTCAGGTGCCAGGCATCTTCCAACTGCACGCGTTGCACAACGCGGCCTTCGCCATCAAGGTACGTCAGGTTCGGGCGCATGTGCTGCAAGTTCAGCTTTTCGCGACCCGTAGACGGGTGCGTATGGATCCCGCCGTTTGCGACAGCGAAAAGGTCCTTTCGCGGCAATCGCAGAATTTCGTGCGGCCCAACGCCACCCGATGAAAACTCACCGATCCGTCGATACCCGTTGGCAGTGTCCCAAACACCGATGACACCAGCGGCACCATCAAAATTGTTCTCGGTTGTGTAAAGCAGGTTGCCATCTTTCGAGAACACCCCGTGGCCGTAAAAGTGCCGACCCGCAGGCGATTCCAAATGCGCCAGAACTGACCCGTCGTTACAGTCCAGCACCACAGCATAGGTTCCCGGTCGCCTTGCAAACGCGACTGCCTCTGCTCTTTCTGGATGCCCTGCAGCCGCATGGCCCCGAGCAGGCAAGGGCACCTCAAAGGCTATTGAGCCATCGCCCCGCAATCCGACAAGCACATAACCACCGTTCGGTCGCCGCGCAGCGCTTAGGTATTTTGGATTGCCAACAGACGCCCAACCACGGGCAGGTATGATCCCAGCGGCGATGGCGCCTGCCAAAAATCTCCGCCGAGACGTCATCTCAATCCCCGTCCAACGCATTAAAACCAATACTCACATCCAACACGGCAACCAATTCGCTCACGGCTGTTTCCCTTAAACCATACACATATTGCTGTAGGTTTTCGATTTTCAAGCGGCCAATAGATTCCGACACACCGGCAAATACAGGATCGTCAAAGTTCGCATTGGCAAGCGCAGTGTCAAATTCGGATGCAATCCGTTCTGCCGCCGAAGTCTCTCCTGCCAAAAGTGTGGCCAAATCACCTACTGCCTCCAAAGACAGTATCACATGACGCAATGAGCGCTCCGAGCGCCATGCCTCTGCGCGTTTCGGGCGCGGCCGATCAAACGTTCCCAATGGCCGCGCGAGCCGCGCCTCGTCCGTGAATTGCAACCCTGTCGACACGGCTTTCACCAATTCACCAGCCGCCTCTTTGGACGATCTGTAGGTGCCAGTGGCTGACGGTCTCAACATTTCAGCAGCAAAGACGTCGGTCCAATCCGCATAAATAGCCTCTGCACGAAAGGCGATCCCCTCTGCAAGGTTGCGAATGAGGGAACAGCGATAGGAGGCTTCTCCCATATCCCAAAAAGCTTCATCAAACAGAAGGTATTCAAGCGCATAGAATCCCTGAACTGCAATGCTTTGTTGCATAAGGTCTTCGGCCGATAGCCCCGCAGGAGATTCTCCCGTGATTAATCCGGAGAGCGCTTTGGGCGTCTTGCCCCGCGTGTCTGGCCAAAATGCCACCCCATAAGCACGGTTCTCAACCTCGCTAGGACCAAACCGCAAATGGCTGATCCGCACCCAATCATCAAATGCCGTGTGAAACGCATTTCGCAAGGTCTCGCTTTTGGGATCACATGTGTGTTCAGCCGCTTTTGACAATGCGCCTGCCGTAGAGGCAAACCGAGCAAAGCCTGGCACGACATGCTGCGACACCGCGACCTCAACACGTTCTTCAATATCTATGGACTGCGCTTCCGCTTGCGCCGCGATCCCGAGGATCAAGAAACCCAGCAGCGCCAAAATACGGGCCATCACAAACTCTCCAGAAATGCCAGCAAAGCCGCACGATCTTTGGGTGTCATCGCCACCACTTTTTCCTGTGACACCGCCGCTTCGCCGCCATGCCACAGAATGGCTTCCAAAACCGTGCGTGCGCGCCCGTCATGTAAATATCCTTGCTGGCCGCCCACCTGCTCCACCAGACCAAGCCCCCAGAGAGGCGCGGTACGCCATTCGCGCCCACTTGCGAGGCCATCGGGACGACCGTCCGCCAATCCATCTCCCATGTCGTGCAGCAACAGATCCGTATAAGGCCAAATCAGCTGAAAACTCCCCGTGACGTCCTCCTTCAAACGGTGAGTCACGTGCTTGGGTACGTGACAAGCCGCACAGCCAGCTTCATGGAACAACGCTTTACCGCGCAGCACCTGTGGGTCATCCACGTTCTCACGGGCTGGAACGCCAAGGTTGCGGCTGTACAGGTTGAGCACGGCCATAGTCTGGCTGTCGACCTCCAGACCCTCACGCTCGATATCGTTCCCGTGCGGGGCCTCCCGACAATTAACTTGTTCCGCTGTGCAATCTCCCCAATGCCACGGAAACACGGGCGTGCTTATTCCAAGGTCCGCGGAAAACGCCGCCGCGGTTTGCTCGCTCACAGTGGGCAACGTGGCCTTATGGCCGAACCGCCCCAACATCTGCGTACCGAATTCTGCGCTCATCACCACATTTGCTCGACCGGAAATCCCGTCACCGTTCAAGTCCTCAGGGTCGGCCAAAGCGAGGATGTCGTCAGACGGGATAGCCTCCAGAAGCCCCAATCCGATCATCGCGGGCGCCACTCGAGGGGAGACCATCGCATCCTCGCCCAATGGCCCGAGTTTTAAATCTAATTGATAATGCGGCTCACGCAGGATCGCGGTTTCGCCGCCAGCCAAGCCAATAACCGTTTCTTCGTAGGTCAGTTCCAACTGGAACTCCGCTTCCATGCCGGTTAGCGCCTTGTGCTGCAATTGCCCCCCGTAAACAGGATGCGGCTTTACCCCCCCTTCGCCGTCAGGCACGGACACACGGATCAACAAAGCATCCGTCCCGGCAAAGCCGCGCCCGTCACGTATGTGACAGCTGCCGCAGCTGCGGGCATGGTATAAAGGGCCCAAACCGTCGGATGCCTTGGTCGACGAAGGCGATGCGACCCACAACTTCTCAAACATCGCGCGCCCAAGTTCAAACTCCAGCTGCATCCCTTGCGTCAGGTCCGCCGTCGCCTGCGAAAATGCAGCCTCATCTTTGCGCCTTGCGACTGTTCCGGCACCACCACTTTTGGCTTCGTAGTCCTCCGCACCCTCAAATCCGGCGGGTCCACTCAGAACGTCCTCAATACGAGCCCGCTCTGCATCCGTTCTGGGCACCGCAGTCAAATGCGGCTCGGACAGTTCCTGAGAAACGGCTTTCGAAGCACCGCTCAAGCACGTCCCCAACGCCGCGATCAAAATCAGCTGTCGGCCAATCAAACTCATACACCCATCTAATCAACAAGGGGCACCGGTCAAAAGACCTGCGCCCCCAATTTCGCGTGATCGCCAGCCGCGGTCTATTCGAACACCGCGTCCGGATTGTCCAAACTGTCAGAACCTTCCACGGCAACATCATCGAGCCCCAGCGCGTTCACCACCCGCTCGATGGTCTTGGTCTGAGCCACAAGACCGTTTACGCCGCCCATAATCAGCGTTTCCCCACCGGCGTTGTCAGGCGCGAGCATCATGTCATAGGTGAAACCGGCTTCCGCCGCAGTCTTGATCGCGCCCAGCGCCATCATGGTGTTGGTCAGCTTGCCTTTCATTTCCATGTCCAGCGCGGCGTCTTTCGCCGCCACCAGATCGGACATCGATGCGCCGCTCACCACAGCGCCGTCAATACGGGTGTAGCTGCCCAGATAGACGTTCTGGATGCCCAGCCCGTCATAATAGTGGCTGTTGTGCGTGTTGTCGGAGAAGCAATCATGCTCTTCTTCCGGATCGTTCAGCATCAAGCCGAGACGCATCCGCTCTCCAGCCTGTTCGCCATATGAAAGACTGCCCATACCCGTCAGTATCGCGGCCAATCCGGCGACTTCGTTCTCCATCACCTCTGCTCGCGCAGCGCCATTCTCGGCCCACTGGGCAGCCATCCACTCCAAATCTGAGACCAACAGGTCTGTCGCAGATTTGAGGTACATTGCGCGCCGATCACAATTTCCGTTTGTGCAAGCCTCTCCCGCAGCAAAATCCGTCGCAGGCCGGGCTCCCGCTCCGGCCTCGGTTCCATTCAGGTCCTGTCCCCAAAGAAGGAATTCAATCGCGTGGTAGCCGGTCGCAACGTTGGCTTCGACCTCATCGGCCTCATGCAACGTGTCTGCAAGGAACTCGGGCGTGATGTTTGTGGCGTCGATCTCGACGCCGTTTACGGTCAATATCGGGCTGGCGATCACATTGACTGCGCCAAGCGGGTTCTCGTCTGTCGCTCCACCGTAAGACGCATCCACATAGTCAATCAGACCTTCGTCCAGCGGCCATGCATTCACTTTCCCTTCCCAATCATCAACGATGACATTACCAAAACGATAGACCTCTGTCTGTTGGTAAGGCACGCGCGACGCGACCCACGCGACTTTTGCCGCGGCCAAATTGACCTCCGTCGGTTCAGCAATGAAGGTATCTACGGCGGCACCCAACGCTTTGGCGGTGATCACGCTATCTTCGTATTTTGCTGCGGCAATATCAGCGTAATTGATCAATACGGCTGTATCCGCCGCGGCCATGCCTGCCGTCATCAGCGCAAGCAATGAAGTGCCGGTCAAAGTGCATTTCATGGTGATTTTAGTCCTTCGTTCGGGAAATTCACGCGTTTTTCCGCGCCTTATTTTGTCAAAATGAGCTTGTTAGCTTTGGTAATTCGCAACGTATAGACTTGCCCGTCCAGCACGATACGCGCCTGCGTGTCGCCCTTGGTCAAATCCTTCGCGTCATACACCGGATGTTCCTCAAAAGCGGTCACGCCGAAGCTCCTTTTGTCAGTCGGGCCAATAACTGACAAAATCACTCAAATATGTCAACCTGAGTTTTTTACTAAGTTAATGCTTTGTACCGAGCCCAGCCCTCATTCGAACGCCATCAGACGGGCAAAATCTGAAATCTCCGTCTCGGACAGCACAGATTTTTCCGGGTAGGGCATCATCAATCTGCCAATCGCTGCCCAATAGATAATTTTCGCCCTGCTAGCCGCCACAGGGTCGGACACGCCACATCCAATCAACAGCCCGTGGGCCACGGCGATCCGCTCGTGATCAACTTTGGCCACTTCGACCGCCACGAGATCCTTCACCGTCGCCCAGGACCGGATTGCTCTTTCCAGTTCTGCGCCGGAGAGCAGCGTCGTTTGCAACAGGTCGTCCAGAGCCTGTCTTGGATCCAAAGTATCCTTGGCATTGCGTATAACCTGCCCGCTCGAGACCTTGGCCCAATGGGCTACAACCTCGACATGAAACGCCTCAAGGCTTTCAAAATGATGATAAAAACTGCCGCGTGTAACGCCCAGCTTCTTTGCCAACGGCAAAGCCCTAAGACCAGTATGGCCTTCGATCTTCAAAGTGCCAATCGCAACGTCCAGCCAGTCGTCTGAGTTCAAGGAGGGATTGTTCATACTCTAGACATACACATGTGTATGTCATATGCAACATACATATGTGTATGTTGCTTTAAGGGAGATCTCTCATGAATCGTGCCTTCATGAACATTCTGGCCGATGACGTGGAAAAAACCGCGAACTTCTATCAGAACCTGCTTGGCATGATGCGACAAGGCGATTTCGGTTGGTTTATCCTGCTCTCCCACAAAGACTTGGCCGGTTTCGAACTTGGTATTCTTGAGCGGCAGCACGACACTCTTCCCGAATCTGTACCGCCCACAATGGGTGGGGCTGTCCTCACATTCGTCGTTGATGACCTTTCCGAGGTTCACGATCGTGCATGTGAGATGAAGGCAGACATCGTGCAGACACCCACCGATCTCCCTTATGGCCAGCGCCGCCTAATGCTCCAAGACCCATCGGGAACATTTGTCGACATCAGTTCTCCAATTGGATGACACACAAAAAAGGCGCCCCTTACCAGGGCGCCTAATTCATGCAGTGCCGAAGGTTCTAGCGGATTACAAAAACCGACTGTTTGGCATGGCGGGATATACGCGCAGCGTTCGGACCGATCAGGTAATCCTTTAGCTGAGACTTGTGCGCACCAACAATGATCGCGTCCGCGCCCACCGACTTGGCTTCCTGCAGGACAAGATCGTAAACCGTACCCTGATCGACGTGCAATCGCAGGTTATCGATGCCAGAGAACTGATCCGCTCCCCAAGCCTCCAAGGCGGCCTTGGCTTCCTTAAGGATCACCTTGTTGTGGTCCTGACTGAAAAACGACCCGACAATCGACATGCCGTAATCAGGCACAACGTTCATCACATGCAGCTCTTCACTGCCAGTTGCCATCATCGTGCGCGCCACTTCAGCTGGACGCTCGGCCCCTTTGAAATCGTTCACATCTACGGTCAGCAATACAGTTTTGAACATAACAGTCCCTCCTCAGAACGCTGGTTGGGTTGCACGGGGACGCTGGATCAACACCAACCCCGCAAGCAACAACAACGCAGGAATAAAGAACAATTCTTTAGGCATGCGTTCATTTTCGACTTCGACTTGGGCAATCACCACCGGTTCATCACCGTAGTAGTCGTATTCGGTACCCAGCGCCCCGAAGAAAGGTGTGCCCGGGAACGGTTCTTCCAACAACAGCTTGTCACCTTCGGCAAACACGGTCAGACCGTTGTCCATCAACGAGGTTTCTGCATCGGACCCATCATAGATCATGGTCACAGTCGTTCGACGATCCTTACCAGTGTCGAAGTCCGGCCCTGACACGGTCAACCGCACTGCGCTGTCCGCATCCAGCCCGTTGATCGTCTCCATCGCTGCCGGTCCCTGAACAGTGGTGTATTTCTCACTCACCTGATCAAGGAAGAAATCCGGTCGGAACAACATAAAGGCGATGAACAACAAAGCGATGCTCTCCCACCTTCGCGATTTGGCTATGAAATACCCCTGCGTTGCCGCCGCGAATATCAACATTGCTATCAGACTGACAAAGAAGACCAGCACGGCTTTCGCAAATCCAACATCGATCAGCAACAGGTCGGTGTTGAAGATGAACATGAACGGCAAGAGCGCGGTCCGGATGTCATAGGCAAAGCCCTGTACACCTGTCTTGATCGGATCGCCCCGACTGATCGCCGCAGCCGCATAAGCGGCAAGTCCCACAGGTGGCGTATCGTCTGCCAGAATCCCGAAGTAGAACACAAACATGTGCACGGCGATCAATGGCACAACGAGGCCCGATTGCGCACCAACACCGACAATCACGGGCGCCATGAGCGAGCTCACCACGATATAGTTCGCCGTTGTCGGAAGGCCCATCCCAAGGATCAGGCTCAGCACGGCAACAAGGAACAACAAGATCATCAAGTTGCCACCTGAAATCACCTCGATAACCTGGCCAATCACCTGATGCGCACCGGTCAGGCTGATCGTCCCGACGATGATACCGGCAGCCCCTGTCGCGACACCGATGCCGATCATATTGCGCGCGCCCATGATCAGGCCCTGCACAAAGTCATCCTTGCCCGCCATCAGAGCCTCTGCAATGGCCCCTTCTCCACGGAAGAACGCTTTGATCGGTCGATGCGTCAACGCCACGATGATCATAAAGATCGTGGCCCAGAACGCCGACAAAGCCGGAGACAAACGCTCCAGCCCCTCGGTTTTTACCATCAGGTTCCAAACCAGAATAAAGATCGGCAGCGCATAGTAGAGTCCACCGATCAGAGTTGGCGTAAGACGTGGCGCTTCAAGCGGCGCGTTCGGGTCGTCCATTTCCACATCCGGATACTTGGAAGCGATGTACAGCAGCACGAGGTAAATCACTCCGACCACGCCAACGGCAACATAGACGCTGTCACCCATGATCGGATCCAGAACAGCCCGCAATCCAATCATCAGATAGGTGCAGGCTCCGAGGAAGATGAAGCCGGACAGGAACAGGATCAGGATCAGGATCGGGCCGATGTGCCGCCCCGCCTTTTTCAAACCCTGCATCTGCATTTTCAGCGCCTCAAGGTGCACAATATAGAGCAGGGCAATGTAGGAAATCACCGCCGGCAAAAAGGCATGCTTCACCACTTCGATGTAGGGAATGTTCACATATTCCACCATAAGGAAGGCCGCAGCCCCCATGACAGGCGGTGTGAGCTGACCGTTCGTTGACGAAGCCACTTCGACCGCACCCGCCTTTTCTGCGGGGAAGCCGATCCGTTTCATCAGCGGAATGGTGAATGTTCCAGTGGTCACGGTGTTCGCAATCGACGAACCTGAGATCATACCGGTCATCATCGACGACAGAACAGATGCTTTTGCAGGGCCACCGCGCAGCGCACCCAGCAGGGCAATCGCCACCTTGATGAACCAGTTGCCGCCGCCGGCGCGGTCCAGCAACGCCCCGAAAAGGACAAAGAGAAAGATCATGGTGGTCGAGACGCCCAGCGCCACACCGAAGACCCCTTCCGTCTGCATCCAATAATGGCCCAGCGCTTTTTTGAGGGAAGCTCCGCCATAATTGGTGATCTCACGGACCCACTCGCTCTCACCGCCAAAGAAGGCAAAGAGAACAAAAATCGATGCTATGATCACAAGCGGCAGGCCCAAAGAGCGGTAAACGCAGATCAAAAGCACCACCATGCCGATGGCCGACACGATGATATCGGTATCGGTCCACAGCCCCGGTCGATCCGCGATCTGATACCGGAAAAAGACGAGATAGAGACAGGACCCGACGCCCAGCGCCAGCAGCACCCAGTCATAAAGCGGAATGCGATCGCGTGGCGACGACTTGAACATCGGAAAGGCCATGATCGCCAGAGACATGGCAAAGGCTAGGTGCACATAGCGCGCTTGCGCGACAATGTTTGCGAAATCGGTAATACCGGTCAGCTGCGCCAGCATTCCTGGCAGCTTGGACGCTATGTAAAGCTGGAAAAGCGACCAGATAATGCAGATCGCAATGATAAGTTTGCCTTGAAATCCGGCCGCGTTGCGCGCGCCTGTATCGGCTTCTGCGACAATCGCGTCTGCGGCGGCGGTGCCATCGTTCTGATGATCTTGTGCCATGTCTGTCCCCGTTGAACGAATACGCGAACGCGCCCCGCGAAAAACCGGGGCGCATTCATTACTTTTAGCTCAGGATAAAACCCGCCTTACTTCAGGCCGAGCTCCATATAGGCCTTCTCGGCGCCCGGGTGCAGCGGTGCGCTCAGGCCGTCTTTGACCATCTCTGCCGGATCGAGGTTGGCAAACGCGGGGTGCAGTTTGCGGAAGTCTTCAATGTTTTCCATCACAGACTTTGCAACAACATAAACCACGTCGTCAGAGATTTCGGCCGAGGTCACAAAGGTTGCGCCCACACCGAAGGTGGTGGTGTCGCCGTCAGTACCTTTGTACATGCCGCCCGGGATGGTCGCCACGCGGTAGAACGGATTGTCCGCAACCAGCTTGTCGATCTCTGGTCCGGTCACATTCACAAGGTTCGCGGCACAGGTGGTGGTCGCTTCCTTGATCGCCGCAGCCGGGTGACCGATGGTGTAAACCATGGCGTCGATGTTGCCGTCACAAAGCTGCTTGGCCATCTCGGAACCTTTGTACTCGGTTGCCAGAGCAAAATCGGCCATGGTCATGCCATAGGCTTCCATCACAACTTCCATAGTGGCGCGCTGACCCGACCCCGGGTTGCCCACGTTCACGCGCTTCCCCTTAAGGTCAGCAAAGCTGTTCACGCCCGCATCCGCACGCGCGATCACAGAGAACGGCTCAGGGTGTACAGAGAACACCGCGCGCACGTCTGGGAACGGATTGTCGGCAAATTTGGACGTGCCGTTGTACGCGTGGTACTGCCAATCAGACTGCGCAACGCCAAATTCCAGCTCGCCCGCCTTGATGGTGTTGATGTTGTAAACCGAACCACCGGTCGATTCCACGGCACAGCGAATGCCATGCTCTTTGCGGCCCTTGTTCACGAGGCGGCAGATCGCGCCGCCGGTTGGATAGTACACCCCGGTCACACCGCCGGTGCCGATCGAGATGAACTCTTGCGCAGTGGCAACACCAGAGAAGGTCATCGACGCGACAATGGCTGCGCCTGCCAGTTTCAGTTTGGAAATCATCTTAGGCTCCCTAGTTGATGATAGTGAAATTCATGGTCTTTTTGCGCCCCGCCACGGCGGGACAAGTCTTTTTGTGGTCTTACTCGGCCCAGAAATCCCCCAGGCTCTTGTTCCGGCGTTCTACTTCGCGAATGCGTTCGCTCGTATCTGTTCCGGACTGCGCCACCAGCATGGCGATAATCGTCTCCATCAAGGCCAGAGTCGCAGCGTATGATGAGAAGAATTGTGGACTTTCTGACGGAACAATAAAAGGGAAAGTGGCAAATTTATTAGCCGGACAGGCGTGGCTATCGCAGATAACGATGGTTTTCGCCCCGACCTCCTGCGCCATCTCTGCGGCCCGAACCGCCCTGCTGGCATACGGTGCTTTGGTCACCACCAGAAGCACATCTTCCGGACCCATCGACGCCAGCGACGTTCCCAAAGATGCGCCCATGCGTCCCGCAAGCGTCCAGTTTGTCGAAAAATAATTTGCAAGATAGGCCATATATTCGACGATGCCTGTCGAGCCAAACGCCCCGAAGAGCACAACGTTGCGCGCGTTCTTGAGCGCCTCGACTGCATGCTGCAATCGCGCCCTGTCCAGCGTCTCTCCCATTTCCGAAACATTCCAGATGCAGGCCGCTGCCTGCCGGTCCAGAATGCTCTGATCGGAGTCTTTGCTTTCCTTGAGAAGATCAGCTCGCTCTGCAAAGGACGTCTGCCGACCGCCGACAGCGGTGCGACACATTTCGCGCATCTCCTCATAGCTCTCAAAGCCAAGTGATCGGGCCAATCGTGACAAAGTCGCCGGAGAAACACCGCTGGCCGCGGAAACAGAGCGCAACGATCTTGCAGCCACGTCCATCTGGTTGGCAACAACGTAGTCCGCTGCCTCCTGCAAACGTGCGCTCAAATCAGAATAGCTTTCTGCGATCCTGTCTTCGATCCGTATGGTCCTATTCACGAATCCCCTCCACTTGACAGGAACATTCCATTCGTTTTACGCCAAGTCAACAAAAGAAACATTTGTTTCATGCGGCTTGGAAACTGTCTCAAAAGAGCACATCGACGGGGAATAATCGCAAGATGTCAGATAGTTATAATTCTCAACAACTGACGCAAGGTAAGCGGATCGTCGCTCCCCTACACAAGGCGACTCCCAGAATCACTGTTGCCCCGACCGGAGCCCGTCGGCAAAAAACCGATCATTCCGCGCTGCCACTAACCATTTCCGAGATCGCAGAGACCGCGCGCGACTGCGACCGCGCGGGGGCAGACGGGATCCACCTGCATGTCCGTAATTCGGATGGTTCCCACAGCCTGGACACCGGACTTTACAGAGAGGCAATTGGTGAAATTGAACGCCTCGCACCTGACATGTCGGTTCAAATCACCACCGAAGCCGCCGGCCTCTTTGAAGTTCCGGCGCAACTCGCTTGCCTTTCAGATCTGGCACCCGCGGCAGCCAGCATCTCCGTACGTGAAATCATGCGCGCCCCCGATCTTGCCCGACGCGTTTACGCGACCGCCAATGATGCTGGCACAGAGGTTCAGCACATTCTTTATGACACCAATGACATTGCGACCCTAAGGCACCTGCTGGACAACGGCACCGTTCCATCATCCATGCGCGACGTCATTCTTGTACTGGGCCGCTATGCACCACCGCGCCCGGCACGTACGACTGAATTGGCACCCTTTGTCTCCGCCCTCGGAAACGACTTTCCCAGCTGGACTGTCTGCGCCTTCGGGGCAGGCGAACACGCCGTCATGCTCGAAGCCGCCGCCATGGGCGGTCACCTGCGCGTCGGATTCGAAAACAACATCTGCCGCCCGGATGGTACACTCGCGGCAAGCAACGCCGAAAATATAGCCCGCATATCCACAGCGCTTCGTGCAACCTCCAGAAAGGAGCACACGTCATGAGCCACGTCTTTCCCCGCCACAGCCGCAAAATACCGCCCAAAGTCGCCCGCGGCGAAGGCCCGTTTCTATACGACCAATCCGGCAAAGCCTACTTTGACGGCTCCGGCGGAGCAGCCGTTTCATGCCTGGGCCATTCCGACCCGACCGTTATCAAGGCCATAAAGGACCAGATCGACACTGTCGCCTTCGCACACACCGGCTTTTTCACCTCGGAACCGGCCGAGGCGCTCGCCGACGCTCTTGTCGAAACCGCTCCTGGCAACCTTGACCGCGCCTACCTTGTTTCAGGCGGCTCCGAAGCCATGGAATCTGCCCTAAAACTGGCGCGACAATACGCCATGGAAAAAGGGGAAACCGGTCGCCGCCACATCATCGCACGAAGACAAAGTTACCACGGCAACACACTTGGTGCCCTTGCCACTGGCGGCAACATGTGGCGTCGCGAACCATTTGCGCCGATGCTGATGGACACGCACCACATCTCGCCCTGCTACGCCTACCGCGGACAGCAGGATGGCGAGAGCGAATTCGACTACGGCCAACGCGTCGCCAATGAACTGGAAACCAAAATCGCCGAACTCGGCCCCGAAAACGTACTCGCATTTGTTGCAGAACCCGTTGTCGGCGCCACGTCCGGTGCCGTTCCACCGGTCGAAGGCTACTTCAAGCGCATCCGCGAAATCTGCGATACGCACGGCGTCCTCTTGATTCTGGACGAAGTCATGTGCGGGATGGGCCGCACCGGCTCGCTTTTTGCTTATGAACAAGACGGTATCACGCCCGATATCTGCGCAATCGCCAAAGGCCTCGGCGCGGGCTATCAACCCATCGGCGCGATGCTCTGCACTGCCGAAATCTACGACACCATCCGCGATGGCTCAGGTTTCTTTCAGCACGGACACACATACAACGGCCACCCTACAGCCGCCGCCGCGTCTTTGGCCGTTCTGAACCGCCTGACCAAAGACGGCGTCGCAAAAAACGTCAAGCCAATGGGCGACAAACTCAAAGCCGCTCTAACTGACCGCTTCGGGCAACATGCCCATATTGGAGACATCCGCGGTCGCGGCCTCTTCATTGGCGTCGAACTCGTGCAAGACCGCGAGACCAAAGCTCCATTCGATCCCGCGCTTCAACTACACGCAAAAATCAAAGCCGCCGCCTTTGACGGTGGCCTGATCTGCTACCCGATGGGAGGCACAATCGACGGCAAAAACGGAAACCACATTCTTCTTGCCCCGCCATTCATCATGGAGGACTCGCACATCCCTCTGATCGTGGATGCACTTGACCAAGCCATTGCGGTGAGCCTGCCCTAACTCAGGAAAGGCGCGGCCTTCATCGTTTCCGGGATATCTGCACCCATGCGCTTAAGGATTGTTGGAGCCAACTGAAGTTGGTGAAGCACCGTATCGCGATCAGGCCCCTGCGCATCCCCGAAGTAGTACAGCGCAAACTCCTGCTGCAGCGCGCTGTGCCCACCATGATGTCCACGCTCGTCCTGCCCGTGATCCGCAGTCACGATCACCTCATACCCAAACTGGCGCCACTTCGGGATGAACGGTGCAAGCATTTCATCCATCACAAAACACGCATGATCCATCTCGTGGCTCTCGTGTTGAAACCGATGCCCCATGCTGTCCAGAGTACAGGTGTGCAGCATGCCATAGTCCAGCCCGTGCTTCAGGCACAGGTTACTCAAGGTGCCGAATAGATCCACATCGCTAGGGGTCATCTGGTTGGCATGACCATAACCGGTCATTGTGTGAAATCGCCCATGATTGATCGTCTTGGCATCAGGCTCGTCGTATTCCACGTCCCGGACGTAGTCGAAGGGATGGCGGTTGAAGAACTCACTCCAGAACGAGTGCGCCACCGCACCAGTCTTGCCTCCCGCTTTGCGAACCTGCGCAAAGATATCTGGCTGTTTTATGCGAAATACATTGCCGTTGCCTGTGCACCCGTGTTCCTGCGGCGTGACGCCCGTATGGATCGAGGCATAGCAGCTGGCCGACGTCGACGGCAGCACCGACGTCATTTTCCACTTCTGTGCGGTGCCATCAGCAACCCATCCTTCCAGATTGCCAAACAATCTGCCCCAATTCCGCCAAGGCACGCCATCCAGAATGATCAACAAAAGCTTGCGGTCCATGCGTCTCTCCCACTGCACGTCTCGTTGGCTCGACCCTAGGCCGGAGCCTTGCCACAAAACAATCCGCAAACGACGCTTCCCGCACGGCAAGCGAAAAAGAAAAGACGGCAATACCGTTGCGCACTTACCCGCGCTTGCCACCCCGATCCGGTTTGTTGTCCTTCAAGACCCGCACAATTTCTTCACCCGTCAACGACGCATCTTGCTCCATCAGGCAGCCAATTACCGCCCGCATCTCAGAACGCCTCGGGCTCTCACCATTCACGGTCTGATCGGGCTTAGGAAAACATCCGGCAACCTGCTCTTCACTCATGCCAAGACCCGCGCCAATCGCCGCAAAGGGAGGCGCCGGTCGCTTCCGCTCTTCTGCGTTGGCCTCGCCGACCAGAAAACTCGTCAAAAACGCGCACCCCATCGCGGCACACAACGCGAGAATGCGAAGATCGTTCTTATCCGGCATACCGCCCTCCATTGGCTGTCCTGCCCAGTAAAACGCACCGACCCGACACTTCCGTCGCAAATCTTTTCAAATGGCCAACGAAAAACGGCGCTCCCGTCGGAGCGCCGCTTATTTCACTTACTCAAAACCGTGGCGCAGCACAGCCACTATTTGTTCAATGCATCCAGTCTCGCGGTCACGCTCAACCCGTGCGCTTCAAGGCTTTCGGAAGTCGCCAGAATCTCCGCTGCCGGACCAATAGCCTTCAGCGCTTCGGGCGTCATTTTCGACAATGTCGTGCGTTTCACAAAATCCATGACCGACAGGCCCGAGCTGAATCGGGCCGACCGGGCTGTAGGCAGAACATGGTTCGGCCCACCCACATAGTCGCCAATCGCTTCCGGTGTGTACTTCCCAAGGAAAATCGCGCCAGCATGGGTGATGTCTTCCGACAGCCCATCAGGATCGGCCACGCAAAGCTCAAGGTGTTCCGGCGCAATCCGGTTGGACAATCGGGCTGCCTCGGCCAGGTCACGGGTCACAATCACCGCTCCAAAATCACGCCAGCTCGCGCCAGCAATATCGCGGCGTTCCAGTGTCTCAAGGCGCTTGTCCACGGCCTCCCCGACGGCTTGGGCAAATGCGCCATCGTCCGTGATCAGGATAGACTGCGCGCTTTCGTCGTGCTCAGCCTGCGACAGCAGATCAAGCGCGATCCAGTCAGGTGTGTTGTCCTTGTCGGCAATCACCAAAATTTCGCTCGGCCCCGCGATCATGTCGATGCCGACTTTGCCAAAGACCCGCCGCTTGGCCGCTGCGACAAACGCGTTTCCGGGTCCTGTGATCTTGTCCACCGGTGCAATCGTTTCAGTGCCATACGCCAACGCCGCCACCGCCTGTGCCCCGCCGATACGGTAAATTTCGTCTACTCCGGACAACCGGGCCGCCAGCAAAACCAGCGGGTTCGCCACACCATCCGGCGTCGGCACCACAATAGCCAGCCGCTCAACACCTGCTACTTTGGCAGGAATTGCGTTCATCAGCACCGACGACGGATAGCTCGCCAATCCTCCGGGTACATAAAGACCCGCAGCCGAAACCGCCGTCCAGCGCCAGCCAAGTGTAGCGCCGCTTTCATCAGTCCAGCTGGCGTCCTCCGGTACCTGCCGCGCGTGGTAGGCGCGGATTCGGTCGGCCGCCAGTTCCAGAGCCAAGCGCTCCTCATCGCTCACCTGCGCGCAATAGGCGTCGATCTCTTCGTCAGAAAACCGCAAAGTTTCAGGCGTGAGCTCCAGGCGATCGAACTTTGACGTCAGTTCGATCACTGCCGCATCGCCCCGATGTCGCACGTCAGCAATGATATCGGCGACGACCGCATCCACATCCGGGCTGTCTTCGCGCTTGGCACCCAACAAAGCTACAAAGCGGGTTTCGAAATCCGCATCCGAGGTGTTCAAAAACTGAGGCATAAAGAGACTCCTTTGGTGCAGGTCTCTTAGACCGCGCGGCTCTGTCTCTCAAGCTGCGTTCGCGACGCATGTCTCGGGTTTCAACTGCCCGATACCAATCGCGCAACGTCCGCACCCTTCATACATGCCGGAAACGAACTTGGCACCGACGCAATACCGACGTTTTGCAGACGGGTTGCAGACAAGACTGCCCCTTGAAAAACAGGGACATTTACCACTTTCAACCGAATTGAGAACGAAGACGCGTTACACGTCGTGTTTGGGGGCTGACTTCGACGGCGCCGAATAGGGCCGTGTTACATCACGCAGCGAAACTTCCAGAGCCTCAACCTGCAAACGGATGCCGCCATCCCCCGCCAGCATCAACTCGATCACACCTTCAGCGTCTTCTCCAGCTGTGTAACCAACCGAGAGGAGCGAAAGAATTGTGTCCGCGTCACCGCGGGCAACGCCTTGACTGGCAACATGCAGCACATTCTCAATCACCAAAAGTGACTGCACCCGTTCCACTGCACGTTTGCGCGTCTCTGCTGCTTTCAAGTCTTCCCAACGAAACCGGTTGAGCAAGACCGCAAAACGGCGTTCACTCGGGATCCATTGCATCTCGTTGGCCGGAAAGACCGCATCCTGCATCAGTGTAGACAGAACCTTCAGGTCTTCGGCGTCCAGCGCCCCAAGGTTCAACGGCTTGTCGCCCCCGTCTTCGAAACGTGCGTCTTCAGTCACCGGTCAGATACCCTTTCAATGTGGGCACCAACGCCCCCGAGTTTTTCCTCAATCCGCTCATAACCACGATCAAGGTGATACACACGGCTTACCACGGTCTCACCCTCTGCGGCCATACCGGCGAGGATCAGCGAGACCGATGCCCGCAAATCGGTCGCCATTACCTGCGCACCCTTGAGCTTTTCAACCCCGTGCACTGTGGCCGTACCGCCATGAACCTCAATCGACGCGCCCATGCGGATCAGTTCCGGCGCGTGCATGAAACGGTTCTCGAAAATCTTCTCTTCAAGCACCGAAGTGCCTTCGGCAATACACATCAGCGCCATGAATTGCGCCTGCAAGTCTGTCGGAAACCCCGGGAAAGGCTCAGTGGTCACATCTACGGCTTTAACCCGACCATTCTTGCGAGCCACTTTAAGACCCGCCTTGGTCTCGGCCACATCAATTCCCGCAAGATCCAGCTTCTCGGCAAAACTCTGTACCAGATCCATCCGTCCGCCGAGCAGCTCCACTTCTCCCCCACAGAATGCAGGAGCCAGCATAAAGGTACCCAGCTCGATCCGATCTGTAACGACCTGATGGGTCGCGCCATGCAGACGGTCTACGCCTTGAATGACTATTTCACTGCTGCCATCGCCCTCGATCTGCGCACCCATGGCACGCAGGCAATCCGCAAGGTCGACAATCTCCGGTTCCCGCGCGGCATTGCGAATAACGGTTGTGCCTTTGGCCAAAGTCGACGCCATCAGAATGTTCTCGGTCGCCCCGACAGACGCGAACGACAACTCCATCTCTGCGCCTTTCAAACCGTTAGGAGCCTTGGCGTGCAGATAGCCGTCCCGCAATTCGATCTCGGCGCCAAGCTTTTCCAGGCCGTATATGTGCAAGTCCATTGGGCGGGCGCCAATCGCGCAACCACCAGGGAGCGACACAACCGCATGACCCAACCGCGCCAACATCGGTCCCAACACAAGGTTGGAGGCGCGCATCTTCCGCACAATGTCATAGTCCGCGACGTGGTTATCGAGGTTGTGCGAGCTCATCGCCTGCACCTTACCATCTTGCAATGAAGTCACTTCGGCGCCCAGCGACTGCAGCAAAAGCGTCATGGTCTTGATGTCGCTTAAACGGGGCGCATTGGTCAGCGTCAGCGGTTCTTCACTGAGAATCGTGGCGGGCATCAGCGTCAAGCAGGCATTCTTGGCGCCCGCGATCGGAATCTGCCCACTCAGCGGGCCATTCCCGCGCACAACTATAGAGTCCATCAATCCTGCCCTTTACTCTTCACTGCCTCTGTATCTCCCTCCGAAGACGCCGACCGCGCCTTTGCCTGCGCCTTGCGACGGCCCATGTTCGCCTTGAGCGCCGCTTTCAGCCGGTCCTCTTTTGTTAGCGCTTTTTGCGCTGGTTTTTTGGAGGGTGATTTGTGTTCCATGCACTTTCCTTACATGAGGCATAAAAAACCGTCCAGATTGCGCTTGCACAGTCCGAAGTTTGAGTCTAAATCCCCGCCCACGGTAATGCTGCTGTAGCTCAGTGGTAGAGCGCACCCTTGGTAAGGGTGAGGTCGGGAGTTCAATCCTCCCCAGCAGCACCACCGGATCTTCCAAAAAATCGAACGCCAAGTTGCTGTCGCCTGAAATCCGTTTTGGCGACAAATCGACCCGATTTGCTGATTCCCGACAGGTAAGAATCTTCCGACCTTATCGGCGAACATCCGCTTGATTCGAATCACTTTTGTTCGCAATTCGCCACCAATTTGGCGCAACGGTCGATTTTGTCCCCAAATTGAAACCAATCTCGTGTCACTATTTGTGTCTGGCGGGACACAAGCTTGCGAGCGCTGACACCAATTCATTGGTTCGTATTTGGAAACGACAAATTGGCCAACACGAAATTTGTCACAATTCCCAATACCAGTTTGCGCAAATCTGGCCAAAATGTGGCGCAAATTCGTTCACATCTACCCAAAATCGCGCCCCATTTTCGCCGCAATCCGGAAACAATACGCAAAAAGCCCTGCATTCATTGAGTTGGTTAACAAATGGTTAACGCCACATTTCCGGTTCTTTTTCGTCTAATTCTAGATGTTTTTGTTTCAACGCCGCCTTGTTTCGCTCATATTTGAGCCACGCCTATCTGGGGGGCGTACGTTCTGGCTTGGGGCAGCCATTCAACAATTGGGCACCTTTTTAGGGTGTTGGAATCCGTTCTGACTGAGCGGTGGGAATGATGCATTTCGCGATTCTTGGGATCGTGAGCCGTGCGCAGAGGAAACGAGGGAACAATGGCTGATCCGACAGGTCCTGGTATCGTCGATGGAACCGAAAACGACGATGTAATTGAAGTAGGTTTTGCTGACGGCGAAGGCGACGCAGTTGCAAACGCCGGTGCGGCAATCAGCGCGCAAGGCGGCGACGACCTTGTAGAAGGCGGCAATGGCGACGACACTATTTACGCTGGCAACGGCGATGACACAGTGTACGCAGGTGCCGGCGACGACGAAGTGTTCGGAGATGAAAGCGACCCGCAAGACGCGCCTCAAGATGGCGATCTGGAACCGGGTGACGATCTGCTCGCCGGCGAAGCGGGCTCCGATACAATCCACGGCAACGGCGGCGACGACGTGATCTACGGCGGCTTCGCACCGTCCAGCGACACCGGTGGTGGCGTAACCGGCGGCATCGAAAGCTTCAATTGGAGCGAAGCAGGTGTTGCTGCCGACGGCGACGCGCTGAACGGTCCGGTCACCCAGGACACGGGCACCGTATCTGTAGAGTTCACCACAACTGTATCCGGTGGCGCGACCTCAGAATTTGATACCGCCGCCCAGCTTCTTGACGGCATTGACGCTGGTCCGACGACGGCGAACATCAATAGCGCCCTGCGCATGGACACAGGCGCTGGTACCGGCGCATCTACAACCGCGGCGTTGGAATTCTCCGAAGCAGTAGAAAACGTTCAGTTCCGCATCAACGATATCGACGGCAACGCCGTGTCCAAAGTGTGGGCCTACGACGTCGACGGAAACCGCCTCGAAGTCACTCTCACGGCGACGGCCGACACGAACCTGCATCTGACCGATGTAGATGGCGACGGCACCAACGAAGCCGCGATTTCAAGCGGCGCAAACCCCGGCGCGCCCGGCGACCCCGCGAACTCCGTTCTGGTCAGCATCCCGGGACCGGTGGCACGTATCGAAATCATTACCATCAATCTGGACGATGAACCGGCCGACATCACGGTCTCGGACGTCTACTTCACGACTGAGACAGTCGTCGTATCCACCGAAGATGGCGACGATGTTCTGACCGGCGGCGAAGGCAGCGACCTTATCTACGGTCAGGACGGTGAAGATGAGATCACCGGCGGAGAAGGTGTCGACACCATCGACGGCGGCGCTGACGCAGACACAATCATTGGCGGCAGCACACTGGATCTCGTTAACGGCGGTGGCGACGGCGACGACGACGACACCCTTGACCTGCGCGGTCTGGGACCGATCACCGTGGTCTATGATCCCGAGAACGGCGAAAACGGTGTAGCCGTGATCGACGAAACCGGCGAAGCCTTTGAATTCTTTGACATCGAGAACATTCTTGCGGACGAAATTTCTGACCGTGACCGTGATGGCATCGTCGAGGGTTCAGCCGCAGCGGATCTGATGGATCTGAACTACGACGGGGACCCGGATGGTGACTTTGTCGACAACGAGGACAACATTTTCCCGTCCAATGAACCAAACGATGACATTATCGTGGGCTTTGGTGGCGACGACACCATTGTTGCAGCCGAGGGTGACGACATCGCCTTTGGTGGCGAAGGCAATGACATCATGGGGGGCGGCGCAGGTGACGACAGCATGGCTGGCGGCGCAGGCGACGACTACATGGAAGGCGCAACTGGCAACGATGTCCTCTACGGTCGCGATGGTCACGATACCCTCGCTGGTGGCGATGACGACGACTTGCTCGTCGGCGAACACGGCGACGACGTCCTTGCTGGCGGCGCGGGCGAAGACACGCTCGTCGGTGGCACAGGCAACGATACGCTGGACGGCTCTTCCGGCAACGACTTGATGAAGGGCAACGAAGGCGACGACCTTCTGGACTCCGGTGGCGGTGACGACACCGTACACGGCGGTGAAGGCAATGACTTCATCGAAGGCAACCCCGGAAACGACGAACTCTGGGGCGATGAGGGTGACGACACCATCTTCGGCAACGACGGTGACGACACCATCCACGGCGGCGCAGGCAACGACACCATCTCGACCGGACCGGGCGAAGATATTGTCGACGCTGGCGACGACCGTGACCTGATCATCGTTGTTGGCCAGGATGACCAGTTCATCGACGGTGCAGAAGGCGGTGACGACTTCGACACGCTCGAAGTACGCGGCCGCGCCGAGATCGTTTACGATCCTATGAACGCAGAGAACGGTGTCGTGCACTACCTCGATGGCGACGGAGTTCGCACGGGTATCACCACGACCTTCGTGAACATCGAAAACGTCGTGATCGTTGACACCAGCGAACTGGACGGCGTGGTCGAAGGCACCGATGGCGACGACCTGATCGACGCCTCTTACATGGGTGATCCCGAAGGCGACCGGATCGACAACTTCGACGCTCTGGACAACTTCCTGGACGAACCTCTCGACTCCACAGTCCCGTCAAGCTTCTTTGAATTCCCCGGCGGCACGCCGCGTGGTGACGAGCGTGACGCGGTTGATGCGGGCGACGGCAACGATACCGTATTCTCCGGCCAAGGCGACGACGTCGTTCACGGTGGTGCAGGCGACGACAGCATCGACGCTGGCGCGGGCTTTGATGATGTGTCCGGCGGCTCTGGAAACGACACCATCTTTGGTGGCATCGGTACAGACAAACTGTTCGGTGAAGGCGACGACGACGTTCTTTACGGCGGTGATCAGTCCGACACCATCTACGGTGGCGACGGCAACGACGAACTCTGGGGTGAAGACGACGCCGACTCTCTGATCGGCGGCGAAGGTGACGACACCTTCGTTGGCGGGCAGGGTTCCGACACCATTGATGGTGGCGAAGGCAACGACTCGATCCTTGCTGGTGACGGCGATGACGTGATCATGACCGGTAGCGGTGCCAACTATGTAGACGCCGGTTCCGGCGACAACATGGTGATGGCCGGTATCGGTGACGATACGCTGGTCGGCGGCTCCGGTGCGGACAGCATTGATGGCAACGGCGGCAACGACTTGATCATCGGTGGCGCGGGTGTTGACACCATCGACGGCGGCGAAGGCGATGACCGCATCACAGGCGGTACACCCGGTGTAACCGGTGTGGCCTCTGTCGGTCAGACACCGGACGACCTCAGTGGTGGGGCCGGCGACGATATCATCAACGGTGACTCCGGGGACGACCGCATCAACGGCGGCGACGACAACGACAGCCTCGGCGGCGGTATCGGCGCAGACTCCATCAACGGTGGCGACGGCGACGACGTTATCTATGGTGAAGATAGCTTCGATCTGGACACAGGCGAACTGGCTGACCGCCCGGACGACTTTGGCGCAGCCTTGGCCCTTGAACCTGGTGATGACAGCATCAACGCGGGCGCAGGTAACGACCTTGTCTTTGGCCAAGAAGGCGACGACTTGGTGCGCGGCGGTGAAGGCGACGACACCATCTCCGGTGGCATCGGCACCGATACGCTGGAAGGCGAAGACGATCAGGATACGTTCGTGATCGGCTCAGCCGAGGAAGGCATCGGCGACGAGATCTTCGGTGGCGACGGCGGTGTTGACATGGACCGTCTCGACATTGCCGGCGAGCGTGGTGTTGACTGGCGTGTTGTTGACATGGTCACCGACAGCGACGGTAACGGCTTTGACGGTACAATCGAGTTCCTCGATAGCTCCGGCGACGCACCGTTCGTAATCGGCACAGCAACCTTCGAGAACATCGAAATCGTCTGCTTCACACCGGGGACGAAGATCCTGACCCCGATGGGAGAAGTTTCGGTCGAAAACCTGTCCGAAGGCGATCTGGTTGTGACCCGCGACAACGGCTTGCAAGCCATCCGCTGGGCTGGCTCCCGCAGCCTGTCCGCGTCGGAACTGGCTGCACGTCCGGAACTGCGTCCGGTGATGATCCGCCAAGGTGCACTGGGTCCGAACCAACCAGAGCGCGACATGATGGTCTCGCCAAACCACCGCATGCTGCTCGTTTCCGAGCAGGCGGAGCTCCTGTTTGAAGAGCGTGAGGTTCTGGTAGCGGCCAAACACCTGACCCACCTCAACGGTGTGGACGTTGTCGACGTCGAAGACGTGACCTACATCCACATCATGTGCGAACAGCACGAGGTGGTTCTTGCAGACGGCGCCTGGAGCGAAAGCTTCCAGCCGGGCGACTATTCCATGCAGGGCATCGAAGAAGAGCAGCGTGAAGAAATCTACGCACTCTTCCCGGAACTGCGCGAAGAAGAAGGCCTAGCGGCGTATACCGCTGCGCGCCTGTCGCTCAAGCGCCACGAGGCTAAGCTGCTCGCGTAACCGCGACGGCACAATGTTTCGCTATGGGATGGGTCGGCCGTGGGGGCCGGCCCTTCTCTTTTTGGGAGCCTCTTCGCGTGCAAAGGGCTGGACAGCCTCCTGCCTAATGTCTTTGATCATTCCGACCACTCACCCAACCCAAAGGGGACACATGACATGCCGGCGCCAAAGAACACGTTTAAAGCGGCTCTCGCAAACAACCAGCCGCAGATCGGATGTTGGATGTCTTTCGCAGAGGCTTACGCAGCCGAACTCATGTCCACCACCGGCTTTGACTGGCTGGTGATTGATGGCGAACACGGTCCCAATGACCTGCGAAGCATCCGTGACCAACTTATGGTTATTGATCCCTCGCCCAGCCATGCCGTGGTCCGTGTGCCCTATGGGCAGGATTGGATCATAAAGCAGGCGCTTGATGCCGGCGCGCAAACCTTGCTCGTGCCGCTCGTCGATACAGCAGACCAGGCGCGCGAACTGGTTCGCGCCTGCCGCTATGCCCCAGAAGGCATTCGCGGCATGGGAGGCGCCGGTTCTCGCGTAACTGGGTTCGGCGCGATCCCGGACTATGTAACCACAGCAAACGATGAAATCTGTTTGTTAGTTCAAGCAGAAAGCCGACTCGCCATTGAAAACCTTGATGAAATTCTGGCCGTTGAAGGAGTGGACGGTGTGTTCATCGGTCCCGCGGATCTCTCGGCCGATATGGGATACCCCGGCAACTCGGAAGCTGACGAGGTCCAGGACACCATCGAGGCTGCAATCAAGAAAACCCGGGCCGCTGGCAAGGCGGCAGGCATCCTGACACTCACTCTCGAAGGTGCCAAGAAGCATCTTGAGCAAGGCGCAACGTTCGTCGCGGTTGGCATGGACACACTCGTTCTTGCCAAGGCCGCGCGCGCATTGAGTGCCGACGCCAAAGCGTTTCTGGACTGAACGACAAGAACGGAGACGACTTATGAGCCAAGCGGACCAACTCATCTGGGGGTCGGTGGTCCTCAGTCTTTGCGCGGTGATTCACGTTGGCCTATTGGCGAGCATGATCCCAATTCTGCAGGGCGTGGGACATCTGATCCGCAATCGCGGGCGCGCAATCCGCACAGCGATAATAACCGGTGTATCCTTTGCCCTGATCGTCTTTTCGCACACGATTCAGGTCTGGCTATGGGCGTATTCTCTGATGCATCTGGACGCCATCGAGTACTTCTATGACGCCCTGTATTTCTCACTCGTTACCTATACCACAGTCGGCTACGGGGATCTGGTCCTGCCGGTCGATTTTCGGGTATTTGGTGCTTTCGGAGGCGTTTCAGGCATTCTTTGTTTCGGCCTCTCAACCGCCTTTCTGGTATCTCTTGTCAGCCGTTTGCTGCCGCGATCCTTTGAAAGCAAATTTGACTCTTTCCATAGCTCCGGCAACAAAGACGCATGATGAAAATCGCATACACAATGGCGCATGGGCGCGGTGAACTTGATCTCTTGCTGGCAGAGCTGGCCAAGCGTCTGGAAGCACGGTCGATCGCCACCCGTGGCATCGTACAAACCAATTCCGAATGTGCGCCGGATCAGCTGTGCGACATGGATGTTCAGATACTGCCGGACGGAGACATTATCCGCATCAGCCAATCCCTCGGCAAAGAGGCGCGCGGGTGTCGGCTTGATCCGGATGCTATGGCACATGCAGTGACCGAAGTCGCCCGCAGCATGCAATCTTCTTATGATGTGTTCCTGCTGAATAAATTCGGCAAGCAAGAAGCAGAGGGCAAAGGCTTTCGTGACCTTTTGGCGGAGGCCGCCGGAAATGGCGCGACAGTGATCGCGGGCACCAACCCTCTCAACGTCGAGAGTTTTACCCAATTTGCAGATGGAATGGCGACAGAAGTCGCACCTGACATCGACGCCCTGATGGCCTGGTACGACAAGGTAAACGCTTCCTAAGCGGCCTTTTCGTCTTCTGCTTCCAGATCACGCCAATCAGGCACGTCTCCATTGTTGGTCAGCATGATGGCCAACGGACGCGTGGTTTCAAAAAACGACATAATCGTCATGATGCCCGAGGTCAGGATGACTGACAGGATGGCACCGATCAGCCCCCAAATTGCGGTCCAAGCCGCAAGGGACACCATCACTATGACCGGGCTAAGGTTCATAGACCGGCCCATCAGGCGTGGCTCCCAAAAATACCCGATACCAAACTGCGCCGCACTCAGCGATGTAAACAACCAGAGCACATTCCAACTCAATCCAAGCTGGCCAATCGCGAACAACATGGGAAGCGCCATCGCGATCCAACTGCCAACATAGGGAATGTAGTTGAAGATCGCGGTGGTAACAGCAAAGAAAGCCGCAAACTCGATCCCAAAAATCTTGAAGATCACATAGCAGATCACACCCAGCACCACGTTGATCAGCGTCTTAGTGGTAAAGTAAGTGCCGATTTGGTCTGTGATCAGATCAATCGTGCGCCATACATTTTTACGGTTTTCCTCGATCGGTACGATGGCGGCAATCTTCGTCGAAATACTCTCCCGCTCAATCAGGAACAGCACCGCATAAAGGAATACCAAGGCAAGGTAGCCTGCTGAATAGCTGACAGAATTCAGCGTTAGGCGGATCACGGACTGCAAGTCGAAGTTCTCGAAAATGATGCGGTCCAGAGACCGCCACGTAAGTTCGACTTCATAGTCAAATCGCGCCGCCATGTCCGAGACCAACGAGGAGAGCGCATCGGCATAGTCGGGAATAGCGCGCACAACAGGGTCAAGGTTTCGCGCAAAAAACGCGATGATCGCCGTAAGTGCGATGAACAACACGATAGTTGTGATGGTCATGCGCGCCCAAGGTGGCACGAACTTGGAATAATAAGGTATTCGCTCCAGTTCGCGCGAGATTCCATCCATTAGAAAAGCCAACAACGCGCCAAGCACGATCGGCACCATGATTGCTTGCGCCGCGTTCAAAAACCACCCTGTCGCTATCGTCGCTATGACGGCGAGGCTGGTTGCGGTGATCCGCAAAGGAACGCTTTGATCTTTCAACGGCTTATGCTCCGGCTCGGGAGGTTGGCCACATCCTATCTGTTGTGTGGTTCCGGACAAGGTGAAACAGCGCGGGCCCGACCTCAGTCAGCCGAAAACCGCACGGCGGATTAAATTGAGCGACGCAATCAGCAATACAAGCAAAGTCGCTTTTCTAAATCCGGCCTGGTCTATACGGCCTTGCATTTGGGCCCCCAGCCACATGCCAGCTAACGCCGGAAACACTAATAAAAGCGAAAAAGGCGCTGTCTCCGCTCGCAGCACGCCAGAACCCACATGTGCGACGACAAGCAGAACCGCGCCAAGGCCATAGATCACACCCTGAACCCGCATCTGTTCGGATTTTTCTGTTCCCAGCGCTGTCAAATAGGCCACCGTCGGCGGCCCCCAAACGCCGGACATGCCGCCCAGGACACCGGCAAAAGTGCCAACCGCAATTTCCTTTCTTGCCGTTGGTTTAAAACTCGCGAGATTCAGGCCCACGAGTTGCACAATTGCAAACAGCGCCACCGGCACACCGATGATCAAAAGCATTACATGATTTGGCAAGACGCGCACAAACTGAGCGCTTATCAAAAGCGCGGCACCACCGAATATCAAGAAAAGCCGGAATCGCTTGATCGACTGCCAAGCCGCTTGCACTCCTTGCCCTAGGGCTTGCACGCCATTCGTAACCACTGTCGGCAGAATCAACCCAGCCAGAGCAAGCTCCGGTTCGAGAAATGAGCCTAACCCCGAAATCAGCACCATTGGCATCGCAAATCCCACCAGCCCCTTGATGGTGCCAGCCAAAACGGCAATGGCACAACACAGGAAAAGTGTTGCAGGGGTGAAGTTTGCGAGAATTGCATCCATAGTTTGCTATAGGCCGTATTCGCTGCACGTGCAAAATTTGGATGCGCAACATATGAACAAAACGTCGCGTTAGTTGGCATTTTTGTTGCGCTGCAACTGCAAAAGAAATATGTCACAGTGCAGAAACAGAGGATACATTTCTATGGCCCATGATGGACAGGACCTGACGATGACAAGCCCCGTGATTCTTCCCGATTTGTTGGCTTTGACCGGCGCGGCTGTGGCCCCGGTTGAGGCACTTCTGGAAACTGCGACCGCACGCGTGCGCGAAACGGTCTCTGTTGACGGCAAAGTCTCTGGCAAACTCATCGAGGAGAACCAGACCGCGGCGCATGGCCTGTCTTGGCTCGCCACATACGCCCAGTCGCTGAAGCAGATGCAGGCGTGGGCAGAACGACTGGACCAAGACGGCAAGTTTGGCGAGATTGAGCAACTGATCCACCAGATTGCCTTTGGTGAGTACCTTTGGCAGGTCTATGGCGGCATTCCTATGAGCCAAGGTGAGATCATCCGGATGCAGGATCTGGGTCTTTCGCAAGACGAACTGCGCGGTCTGATGCAGCCCCCGGTGATGACCTTGTGTGACTCTGGAAACTCACAAGCCGCGCGCATGCGCCTCGTCGAGCTGATGCAGGAACAATCCGCAAATATCATGTTCGGCGCCTCCGGTCTGGAGGAAGAACTGGAAATGATCCGCGAGCAATTCCGTCGCTTCGCAGTGGACCGCGTGGAACCGAATGCACATGAGTGGCACCTGAAAGATGAACTCATCCCGATGGAAATCATTGAAGAACTTGCGGAAATGGGCGTTTTTGGCCTGACAATTCCGGAAGAGTACGGCGGCTTTGGCTTGTCCAAAGCAAGCATGGTTGTGGTCTCGGAAGAACTGTCGCGTGGCTACATCGGCGTTGGTTCGTTGGGCACCCGCTCCGAAATTGCGGCAGAGCTGATCCTTTGCGGCGGTACCGAAGAGCAGAAACAACAGTGGCTGCCCAAAATCGCCTCCGCTGAAATCCTGCCAACAGCTGTGTTTACCGAGCCGAACACGGGATCCGACCTTGGCTCACTGCGGACACGTGCGGTCAAAACCGAGGATGGCAACTGGGAGGTCACAGGCAACAAAACCTGGATCACTCACGCTGCGCGTACTCACGTTATGACGTTGCTCGCACGAACCAATCCTGACACCACTGACCACCGTGGGCTGTCGATGTTCTTGGCCGAAAAGACACCGGGCACAGACGAAAACCCGTTCCCGACCGAGGGAATGACCGGGGGCGAAATCGAGGTGCTCGGTTACCGCGGCATGAAGGAATACGAACTGGGCTTTGACGGCTTTAAGGTCAAAGGTGAAAACCTTCTAGGCGGTGAAGAAGGAAAAGGGTTCAAGCAGTTGATGGAAACTTTTGAATCCGCACGAATTCAGACTGCTGCCCGCGCGGTTGGAGTTGCCCAAGCCGCCATGGACGTGGGCATGCAATACGCCATCGACCGCAAGCAGTTTGGAAAATCGCTGATCAATTTCCCGCGCGTTGCTGGAAAACTGGCGATGATGTGCGTTGAAATCATGGTCGCACGTCAATTGACCTACTTCTCCGCATGGGAGAAAGATCACGGCCATCGTTGCGACCTCGAAGCGGGAATGGCCAAACTTCTCGGCGCCCGCGTGGCTTGGGCCGCCGCGGACAATGCCTTGCAGATCCACGGTGGTAACGGTTTTGCTCTCGAGTACTCCGTGAGCCGAATTTTGTGCGATGCGCGTATCCTCAATATCTTTGAGGGCGCTGCTGAAATTCAGGCGCAGGTGATCGCCCGACGTCTTCTCGCGTAAACTCGGTTTCACTCACGAAACAGCCCCGCCGGTCAGAGTGCCGTGCGGGGCTTTTTCGTGAGAAACACACTTCCGCATAACGTCGGTATTACGTCGGTATTACGTTGGCGCGACGTTGGGCCTTCTCAGACCGCAATCCCATTGCCATTACGGCAGGTATTGTCAGGAAGATGATCCATTGTGGCATGACTGAAAGATTTCCCAGCAGTGTCAGACCGTAGAACACAAAGAGCGCTGCAAAGCAGATCTGCACAGCTATTATATGGAGTGCGAGGCCGCGGTTGGGTGACTTCGCAAGCGATGCGCAAACCACCGCATAAACAAGCAAGATCGCTGTGATTGCATGCCAGATCACAGCCGCGACGCCTCGGACCCCGGGGTCAAGTGCACTCGCTTGAATCACGTCATGAATTTCCGGCCCGCCCATAAAGACATGCACATACGCCGTTAGCAAAAGCAGCCCGCCTGCAGAAGCCATCCAATAATTCATATTCCCTCTCCTCAAACCATACGATTCCGTATGGTTGAGAATTTGGGCCGCGCGCTTGCGAGAGTCAATACGCTACCGTATGGTTGATGCATGAGTAAACGACTATCAAAGCAGGACTGGCTGAAAGCCGGTTTCGTGGCACTTACCGAAGCAGGTGGAGGCGCGCTCAAGGCGGAGCCTATGGCGCGACGGCTCAAGACCACGAAGGGTTCGTTCTATTGGCACTTCAAAGACGTGCCAGCTTTTCATTCCGCGATCCTCAAGGAATGGGAGAGCAAAGCATACGCGGACATCGTCACGCAAATTGAAGAACAGGAATCGGCCGTTCACAAGTTGCGGGCACTTGGCCAGATCGCTGTGTCAGGTGCGCCTGCCGATTACGGTGGCATAGCGTTGGAACCAGCGATACGCGCTTGGGGGCGCAGCGACCCGAAGGTTGCGGAGGCCATCGCCCGTGTAGACGGTTTGCGCATGCAGTACTTGTCAGCATTGATGAAGGAAATCGGTCTAACCAATCCGGAACTGGTGCGGATTCTGTATGCTTCCGTGATTGGCATGGACGATCTTTCGTCGCGTGACGGCGAGATAAACGGCCCCGCCATGGGCACTCTGGTCGATTTGATTTTGGCACTCTATCAATAAGCCATGAAGAAACTTGTTCTCTTTAGCTGCTTGCTGATCATAACCGCATGCGACCCCGGTGAAACGCTCGTCAAATACGGCGGCGGCAACTATGTCTGGCGCCTTGTCGAAGTTGACGGGCAACCAGTCACTTTTTCCAACGAAATCGCTTTTGGCCCGCATGGCAGCGTAAATGGAACGGGTCCCTGCACCCAATTTACTGCAGGGCAGAGGGCGCCCTACCCGTGGTTCGAAATTGAACTTGAGGACAACATCACTGCACCGGAATGCACGTTTTCCACTCAAGAACGCAAGTATTTCGCGGACCTAAAGGACATGCAGATCGTCGAGGTTTCTGGCCCCAATATGGTGCTAACCAACGAAGACGGGCGCGAGATGGTATTTGTCGGGATCACAGACGGCGGTTGAACAAATCAACAAACCGACCGCGGGCCTCGGGCAAGGGGCGCAGCCCCAATTCGGGCGCGAGTTTTTCCGAGAGGAAATAGCCCGTCGTTCTAAATGCTTGCGAAATCTCGTCATCGGGCGCTTCACCTTTACCCAGCATTACAGGCGGCAGCGGCAGCAAGCGATCCGCCCACTCCCCTGCTCCCTCGGCGGACACCGCGCGACCCGACTTGGGTGACACGAAGTCGAGGTGCCGATTGGTGCCTTTAACCGCACAGGCAGACAGGTCCAATCCGAACCCCATTTCCTCCAGCAACGCCATTTCCCAACGCAGATACGCAAGCGGCCAGATATCGTTCTGACCCAATAAGTCCAGCAATTGCTCCGAACGTCGATAGAGGTCTCCATGCACTTCGCGTTCTGGCAAACAGAATGCCAAAAGAGCCGTGACTGCGTTCAGCCCCGCCAACGCCATTCGATCGGAGAGCACCGTTGCCCGCGATCTAACAGGCTCCACGGTGAAGCTGCCGAGGTGGTCCTCCAGCCGCGCTCTCCAGGTCACATCAAGCTGATGTCCGGGTTGCAGGATGGGCGTCATTTTCCGGCTGACCCCGCCACGTACCACGCCCGCATGGCGCCCATGCTCGGGAGTAAAGACCTCAAGGATGACCGAGGTTTCGCCGTGTTTTCGGGTCGAGAGCACAAAGCCCTGATCGCGCCAGTCCATCCGCGCCCTCCTTTGGCACAGGTAATCGCAAGCGCATTACAAATGGAAGAGCGGCTGGCGTTTTGTCAGACCGTCAATCCGCCAAACCCGGTTCATCAAGCAGGTGACGCCCTTGACGGTCCTCTACCTCGATCACCCAAGCATCGGCATCAAAACTGCGTTGCTTGGCCAAGGCAGCGTCAACATCTGCCTCCGCACCTTCAGACAGAACCACCCAGCGTCGCTCACCGCTCATTAGGTCGAACGAACGTTCAAACACCATGGCCTGCCCGTCCAGCGTATTCAGCTTGACCAACACCGCGCCTGCTGTGTCGTCGCCATGCGCCACAACAAAAGCCGGGATTTCGTAGGTGCGCAAACGTGCCAGATAGGCCTGAACCCAGAACTCTGCGGTCAGGCGCATAATCAGGCGTTGCCGTCGCGGAAATCGAGGCCCATTTCAGAATAGCGCTCTTTTTCCTCAAGCCAGTTGGGGCGTACTTTGACCTGCAAAAACAAGTGGATACGGCGCCCCATAAACTCTTCAAGTTCTTCACGCGACGCCTTGGAAACCGCCTTGATGGTCTCTCCCTTGTTGCCAAGGACAATGCCTTTGTGCCCGTCACGCATCACATAGATCATCTGATCCACTCGTGCGGACCCGTCTTTGCGCTCTTCCCAGCTCTCGGTTTCAACCGTCATCTGATAGGGCAATTCCTGATGGAGGCGGAGCGTCAGCTTTTCCCGGGTGATCTCAGCGGCGATCATACGCATCGGGAGGTCCGCAATTTGGTCTTCAGGATAGAGCCAAGGCCCTTCGGGAAGCTGACCTGCCAGCCATGCCTTCAGCGTGTCGCAGCCGTGGCCTTTCTCTGCCGAGATCATAAAGGTCTCGACGAAATCAAAGCGCTCGTTCAGATTCTTGGCCAGTGCCAGTAGATCTTCGGATTTCACGCGATCGATTTTGTTAATCGCCAACGCAACCTTGCGCCCCTGACCGATTTCTTCCAGACCTTCCAAAATCGTTTCTACGCCTTTTGTCACACCGCGGTGCGCTTCGATCATCAGCACGATAATGTCGGCGTCCGCTGCTCCGCCCCAAGCGGCGGCAACCATCGCCCTGTCAAGGCGGCGGCGGGGACGGAAAAGGCCCGGCGTGTCGACAAACACAATCTGACTTTCACCCTCAAGCGCCACGCCGCGAATACGGGCGCGGGTGGTCTGAACCTTGTGGGTCACAATCGAAACTTTGGCGCCCACCATTTGGTTTGTGAGCGTCGATTTGCCCGCATTGGGCTCTCCGATCAGTGCGACGAATCCGGCGCGTGTGGTCATTGGGTCAGCCTTTGTCTGGTTAAGGCGCGTCTGTAGCTCAAAACGAACTGTGGTTCTAGGGGGAGGACGCCTTCGCACTGAGATGAGCAGAAGCTCACCCCTTTTCAACCTCTGCCAAGAGTGCCTTTGCGGCGGCTTGTTCCGCTTTTCGCTTGGAACTGTCGGTGGCCTCGGCGGATAACCCGTTTTCAAGGCGAACGGCAATTTTGAAGACCGGCGCATGATCGGGACCGGAGCGTTGGACCAGATCGTACTTTGGCGGCGGCAACTTGCGGGCCTGCGCCCATTCCTGAAGTGACGTCTTGGGATCGCGGGCATCAGCCTCGACGCTCTGCACTCGCGCGCCCCAAAGCCGCAGGATCATATCTCGCGCAATATCAAAACCGGCGTCGCGATAGACGGCGGCAATGACCGCCTCCATCGCATCACCCAATAATGCCTGCTTGCGTCGGCCACCGGACATCATCTCCGACCGCCCCAGCTTGAGCGCCGCGCCGAGATCGATATCGCGCGCCACATCCGCACAGGTTTCCTTACGCACCAACGCGTTGAAACGCGGGGCCAGTTGTCCCTCCGAAGCCGACTTGTCGTGTTCAAGCAAGGCTTCGGACATCACGAGGCCCAAAACACGGTCTCCCAGAAACTCCAGCCTTTGGTTGTCCTGTCGTGTCGGTGAACTCATGGACGAGTGCGTAACGGCGCGCACCAAAAGGTCGGGGCGTTCAAAGGTGTACCCCAGCCGCGCCTCGAGCGCTTTGAGTTCAGCAGACAGCTTCACTCGATCGCCTTGAAAAAGCGATCACCGCGCCAGGTCCAGAAGAAGAACATGGAACGCCCCGCAGAAGAGAACATGATGCGGTCCGCGCGGCCGATCAGGTTTTCGTACGGTACGAAACCGACGCCATAGCGGTTCTGGGACACGCGGCTGTCGGTCGAGTTGTCGCGGTTGTCACCCATGAAGAAGTAGTGGCCCTGCGGCACGGTATAGACACCGCGGTTGTCTCCCGAAGTCTCACCGATATTCAAAACGCCATAGCTTTTGCCATTTGGCAGCGTTTCGATCTTGCGCGACTTCACACAAATACCGCCTTCGCCAACCGGGCCGTTTTCGCAGCCCGGGAAGCGGCGCTCCGGTCCTTGCGGCTCGGAAATTTCCTCAAAAACTCCGTCAGGCATTTGCTTGACCGGGACACCATTGATGTAAGGCAGACTGTCTTTGATCTGGATTTTGTCGCCGGGCAAACCGATCAGGCGCTTGATGTAGTCTTGACCGGACACCGGATGACGGAACACCACGACATCGCCGCGCTCGGGTTCGCTGCCCATGATGCGGCTGTTGTCGCCATCCAGCCAACCACAGATATCCTTGGCGTCAATGTTGATGCCAAGACGCTGAATGCGAATGGATGGGCAAGATGCGTAGGAATAGCCATAGGTCATCTTGTTCACGAAAAGAAAATCGCCAATCAGCAGCGTATCTTTCATGGAGCCGGATGGAATCCAGAACGGCTGAAAGAACAGGGTGCGGAAGACACCCGCAATCAGAAGCGCATAGACAATGGTCTTGATGGTTTCAACGATGCCGTTGTCCTGCTTGGCTTTATCGGCCATGGGTCTCTCCGCGTTAGGTCGGGGGTTACATGCGACTGCAGGCGGGGCAAGTCAACCCGGCTTGGCCGCGACGGGGCGTGCTTCGATGACAACAAAGGCCTGCGCCCATGGATGATCGTCTGTCAACGTGACGTGAATGATGGCCTCATGACCCTCCGGCGTCATTTCCTTGAGGCGCTCGGCGGCCCATCCGGTAACATGCATCACCGGTTGCCCTGTACGCAGGTTACTGACCGCCATGTCCTTCCAACTGATGCCCATACGCAACCCAGTGCCCAGCGCTTTGGAGCAGGCCTCCTTCGCTGCCCAGCGTTTGGCATAAGTGCCGACGGTATCCATTCGGCGCTCTGCCTTGGCCTGCTCAATCTCGGTGAACACACGATTTCGGAACCGGTCGCCGAACCGCTCCAGAGTACCGGCAATTCGGTCTATGTTTGCCAGATCGGTACCCACACCGAGTATCATGGCCAAAACGCTCCGATGCCTCCGGTGGATTGGTTCAGAGTGAACACAAGCCGTTGCGGCTTGGACGTGCCTGTTTCTCCATCGTAGAGCCCCACATCCACCAGAAAAACCAAGCCTACCGAGGGGTCATAAGAGGCCTCGAGTGTGGAAAAGTCGACACCTGCAAACCCGAGGCCCTCGTCAAGCGATAGAACCCTGCACTGGCGACCGCCCACTTCGTCATAGGGCGGAGACAGGACTAAAAAATGATATGCGCCGCCTGCTGGTTCGATTGTGTCCAAGAGCGCAATACGCACGTCACCATTGGCAAAACTACGGCTATTCTCATCCCATGGTTCGACAATGGAATCCGCGCGGGCGCGCCAGTCACACTCAAAGACCTGTTGTGCGGCCAAAGGCGAGGCACAAAGGGTCAAAACGGCAAAGACCAATGTCTTGAGGCGGGTCATAAACGGCTTCCCAATCTGATTTTCAGGCAGCAAATCCCAAATCCGAAGAAAAAGCGAGATGAAAGCGGTGTCAGCCGGAGGACGGAATCTCCAGATCGAATACTGTGATGCCCTTGCCCCCGCCGTTACACATCGCAACCAGTCTGGACCCGAGCGCGATATGTTCAGGATGTTCAGCATAGGCAGCCAACGCCTCGGCGGATTCTGCGTCGAACATAAATCCGTGAGGAAAGTCCTGCGACTTTGCTTCGAAATCCCGATTTGGCCCCGCAACAAAATTGGAACAGCCGTCCAGCGTGTCCACCAGTTCGGCAAGTTTCGCAAGCACCACATCCAGCGGAGCCTGTACATGTGGGCGGAGGTTCAACATCACGATATGTCGGATCATGTGTCATCTGCCTTTGCACTTTTGACCCGCAGGCCGTTTTTCACGCCAAGCCAGAGAAAGCAGACGTTGGACAGATAGATCGCCAGCACCACAATAAGGCCGATTATCGCCAGACCAAAGGCACCTACTGCCGCGATCTGAGCGAACATGTTCACCCCGGCCGTCACAAACAGCCCCAGAAAGATTATCGACGCGATCGCAGCATGAAGGGCGGTTGCAACAACGCTCGTTGGGACGCCGAGCCGCCAATAGGTTCCGGATGACAGAGCGGTTCCCGTCTCCTTTGCCAGCTGCTGTCCGACAACGACCGCTGCGGTTGCCGCTGGCAGCCAAGTGTTCAAACCCGCCGGCACGGTGATCCCAATCGCTCCCAACGCATAACCGACCGCCATTAGGCCAAGCACAGTTAGGACAAACACTATGGCGTATTTGCGCAAATTAATCATGCGCGTGCCTCGTCCATGATGCGCCGCATTTCCACAATGGCGGGCTCCAGACCGAGGAAAATAGACTCCCCGATCAGGAAGTGGCCGATGTTGAGTTCCATCACCTCTGGCAATGCCGCAATCGGGCCGACGGTTTCATATGTAAGGCCGTGCCCCGCATGGACCTCCAGCCCCAAAGAATGGGCGAATGTCGCCATTTCGGTCAGACGCTTCAGCTCCGCGTCGCGCTCGTCAAATCGGCCTTCGGCGTGAAAATCGCAATAGGCACCCGTGTGCAGCTCGATTACCTGCGCGCCAATCCGGTTGGCGGCTTCGATCTGCGCGCGGTCGGCCGCAATAAAGATGGAAACCCGACATCCCACATCGCGCAGCGGCGCAATGAAGTGGGCCAGCTTGTTCTCTTCGCGCGCGACTTCAAGGCCACCTTCCGTGGTGCGTTCCTCGCGCTTTTCCGGCACGATGCAAACTGCATGTGGCTTGTGACGCAGGGCGATCGCCTGCATCTCGTCAGTGGCGGCCATCTCGAAATTCAGAGGCACGGTCAGTGCGTCCATGAGCGCATCGATGTCCGCATCCTCTATGTGGCGACGGTCTTCGCGCAAGTGGGCGGTTATCCCGTCAGCACCGGCCTCTTCGGCCAGCTTTGCGGCGCGGACCGGATCCGGATAGGCGGAGCCCCGAGCGTTCCGCACTGTGGCAACGTGGTCGATGTTCACACCAAGGCGCAGCATGGCGTTTCCTCCTATGATCGTTGGCCCGACACTACGGCGGCCTTTGAGCAAGGAAAACCGGTTTTTTCAGGATTTGGGCGCGTCGTTTTGCGCCTGTTCTTCTTGCGTGCGCGCAACCTGCTCTTCGGCCGCTGCGCGGACTTGCATGATCTTTTTCTGAAAGCGCGCAGAGCGGGATTTCTGGTATGCCCGGATCACCGGCACACTCAAGTAATATGCGATTGTCGCGGTAAGGATACCGGGAACAATGCCTCCGATAAGATAAGGGTAGAAGACCTCATCATAAAAAATCTTGAGACCATGCCAGTCGGCGACCCTGTCTGTGAAGATAGCAAAGAAGTTGTGCCACAGGTCCGAACCGGCATCGGCAAACTTGCGTCCGAGTGTCTTGTGCTCTCCGGCTTCGAACTCTGTGCCCAGCAGGAAATGCCCTGTTTTCAACGACACAACACCAATCGGCACATAGGTCAGCGGGTTGCCGAAAAATGTCGCCAGTAAAGCCGCCAACAGGTTGCCGTTGAGTATGCGCGCAAGAATGGCTGCCACAACAAAATGCAGACCGTAAAACGGGGAGAAGGTGGTAAACACCCCGCACCACACGCCGCGCGCTATGGTTTCCGGTGTTCCGGGCAGGCGGCGCAACCTGTGCTGCACATAGCGGGCCGCCCGCGTCCATCCACCGCGCGGATAGAAAAACTCCCCCAGCACCTGGAAGAAAGGTCTTCTGTCGCGGCGTTTGAATACCACTTGGGCTTCCTTGGTTGTCAGGTCCCGCTGGGCGCGCGGGCCGGTTCCGGGTTGCGATAGCGTGCGATCTCTGCCACGTCGTTCTCAGCTTCCAGCGCCAGCATCAACTTGTGCAGATGTTCGGCATCCGCAAGTTCGACGCCGACCAGCAACCGATAAAAATCAGGCTTGCGATCCACAAACTCCAAGCTTGAGATATTGGCCTTGTTCTCGCCAATCAATGTGCAAATACGTCCCAGCACCCCGGCGTCATTTCCAATCGTTATCCAGAGTTTGACCTCGAAGATCGGTTTGAACTTGCCGGATTGCCAATGCAGGTCGAGCCAGCGGTCCGGCTGGTCTTCGTAATTCGACAGGCTGTCACAATCGATGGCGTGCACCACCACACCTTGTCCGCGGTAGGTGATACCGACAATGCGTTCGCCAGGAAGCGGCTGACAACATTTTGCACGCTGGAAACTCTGGTCGGCGGCCAAACCGATAACCGCGCGCTCTGACGTGACTTCTTCCGCTTCGTCCGGTGCAAGCTCGGGATAGACCGCCTGCACGACCTCGACACCACTCAATTCGGCGGATCCGAGACGGGCTAGAACCTCGTCCTTGCCTTTGAGCCTGAAGTGCTTGGCCGCAATGTTGAGAGCCTTGTCCGTCGGCTTTTTGTTCACCTGTTCAAAAGCGGCAACGGCGAGTTGAGCGCCGAGCTTCACGTAACGCTCGCGGTCCATTTCCCGCAGAGCGCGCCGGATCGCCGTGCGAGCCTTCCCTGTCGTGGCAATGTCGAGCCATGTTGCCTGCGGCATTTGCCCTTCGGCTGTGATGATTTCCACCGATTGACCGTTCTTGATCCGTGTCCAGAGAGGCACGCGGCGGTGATCGATCTTGGCCCCGACACAGGCATGGCCGATGCGGGTGTGAATGGCATAGGCAAAATCGATAGGGGTCGCCCCGCGGGGCAGCTTTACGACTTCGCCCTTTGGCGTGAAGCAGAACACCTGATCCGAATACATCTCGAGCTTCACAGCCTCGAGGAAATCCTCGTGATCTTCTTCCGCGTCGAATTGCTCGGTCAGGCCCGAAATCCATTTCACCGGATCAACGGCAAATGGGTTTTCGCCCCTTACCCCATCTTTGTACGACCAGTGCGCTGCAACGCCGGACTCTGCCACGTCGTGCATCTGTTGGGTGCGGATTTGCACTTCTACACGACGACCGTTCCGGCCTGAGACCGTTGTGTGAATCGAACGGTATCCGTTCGACTTGGGCTGGCTAATGTAGTCCTTGAACCGGCCGGGCACCGCCCGCCATCGCTGATGGATCACACCCAGCACCCGATAACAGTCCTGCTCGCTGTCGGTAATGATACGGAAGCCATAGATGTCCGACAGACGCGAAAAGCCCTGATCCTTTTCCTGCATCTTGCGCCAGATCGAGTACGGCTTTTTGGCTCGCCCCATGACTTGCGCGTTGATGCCAGCTTCTGCCAGTTCGTGTTCCATATCGCCGGTGGTGCGTTCGATCACATCTCCAGTTTCTTTCTGCAGAGTGATAAAGCGGCGGATGATCGAAGCGCGGCCATCCGCGTTCAGCACCTTGAAAGCAAGGTCTTCGAGCTCTTCGCGCATCCATTGCATACCCATACGCCCTGCCAGCGGCGCGTAGATATCCATGGTTTCTCGAGCCTTCTGCGCCTGCTTTTCCGGACGCATTGCCTTGATGGTCCGCATGTTGTGCAGACGGTCTGCCAGCTTCACAAGGATCACCCTGAGATCCTTGGACATCGCCATGAAAAGCTTGCGGAAGTTTTCAGCCTGCTTGGTTTCTGTTGAACTCAGCTGCAGGTTTGTCAACTTTGTCACACCGTCGACAAGGTCGGCGACTTCATCCCCGAATTTCTCTGCCACGACGTCAAAGGAGGCTTTGGTATCCTCAATCGTGTCGTGCAGCAGCGCTGTGATAATCGAGGCATCGTCCAGATGCTGCTCGGCCAGAATACAAGCGACATCGATGGGATGGGTAAAGTAGGGCTCGCCTGAGTGACGAAACTGCCCTTCGTGCATCGCGCGGCCAAAGTCATAGGCCGCGCGGATCAACGCTTCGTTTGTGCGGGGGTTGTAGGCGCGAACCAGCGCGACAAGATCATCTGCCGGAAAGAGGGCGACCTTGTCGTCGGTTTCGGCCATACACGTTTCCCTTAAGCCTTACGGCTTAGCCCTGGCCTTGCGCTTCCATCAGCGCGCGCAGGAGCTTTTCTTCGGACATGTCGTCGTCAGCCGGCGCGTCCGCTTCGGCGCCCATCAGCAGAGCCATTTTGTCTTCTTCGGGCTCGTCGACCTCAATCTGGGTCTGGTTGGCCTCGATCAGACGTTCGCGCAGCTCGTCGGCGGTCTGGGTTTCTTCGGCGATCTCGCGCAGGGCAACAACAGGGTTCTTGTCGTTGTCGCGGTCCAGCGTGATTGCAGCACCGGCGGACACTTCACGTGCGCGGTGGCTGGCAAGCATTACGAGTTCGAAACGGTTCGGAACCTTGTCGACGCAGTCTTCAACGGTTACGCGGGCCATGCGGCACTCCATTTTACGGTCTGATCAGAAGTGGTGTATCTAGTCGCAATTCTGAGTGGTGACAAGCAGGTTTCAAAGGCTTTTTAACGCTTTGACGTCCTCAGCTGGCAGTTTCGCGTGCATTTGAGCCACAGTTTGCCCCAACAGCGGGTGTTTCCACTGCGCGGCAACGTCCATCAAGGGCCCTAGGACAAACGCCCGGTCCTGCAAACGCGGATGGGGGAGAATCAGTTGATCCGGTGTCGCTTGCACCTGCTCCTCAAGCGCCAGATCACGCCAGGATCGCTGAGTATCAAGGTCCGGAAGAACCACATCGCCGTACGCAATCAGATCGATATCCAGAGTCCGCATGCCCCACCTCGTTTCCCTTTCGCGTCCGAATTCGGCTTCTATCTCATGCAGTCTTGATAGCAGTTCATGCGGTTCGCGGTTGGTTGCGACAACCACAGCCGCGTTCACATAGTCGGGACCGGCGCCTGCCGGGAAACAGGGCGTTTCAAAGAATCGACTGACCCGAAGGAGAACAATTCCCTCGCCATTCAACCTCTGCAGCGCAGCGGAAAGCGTCTTTGTTGGTACACCAACATGTGAAGGCAGGTTCCCGCCGAGCGCTAAGAGTATGGTTTTACACATTTTTGCGTCACTTTTTTACCCACCTATACCAAATAGACGGGGCCTGAACTTGATGCTGCCGCAAATATCACTACCCTTATAGTACTGTCACGCTCGTTCATTTTAACACTCACGGGACATTCCACGCGTGGCAGGCTCAGAAAGGACATTTTGATGTTTTACAAAGACGAACGGCTCGCGCTGTTCATAGACGGGTCGAATCTCTATGCCGCCGCAAAGTCGCTCGGCTTCGACATCGACTACAAACTGTTGCGTGCCGAGTTCATGCGTCGTGGCAAGTTGCTGCGCGCTTTCTACTATACCGCCCTACTGGAGAACGACGAATATTCTCCGATCCGTCCTCTGGTGGACTGGCTGCATTACAACGGCTTCACCATGGTGACGAAGGCTGCGAAAGAATACACCGACAGCCAGGGCCGCCGTAAGGTCAAAGGCAACATGGACATCGAGCTGGCGGTCAACGCCATGGAACTCGCACCCCATGTCGATCACATCGTGCTGTTTTCCGGAGATGGGGATTTCCGGCCGCTCGTAGAGAGCCTGCAGCGTCAAGGTGTGCGCGTTTCGGTCGTATCCACGATCCGCAGCCAACCGCCGATGATTTCGGACGAGCTGCGCCGTCAGGCAGACAACTTCATCGAGTTGGACGGCCTGCGCGAAGTGATCGGTCGCCCACCGCGCGATCCGATGCCGGAGCGTGAACGCGAAGAAGAATTCACCGCAAAGTGATACCTTCGAAACCGGGGCCGACGCGCCCCGGTTTTTCTTTTACCGATTTGATTATCCCCCATTCACACCGTTGTGCATTTCGATAACCTCATCAGGCCAAGTGCTTTTGATGTAGGCCAGCACATCCAGAATATCCTGATCACTCAGTGTGTCTTCAAAGCCGGGCATATCGCTCTCATACCCCTGCCCCACAACTTTTTCCGTTCCAAACTTGGTTATTGCAAACAGCACATCATCCGCATGATGCCACGTATGTCCGCTTTCATCATGAGGAGGCGCAGGCATTCTCCCAGTGTCTTTTCGCCGTTTCCACTGCGGCTCACCCTCAAGGTCAGCGCCATGACAGGCCGCGCAGTTTTCCGCGTAAATCTCGACGCCGCGCGCCACGCTATCCGCATCCTTGTAGGGCAAAATACCTGCCTCAGCCGTCGATTGAGTCCACCAGACCCCAAGCGCTATTGCCGAAACCCCTGCCGCACCTGCCATGATCCAACGCATTCTTGTCTCCCGTATTGGTATTATCGGGGCGCGTAGCAGCCTCCCGCGCTGGAAGGTCAAGCCTCTGGACGAGGCGCGCGTGACGGCGTACCTGTGAGAGCGCGTTCGGGAGACAAACATGAGCAAACCACCGCTACAAATTCACCTTGCCGCGCCGCGCGGATTTTGCGCCGGTGTCGATCGCGCCATCAAGATCGTTGAAATGGCTCTCATAAAGTGGGGTGCTCCGGTCTATGTGCGTCACGAAATTGTTCACAACAAATTTGTGGTCGACGGCCTGCGCGACAAGGGTGCGGTGTTTGTCGAGGAACTGGACGAATGCCCCAATGATCGGCCCGTGATTTTTTCGGCGCATGGCGTGGCCAAGGTCGTGCCTGCAGAGGCCGAACGACGCAACATGATCTACGTCGATGCCACCTGTCCACTGGTGAGCAAAGTCCATATCGAAGCTGAACGGCACTCCGACAACGGATTGCAAATCATAATGATCGGCCATGCCGGACATCCTGAGACCATCGGAACAATGGGACAACTCCCAGAGGGTGAAGTCCTGTTGGTGGAAACCGAGGATGACGTCGCAACGGTTGAGGTCCGAAACCCCGACAAGCTTGCATTTGTGACGCAAACCACCCTGAGCGTGGACGACACAAAAGGCATTGTCGCCGCGCTGAACACCCGCTTTCCGAACATCGTGGGACCCCACAAAGAAGACATCTGTTACGCGACAACCAACCGGCAGGAAGCCGTCAAGGAAGTGGCCCCGAAAGTGGACGCAATGCTGGTCGTCGGCGCGCCGAATTCCTCCAATTCAAAACGTCTGGTCGAGGTGGGAGCAAAGAACGGCTGTGACTATAGCCAGTTGGTACAACGCGCGGGAGACATTGATTGGCGGGCGCTGGAGGGCATAGGCACTTTGGGAATAACTGCCGGCGCAAGCGCGCCCGAAGTACTCGTGAACGAGGTCATCGACGCATTCCGCGAAAGGTTCGATGTGACTGTCGATATCGTGGAAACCGCTGTGGAACGTGTAAACTTCAAAGTGCCGCGCGTTCTGCGTGACGTAGAGGTGTGACCCGATACGTATCCTTCGAGGCGCAAATCGTGCCAATGGAGTGGGGCAAATCGACCTATACGGTCTTGCCGCTGCCGGAATCCGTACTTGAGGCTCTAAACCATCCAAAGAGGGTCGAAGGAGAAATCGCGGATCATCCTGTAAATCTTGCGGTCAGCCGGGCTCCGGTAATCAGCGGAGCTTTCCTCTGGACCGGCAAATCACTTCTGAGCCGAATTGGGGTGTCACCCGATGACCTGCTAGACGTGCGCCTGAAGGCAGCCGATCCCGATTATGTGGACATGCCGGAAGATGTCGTCGCTCAGGTGCAAACTTCTGGCCTGGCCGAACAGTGGGACGCCTTGACCGCAGGTAAAAAACGCGGCCTCCTTCACCCGATTGAAAGCGCGAAGCGCGCCGAGACACGCCAGAAACGGATTGACGCCCTTTTGGCGTCACTAAGGGAGAGCCGAGCATGATCCGGATACCCACTGCACCTCTACTGCTTGGACTTGCGGGGCTGATCCCTTTCGTCTGGGGAGCCCTGACGATTTTGCAACCCTCCCTTCAGGATTGGGGGGCGGCAACGCTTGGCCCACGGTTTGTCGGACCCTATGTGCAATTGTTTTACGGGTCGGTGATCCTGAGTTTCATGTCCGGTGTCCTGTGGGGTTTCGCAACTAAGGCAGGTGGCGCACGTGCGGCGGTTGGGTACACGCTTTCTGTGATTCCGGCGCTCTGGGCATTCTTCATGACCGGCGGCGGTCCGGTCAGCGCCGGCACAAACCTGTTGTTTGGTTTTGCCGGTTTGCTACTACTCGATTACGCATTTTTTCAGTGGGGCCTGACCCCGCCATGGTGGATGCGCCTGCGCCTGATTTTGACAGCCGTGGTTGTCACCTGCCTCGCAATCAGCATCGTTTATTGACCTAGCCAAACGGAGACAAATCTTTGATTTCCATACACTTTCTACTAACCGCATTTGTCGTCGTCATCGCACCCGGCACCGGAGTCATCTACACGCTTGCGATGGGTCTCGGCCAAGGCCCGAAGGCCGCAATTTGGGCTGCATTGGGATGCACCTTCGGGATATTGCCACACCTTGCGGCCGCCACATTGGGGTTGGCGGCGGTGCTTCATACGTCCGCAGTGTTATTCAACGTGGTCAAATTCGCGGGCGTCGCTTACTTGCTCTATCTCGCGTGGCAGGCGGTACGTAGCGATGGCGCACTGGCTGTGACAGCAGAGCGCAGGATTCAGGCAGGGTTCGTCATCGCCCGCCGGGGTGCCCTGATCAACATCTTGAACCCGAAATTATCGGTGTTCTTTCTTGCTCTTTTGCCGCCATTCCTGAGCGGCGTGCCCTCAACCGCCACTTTGGAGATGGCTGTGCTGGGCGGGATCTTCATGGCAATGACGTTTGCTGTATTTGTGCTTTACGGGCTGTTCGCCGCCAAAGCACGCGAATTGCTTCTTGGCAGTGAGCGGGTGATGCGTTGGTTGAACCGCAGCTTTGCCGCAATCTTTGTGGCCTTGGCGGGGCGTCTGGCAATGGAGCGGGCATGAGCGATAAGGAAACGCTTGAGGTCTATGCACAGGCCGCAGGTAAATACGCGGAAAAATTTGCTCGCATCGACGACATCGACGTGGATCAGTTCAGCGATCTGACCGCGTTCTTCGAGCGGCTTCCCGACAATGGTCTCGTCTTGGACTTTGGCTGCGGTCCGGGCCAATGGGCCGACAAAATTCGGACTGCCGGCTATCGCGTCGAGGCAATGGATGCCTCCCCGGAAATGGCGGACCTTGCAAAGGCGGCCTTTGACCTCGACGTGACAGTGGGAACCTTTGAAAGCCTCGACGCGAACGCCCGATATGACGGCATCTGGGCAAACTTCTCTTTGTTGCACGCCCCGAAGTCGGAGTTTCCGCAGCACCTTCTGCGCGTTAAAAATGCGCTAAAGCCCAGCGGCGCCCTTCATCTTGGAATGAAACTCGGCGAAGGCGAGGCGCGCGACCATTTGGGGCGGTTCTATAGTTACTATTCACCCGAGGAACTGACCGGGATTTTGGAAAACGCGGGTTTTACGGTGTTTCGGCAAAGAACAGGCAGTGGCACCGGTTTGGCTGGTACCAAGGACTCATTTGTCATACTCACCGCGCATGGCTGATTTGTTTGCATATACGGATGGCGCTTGCTCAGGAAATCCCGGCCCCGGCGGCTGGGGTGTCCTCATGCAGGCCAAGGATGGCGACAGCGTCGTCAAAGAACGCCCGCTGAATGGTGGCGCCGCAGAAACCACCAACAACAAGATGGAGCTCATGGCAGCGATCATGGCGCTTGAAACGCTGGAGCGGCCCAGCAAGATCACGGTGGTCACAGACAGTTCTTACGTCAAAGACGGTGTCACAGGCTGGATCCACGGCTGGAAGCGCAACGGATGGAAAACGTCCGCCAAGAAACCTGTGAAAAACGTCGAGTTGTGGCAAAGGCTTGATGCGGCTCAGTCCCGACATGATGTCACTTGGGAATGGGTCAAAGGCCATGCCGGCCATCCGGAAAACGAACGCGCCGACGAATTGGCACGCGAAGGAATGGCACCTTTCAAACCAAAAAAATAAGGCGCGGGATCGCCGCGCCTTTCTCTGTTTAGCCGACTGCCCCCGTCAGGCGGCGTTTGCCGCGTTGGCAGCACTGACCTGATCACGGGCCTTGAGCTTGGCAAGGAAGGCTTTTGTCGCGGGTTGGCGGCGCGCTTTTCGCGCCATGCGCTGCGCCCAGTCAATTGCTGCCTCATGATGCTTGGCGAGCGTTTCGTCCTTCAGCAACTCCGTCTTGATCGCAATGGCCGCATCAAACCGCTCTGCAAGGCGGGTGTCGGTCTCGTGGTTCTTGTCGAACTTGTCCCAGTAAGGCAGTTGCAGCTTGCCTTTCACATGATTGGCGCGGCCGCGGCGTTGCTTGTTCAGGAAGCCATCCAGTGAACGCAACGCGTAGTGGTTGAGTTGCGCCACGTCATAACCAAAGCCTTTGTCGATATGCAGAGCGCCTTTGATCTGGCGATCATCAAGCTTCGTGCCATCTGGTGTGACCCAGTTGATGTCAGTCGCATCCGGTTCGATGAACGGTCGGTGCACGCCCATCCGGTTGAACTTGTCGTTGTTGCGATAGAGCGTTTTGAAAAATCGATGCGGGAGCATGTCTGCTGTTGGCACTTCCGGCTCAGCTTGCAGGAACTGCTGCGGCACCGGCGTATCCGAGATCTCCTCAATCCCCGCGTTGCCAAAAATGCGCCAGACCAGCGAAATCGCATCCGCTTCTGGATGGGTGTCGATCAACGCCTTGAACGTGCCGTCGCCAACCCCGATCTGCAGGAATTCGTCCACATCGACCACAAGGATATAGTCCGCATCCTGCACCACAGGCTCGTGCTGCGCCCACATCAATGCACTCTTGTGCGGACCGCGCTTCATTACGCGATTGAACCGGTGATGGATTTCGCCCATGCGGTTCAGGTTGCGCAGGATCAGGTCGGTCTGATCGCTGCAATCATTGGTGAAAACCACAATGTCGGTCGCACCCAATGCTTTGTAATGCGCCACCCAGTCGAGGATATAGGCACCCTCGTCTTTCATGGTGGTGACAACTGTCACCTTTGGTGCAGCGGAATCGCCGCCGAATCCGAAGAAAGCCACTGTCTCTGCCTCATGCTCTTGGGCAGCTCATTTGACGGCCACCCCTGTATTGAGCGCAAATTAGCAAGCGGACGGGGCAGGCGTCTACATTTTTAATTGAATCAAGGGCTTTCGCGGCAGAAGAGTCACAGCCCGACTATTTGCGGAAATGTGTCGGCACGATGATCAAGGCGCCGACCGAGGAGATGATCGCATTCATCCCCGGACTGCCAAAACCGATGTGAAACATGCGCGAGATCATAAAAAACACGAACGCCCCACCCACGCAGATGATGATCGAGGGAATATAACCGTTGCGGGTGAAACCCGACCGTTCGGCCGCATATCCGATGATCCCCGCAATAATGACGGTTCCGAAAAAGGCAAAAAACATGCGTGTCTCCCTAAAGGGTCTGACCTGCTGTCAGCGGAAAGCCCCGCAGGAACGTCTGCGCATCCTGCCCGCCTTTGCCCGCGCGTTGCAAGCGCAGCAACTGCACCGCGCCAGAGCCGCACGCCACTGTCAGAGCTTCGTCCAAAATGGTGCCCGCTGCCCCGTTGCCGGCGACAACGTGCGACGCAAGCACCTTGACCCGCTGCCCCTCGATTTCGGTCCAGGCGCCCGGAAACGGCGACAGGCCACGAATTTTGCGATCCACCTCTTCCGCGGTTTCGCTCCAGTCGATTTTGGCTTCCGACTTGTCGATCTTTTCCGCGTAGGTCACGCCATCCTCTGGCTGTGGTTCGGGCGTTAGGTCATCCAGCAGCGCGAGCGTATCGACGATGGCTTCTGATCCAAGCACTGAAAGCCTGTCATGCAATTCCGCGGTGGTTTCTGTCTCGCCAATCGCAATTTCGCGCCGCAAAAGGACGTCGCCGGTGTCCAGCCCCGCATCCATCTGCATGATACAAACGCCAGTTTGCTTGTCTCCGGCCATAATCGCGCGATGGATTGGCGCCGCTCCGCGCCAGCGAGGCAGAAGGCTCGCATGAATGTTGAGGCAGCCTTTCGTTGGCGCATCCAGAATGGCTTGCGGCAGGATCAACCCATAGGCGACAACAACTGCAACATCCGCTTCCAGAGATGCAAACTCCGCCTGCGCAGTCTCGTTGCGCAAAGACACCGGATGACGCACGTCCAAACCCAACGCCTCGGCACGTGCCTGGACGGGTGTCGGTCTGTCTTTCTTGCCGCGTCCCGCGGGACGCGGCGGCTGGCAATAGACCGCGGCAATGTCGTGGCCCGCCGCGATCAGGGCATCCAAAACCGGTACCGAAAAATCCGGCGTTCCCATAAAAACAATACGCATCTGGTTCTCCTGCTCGGGGCCTTAGCGCAGCTTGCGCGCCTTGCGGATCAACATGTCCCGCTTGGTCTTGCTGAGATGGTCGAAATACATCTTCCCGTTGATGTGATCGATCTGGTGTTGCACCGAGGTCGCCCACAGACCGACAAAATCCTTCTCCACCGTCTCACCGTTCTCATCCATATAGCGCACGGTCACCGCGCGCGGGCGGCTGATCTTGGCCGAGACACCAACAAGGTTCGGGCTTGCCTCTTCGTGCTCGCGCGGCTGCACCGAGGCGTGCAGAATTTCGGGGTTCGCCATGCGCACCGGCTGATTGCCTTCCTCGGTGGCGTCCACCACCGCAAGGCGCAGCATCACGCCGATTTGGTTTGCGCCCATGCCCACACCGGGCATCGCGTACATCGTCTCGATCAGATCATCCCAAACCTGCCGCACCTCATCGGTGATCTCTGTCACCGGCTCGGCTGCGGTCCGAAGACGTTTATCTGGCCATGGAATGCAGCGACGAACAGTCATTTGAGAGCGTATCCTTCAAGTAGGGTTTTGCGCGTCATCGCGTCGAGACGGTCCAAAGTAACGATACCGTCCAGATGATCCATTTCATGCTGAATACAGCGGGCGGAAAAACCATCGAAGTCGCCGGTTTTTTCAACTCCGTTCTCGTCCCGCCAGACCACCGAGATCTGGGATGGACGCGCCACCGGCACCATCAGATCAGGGATGGAAAGACAGCCTTCTTCCACAGTCGACGAGCTGTCACTTCGGGCTGTGATCACCGGATCAACGAACACCATGGGCGTGCGATCACCTTCTTTCCAAGTGACGTCCATCACGAACAGACGCCGAAGGTCACCGACCTGCGGTCCCGCCAATCCCCGCCCAGGCGCTGCATACATGGTTTCCAGCATATCCGCCGCCAGCACACGGATGTCCGCGTCCCCCACAGCCTCACAGGCTGTGGACAGCCGGTCATCCGGCCAACGGACGATGGGGAGGACACTCATCCCCGTGCCAGCTCGCGCTTCATCTTCTGGGACTTGCGGGTCATCATCTGACGCTTCATTGGGCCAAGATAGTCGATGAACAGTTTGCCGTTCAGATGGTCGATCTCGTGCTGCACGCACGTCGCCCACAGCCCGTCAAAGTCTTTTTCCTGCGGATTGCCGTCCATATCGATCCAGCCGACGCGAACCTCTTTGGGGCGCGTCACCTCGGCAAACTGCTCGGGAATCGACAGACATCCCTCTTCATAGACGTTGGTTTCCTCGGAGCTGCTCAAAACCTCGGGGTTGAACATCACCACCGGCTCCGGCTCGCCTTCCTTAACACAATCCATCACGATCAACCTATCCAGAACACCGACTTGCGGCGCGGCAAGGCCGATACCGGGGGCGTCGTACATGGTTTCCAGCATGTCTTCGGCCAGATTGCGCAACTCATCGCTCAGGTCGGCAACGGGCGCACAGGCCTTTTTCAGGCGGGGATCGGGGTGGATCAGGATTTGGCGTTTCATGGCCTTCATCTAAGACAGCATTGCATTTGACGCAACGGGGTTGCGCACGGCCAGCAATCCGCTAGCGTCACATCGTTCATCCGCAGCAAAGGACCCCCAAATGAGCTTTGACGAGATCATCGACCGCTTTGGCACCCATTCCGTAAAATGGGACATGATGGAGCCGATCTATGGCGTGCCTGCCAAAGACGGAATCGCGATGTGGGTGGCCGATATGGATTTCCGCCCGCCGCAATGCGTGTCGGATGCTCTAGTCAAAATGAACGAGATGGGTGTCTACGGATACTACGGTGATGATGCCGCCTATCTGGACGCCATCCGCTGGTGGATGAAAGAGCGCCACAGCTGGGACGTCGCACGCAACGAGATTTTTACGACACACGGTCTGGTGAACGGCACCGCGATGTGTGTGGACGCCTTTACCAACGCGGGTGACGGCGTCGTTCTGATGACGCCGGTTTATCACGCCTTCGCCAAGGTCATCAAAGCCGCCGGTCGCGAAGTTGTCGAATGTCAGCTTGCACTGAACGAGGGTCGCTACGAGATGGATTTCGAGGCGTGGGATGCGCAAATGAAGGGGCATGAAACCATGCTCATTCTCTGCTCGCCCCACAACCCCGGCGGCCGCGTCTGGACCCGCGACGAATTGCAGGGCGTTGCCGAATTCTGCAAACGTCACGACCTCATTCTGGTAAGCGACGAGATCCACCACGATCTGGTCTTTGCAGGCAACACCCATATCCCGATGGCCAATGTGGACGAGACCATCATGGACCGCCTGGTGATGATGACGGCCACCACCAAGACCTTCAACATCGCGGGCAGCCACTCCGGCAACGTGATCATCCCCGATCCTGACCTGCGCGCCAAATTCGGCGGACGCATGGCGGCTCTGGGCCTGTCGCCCAACAGCTTTGGCCTCTTCATGGCCGAAGCCGCCTACTCGCCCGAAGGTGCGGCTTGGGTGGATGATCTGGTGGTCTATCTGGATGGCAACCGCAAACTGTTGGACACTGCGATTGCGGACATTCCGGGGCTGGCGTCCATGGCGCTTGAGGCCACCTACCTCAGTTGGGTCGATTTCTCCGGCACCGGCATGGGGCGCGAAGAGTTCACCCGCCGTGTGGAAAAAGACGCAAGGATCGCAGTGAACCACGGCCCGACGTTTGGCACAGGCGGCGAAAACTACCTCCGCTTCAACATCGCCACCCCCCGCGCGCGGGTGCAGGAAGCCTGCGAGCGACTTGCAGAAGCGTTTTCAGATTTGCAGTGATTTAGGCGCACCAGCGCCCGAACCAAGGGGTAAAAGCGAAGCGCCCGCGTTTTGCCGGAGGCAAACCTCCGGTTTGACGGGGGCGGTTCGGGCGCTAGCCAAAGCGTTGCTTTGGCTGTTGGGGGAGAAGAACCTTGTACCAAAAATGAACGCTGACAGCGTCACCAACAAAAGTGCGTTCCGAAATTTTCGTTACAATGGACGCTTGTTTCAAAGCTACGTCTAGCTATTTCGTTTCTCATCTTGGATTGAAGGCCAAGCACCAAATTTGATTAGGAGAGCTTCAAGCGATTCTTTTACTAAGTCACAGTAGTTTTCGTCAAAGGGCTCAGTCAGCGTCTTCTCCAAAGCGCTAAGAAGCGAGTTTAGGGCCCAAAGTCGCCATCATGTATTGCCGCAGTGTGCAGGTTTTCGCCGTTCTGTTCGTCTAGCGTTCGGGAAAGAAAGTTGAACAGAGTTAGAGCTGCGTCGGCATCAAGTTTTATCTCTACATCCATTCGGTTTCCAATTTAGCCTCGAAGCTTAACCCTCGCTGACTTGTGGAGTTTGGCAATTTCGGATCCCAAACTGCCATTCATCGAAGCCCCAGCTGCCCCGTAGTCTCACCAAAGAGCAGCGGTCAGCGAAAGCTACAACCTCAGCCCTCTTTCCCCAACAACGCTACCGGCGCTTCGCTTGCCCGTTCAAAATCCACCGGCGCGCGGTCGGTCGCCAGTGTGTGGCGCTTGAACTCGTAGCGCATCTCTCCGCCTTGCTCTTCAGAAGCCACAATCAGGCATTGGTAAAGCTGCTTTCCACCGTCATAGACATCGACCAGCCCGCGCAAATGCGGGGCGTCTTCGATGTCCAGCGTAAAGCCGTCATCCTCAAACCGGATCACGCGAAAGCTGCGGCCACCTGCCTCGACACGCAGTTTGTGGCGCTGCTTCATCGCTTTTTTGCGGGCGGCATCAAGGCCGGCCTGAACCTCTGGGGGCAAATAGGTGCTCATGACGAAGTCTCCGAATACACTGGTAAAAATCAGCGTCCATCACACCATGGTCAAGCCAAGAATTTGTAAACACGCGGTCTTTGGCGAAATGCCGCAGATCGGTCACGGTCTGTGCGCAGGCGCGCAGGTGTTTTGCGCTACCGTCTGTTTTTCCGCACAGATCCGGACGCTACATTGTCGTCAAACGACAGATAACGGAGAACAAGATGGGTCTTTTGGTAGACGGAAAATGGGTCGATCAATGGTATGACACCAAATCTTCCGGTGGAAAATTCGTGCGTTCCGCGAGTCAGTTTCGCAACTGGATCACCGCCGACGGATCCGCAGGTCCAAGCGGCTCGGACGGGTTCAAGGCCGAGAGCGGGCGCTATCATCTCTTTGTTTCCTATGCCTGTCCCTGGGCACACCGCACGCTGATCTTTCGCAAACTCAAAGGTCTGGAGGACCACATCGGGATGTCTGCCGTACATCCGGACATGCTGGGAGAAGGTTGGCACTTCGCAACAGATGATCACGGAGCAACAGGGGATATCCTGTACGGCCTGAGCCACGCGCACAACCTCTACACCAAGGCTGACCCGACCTATTCGGGGCGGGTGACGGTGCCGATCCTTTGGGACAAACAGCGCGAAACGATCGTAAGCAACGAAAGCGCCGAGATCATCCGCATGTTCAACAGCGCCTTTGATGGCATCACGGGCAACACAGACGACTATTGGCCCGAAGGCCACCGTGACGAAATCGAAGAGGTCAACGCCCGAATTTACGACACCCTGAACAACGGTGTCTACAAATCCGGATTTGCCACCACGCAAGAAGCCTATGACGCAGCCGTTCACCCGCTTTTCGACACGCTCGACTGGCTCGAAGAGCGTCTGTCACATCAGCGCTATCTCATGGGCGACGCACTGACCGAGGCGGACTGGCGGCTGTTCACCACATTGATCCGTTTTGATCCCGTCTATCATCTGCATTTCAAATGCAATCGCCGGCGTTTGATGGATTACCCCAATCTCTGGGCCTATACGCGGGAGCTTTATCAGGTGCCGGGCGTGCGCGAGACTGTGAACATGGAGCACATCGTGCGCCACTATCACTACAGCCACGAAAGCATCAATCCGCATCGCATTGTGCCCATCAATCCGGTGATCGACTACGACGCGCCACACGGTCGCGGCTAGAAAGGCCGCTTGCCAAGCCATCGGAAAATCGCCTATCCGCGAGAGCAGATAGGCAAAGGATTTTCCGATGTTGGCACAGGCGCAATCCGATAACTCGCCTCCCCGCGATCATGGCGGCGGCATCGACGCGGCTGTGACCCAATACGGTGGAACGCGTGAGGACTGGCTCGACCTGTCCACCGGCATAAATCCTGTGCCTTATCCGCTACCGGAATTGACCGGCGCCGACTGGGCCGACTTGCCGGACAAGGCCGCACAGACTGCACTCATAGACGCCGCCCGCGCTTTCTGGAACGTGCCGGATGACGCCGCCATTCTGGCCGCGCCCGGCGCTTCCGCACTGATTGCGAGAATACCGGCGCTGGCCCCTTCGGCGCGGGTCGATATTCCAAAGCCGACCTACAACGAACACGCTGCTGCGTTCGCGTCGCAGGGCTGGAAGATTTCCGGCGTCAACCCAACGGCCCGGGTGCTCGTGCACCCCAACAACCCGACCGGCAGACTTTGGAACCTTGAGGACCTGACGGCTCCCCTCACCGTGATCGACGAAAGCTTCTGCGACGTGACGCCGGACAAAACGCTTATCGCGAACGCCGCCAGTAACGGTCGAATTGTCCTCAAGAGCTTCGGCAAGTTCTGGGGTCTGGCAGGCGCGCGACTGGGCTTTGCAATCGGTGATCCCGTCCTGATCGCAAAACTCTCCGATCTGACTGGCCCATGGGCCGTGTCAGGGCCCGCGCTGCGTGTTGGCGCAATGGCGCTGGGCGACTTCGCATGGGCTGAAAGAACCCGCGCACGATTGAAAGACGACGCCGGCCGACTTGACGCTTTGCTCACCAGCAAAGGAGCAACACTCGCGGGCGGAACGACTCTGTTCCGGCTTTACGAGGTCGACGACGCCGCCACATGGCAGCACCGCCTTGCACAGGACCATGTCTGGTCACGCATTTTCCCCTATTCCCGAACCTACTTGCGACTGGGACTTCCCGCGCCAGACCGCTGGGACCAGTTGGAGGCCGCGCTATGAGCCACGCCGCAGTATTGTTTCTGGCCATGCTTCTGGACGCCTTGTTGGGAGAGCCCAAGGCGCTGTGGGACCGCACACCGCATCCTGCGGTGCTGATCGGGCGCCTGATCGGCAAAGCTGAACAGAGGTTGAATGCGGGTGACAACCGTTTTGCCAAAGGCCTTCTGCTGACCGCGGCGCTGGCCGTTGGAAGTTGGGCTCTTGGTGCATTCATCTCCGCGTTTGGCTGGTTGCCCGAGCTGCTGCTCGCCGCGATTCTGCTGGCCCAGCGTTCGCTCGTGGATCATGTGCAGGCGGTTGGCGATGCGTTGCGGGTCTCCTTGGGTGACGGCAAGCGCGCCGTTGCCATGATCGTAAGCCGCGATACAGCCGCTATGGACGAGAGCGCCGTTTCCCGCTCCGCAATCGAAAGCGCTGCCGAGAATCTCAGTGACGGAGTGATTGCGCCTGCCTTCTGGTTTCTGGTCGCGGGTCTCCCGGGCCTGCTTGTCTACAAAGCCATCAACACCGCAGACAGCATGATCGGCTATCGCAATCCACGCTACGAACAGTTCGGCAAAGCAGCAGCCAAGCTTGACGACTTGCTCAACTGGATTCCGGCACGCCTGACCGCAGCCTTGATTGGTGTAACGCACCGCGTCATGTCCGACTGGCCGGCAATCGCTTCTGACGCCAGATTGCACCGGTCCCCCAACGCGGGCTGGCCGGAATCCGCAATGGCACGCGCGCTCGGCATCGCCATTGCAGGCCCACGCGCCTATGACGGCGAAATGCGGGAATTCCCATTTGTGAATGCGCACGGCCGGCGCAGTCTTTCCGCCGATGACATTGATCTCGCATGTGGTGCGCTATGGCGCGCATGGGCGCTGGCACTTGCAACCGTACTGGCAATCGCTCTCCTTTGAGCCATTGCTCTGTGACGCAGGCCTGATAGGCTCGGATTGACAGATTAAGAGGTATTTTCACTCATGCGTTTCCCTACCGCACTCTCCGCCCTCATCCTAAGCGCCAGCACTGCGATGGCCGAAGTGCCCTGCGGCGGCTCGTTCGGCAGCTTCGTCAATGGTCTCAAAAAGGAGGCCATGGCCAAAGGGTATTCCAAATCTACAGTCGACAAGTTTTTCGCCTCTGCCCGTCAGGACCCTGCAACAATCAAAGCGGACCGTTCGCAGGGGGTCTTTCAAAAACCCTTTCTGGAATTCTCCCAGAGACTGATCAGTCAGAACCGCATCAACGTTGGGCAGGCCAAGTCCAAACAATACAACAACACCTTTAAGCGCATCGAAAAACAATACGGCGTGTCGCGCGGTGTGTTGTTGGCTTTCTGGGCCTTTGAAACCGACTACGGCTCGTTTCAGGGCAATTTCAACACGCTCAACTCGCTGGTGACGCTGTCACATGATTGTCGCCGCCCCGCTCTGTTCCGCCCGCAAGTCTTTGCTGCACTGGAGCTGTACACACGCGGCGATTTCAGCCCGACCAAAACCACGGGCGCATGGGCAGGCGAGATCGGCATGGTCCAAATGCTGCCAGCCGACATCATCGAAAATGGCGTGGACGGCGATGGCGACGGCAAGGTACGTTTGAAAACCTCGGCGCAGGATGCGCTGATGTCCGGCGGCAAGATGCTGAGCCATCTCGGCTGGCGCAAAGGAGAACCGTGGCTACAGGAAGTCACGGTTCCGTCCAACCTGGACTGGTCCAAATCCGGTCTGGACACGACTCTAAACGCCCGCGAGTGGGCCAAAATGGGCGTAAAGCCCCGCTCTGGAAAGCTGGCAAACCTGCCGGCTTCGCTTCTCCTTCCGCAAGGCCGCAACGGACCGGCTTTCCTCGCCTATCCGAACTTTCACGTATATTTCGAGTGGAACAAAAGCTTCGTTTATGTGACCACCGCCGCCTATTTTGCCACCCGCCTAGAGGGCGCTCCACGATACAATATGGGCAACGCCGATCCCGGTCTTTCGGGCAACCAGATGAAAGCGCTCCAGAAAAAGCTGAAGGCCCGCGGGCATGATGTCGGCAAAGTCGATGGGATCCTTGGCAAGCTCACGCGCCGCGCGGTTCAAGCCGAGCAGAAACGTCTGGGCCTTCCGGCGGACGCCTGGCCAACTACGGAATTGCTGAACAAGCTGTGAGCTTCACTGGCGGATGGGAAACCGCATCCCGTCCGCCGTCTGAACCACAAGGCGACCGTCATTTTCGACGTAACGGTCACATCGCTCGACGCCGGTGACAAAAGTCACGCAGACAGTCGAGTTCTCGGCAACAACCCAATGGCCATACCAGGTTCCCCCACCGCCATAGACATACTGGTATTGACCGTTGCTATCGAAAACCGATTTTCCATCGTCGTAGAACGTGAGCGTCTGCCCAGACAAACGCGCATTCAATGACTCCGCGTCAAATGCCTGATCCCCCGGTTGGGTTTTCCAGTCCTGCGCGGCGACGGGTGTGGCTACGAGGGCAAGAACGGCGAATAGCGAGCGCATGGCAACCTCCTGTTTGTGGTCAGCATAAGGGCGCAATTGCTCTCGCAGGTGTCACGTTGCAGTGAACGGCAGGTCAGGCCACAAGTGTCTCTGCCGCCTTCAGATCGACGCTCACAAGCTGGCTCACGCCCTGCTCAGCCATCGTCACACCGAACAGCCGGTCCATCCGCGCCATCGTTACCGCGTGGTGGGTGATGATCAGGAAGCGCGTGTTGGTGCGGCGGCACATCTCGTCCAGCAAGTCACAGAACCGCGTCACGTTGGCATCGTCCAGCGGCGCATCAACCTCGTCCAGCACACAGATCGGCGCCGGATTGGCGAGGAACACTGCAAAGATCAGCGCCATTGCTGTCAGCGTCTGCTCCCCACCGGACAACAGCGATAGGGTCGACAGCTTTTTGCCCGGAGGCTGACACATGATTTCCAGACCGGCCTCAAGAGGGTCGTCGCTTTCCACCAGAACGAGGTTCGCCTCGCCCCCGCCAAACAGGTGGCGGAACAGCAAGCCAAAGTTGCTGTTCACTTGTTCAAAGGCAGTCAGCAGACGCTCGCGCCCTTCCTTGTTCAGGCTGGCGATCCCGTTTCGCAAAGTGGCGATCGCTTCCTCCAGATCGGTTTTTTCACCGGTCAGGGTGTCGAACTCTTCCTGGACTTCCTTAGCGTCTTCCTCTGCCCGCAGGTTCACGGCGCCCAGCGCATCGCGTTGACGCTTCAGGCGGTTCACATCGGCTTCAACCTGCGTTGCGTCCGGCATGTTGTCCGGATCGACATCCAGCCGTTCAAGCAACTCCTCAGGAGAAACTTCCTGATCTTCCATGATCCGTTCGGCGGCATAAGCAACAGTTTCCCGTGCCGCATCCGCCCTCGCTTCGCTTCTCGCCCGCGCTTCACGCGCCTCACCAGCCAGGCGCTCAGCCTCACGCGATGCGTGCTCTGCCTGCCGCGATGCTGTCTCCGCTTCAGCGAGGACATCGGCAGCCGATCTACGGCGTTCCTCGGCCTGATCGATCGCCTCGGACAACTCTTCGCGCTTGGCGGCAATTTCTTCAGGTGCGGCGCCTGCGTCGATCAGCTCCTCTTCGCTGGCGTCCTTACGCTCGGCCAGTTCGTTCATCCGCTTTTCGGCAGTTTCAAGGCGGTGGCGCCAACCGCTAATCTCTTTGGTGACTTCCTGAGAGCGCTTCAGGCGCGCCTCGCCTTCACGGCGCAACTCGTCATGTGACGACCGCCGCGACATCATCATGATCCGTGCCGCTTCGACGGTCATCTTGATGTCTTCTACCTCGGCTCGCGCGGCGTCAAGATCGCCCAAATCCGCCAAAGCGCGCTCCGCTTCCTGCAACTGGGCCCGCGCCGCCATGGCCTCTTCCTCGTGCCGCGTCACCGCAAGGCCCAGAGATTCAAGCCTGCCTTCCGCAAGGTTGCGGTCCGCTTCCGCGCGGCTCAAGGCACGGTTTGCGTCGGCCACAGCGCGATCCGCAGACCGGCGCGCCTCTCGTGCGGCCTGATCGACCTGCGCCAACTCCTGCAAACGCGATTGCAACGTTTCATGCGCTTGCACCGCGCCATCAGCCCGCGCCGTGGCTGCTGCCATGGCCTGTTTCAACTCCTCAAGGCGGTTCAACTGCTGCAGGCGCAGTGCCGCCGCGCTCGGTGCATCTTCGGCCCAGGCGCGGTATCCGTCCCACCGCCAAAGGTCACCCTCAAGCGACACAAGGCGCTGACCGGGCTTAAGCAAAGGCTGCAACTGGATGGCATCTTCGGTGGCCACCAAGCCGATCTGGCTCATACGACGTTCCAGAACCTCGGGCACAGACACATGCTCAACCAGCGACGTCACGCCAGCGGGCAAGGGCTGCACCTCATGATACTGTGGCAACACATACCAGCCCGAGGGCCCGTCTTCCTCGACTTCAGGCGCCCGAAGATCATCAGCCATAGCCGCGCCCAGCGCTTTCTCAAAGCCCTGTTGCACCTGAAGGCGATCCAGAATTTGGCCACCTTCGGCAGTGTCACGTTCGACCAGTTTCGCCAGCGCCGTTGTCTCTGCGCGCAGCGCATTCAGCTCGCCTTCGGCCTCCGAGCGTTCCGCGCGGGCGTCAGCCTCTCGCGCTTGTGTTTCCGCGCGCTCTTCCTCGACTTCGGCAAGACGTTCCTCGGCGTCCTGTGCGGCATCGATGGCTTCGGCTTCGCTTTCCCGCGCCTCTTCAAGCCCCTCAGCCGCCCGTTCCAGCGCTTCCTTTGACTCGCTCACGGCGTCACGCGCTTTGGCCGCTTCGGCCTCGTTCTTGGCCTGCGTTTTTTGTGTGTCCTCGAGCAAACGGTGCGCCGACTGGTGCCGCGCCGCAAGTCGCGCCACATCTTCTGTCATTTCAGCCAGTTCGCTCTCACGTTCCTGCAAAACCGATGCCGCCTCGCGGGCCTCGTCCTGGGCCGCCTCGAGTTTTTCGGCCTGCCCCTCGCTGGCCTTCGCCAGTTCTTTCTGTTCCCATTCGAGGCGCTCGATGGTTTCTCCTGCGTCGCGGTTCAGGCCCGCCTCGCGCTCCATGTCGCGCCCCAGTTGCAGAATGCGGTTCTTGAGCGTTTCGATGATTTGCAGCGCGTGGGCTTCCTGATCATTCAGGCTGTCACGCTGGACCTGCAGTCGCTGCAAAACAGCCGCTGCAATGGCTTCTTCCTCACGCAAAGGCGGCAGAGCATCATCTTTTGCCTGCCGCTCCTTTGCAGCCACGCGGCTCAGACCTTCGGCCTGCGCTGCCTGCGTGGTGCGGGTTTTGAGTTCGTCGTCAGCCGCCGCGCGGGCTTCATCAGCCTCGCGCCACCGGCGGTAAAGCAGCATGCCTTCGGATTGGCGCAATTCTTCGCCAATCGCCCGATAGCGAGCCGCCTGACGCGCTTGCCGCGCCAGTTGCCCCAACTGGTTGCCCAATTGTTCTATGACATCATCGACACGCGCCAGATTGGTTTCCGCACCCTTGAGTTTTAACTCAGCCTCGTGGCGACGCTGGTAAAGACCCGAGATACCCGCGGCCTCTTCAAGAATCCGTCGACGCGCCTTGGGCTTGGAGTTGATAAGTTCGGCGATTTGACCCTGCCGCACGAGTGCTGGTGAATGCGCACCTGTCGACGCGTCTGCAAACAGCATCTGCACATCGCGCGCCCGAACATCCTTGGTGTTCACCTTGTATGCGGATCCGACATCACGGGTGATGCGACGAATGATTTCCAACGCGTCGTCATCATTGAACCCGGCTGGCGCGAGCCGTTCGGAATTGTCGATTTGCAGGCTGACTTCCGCAAAATTGCGCGCAGGACGGGTCGCAGCACCGGCAAAAATCACATCTTCCATGCCGCCGCCGCGCATTGCTTTGGGGCGGTTTTCCCCCATAACCCAGCGCAGCGCTTCAAGCAGGTTGGACTTGCCGCATCCGTTCGGCCCAACCACACCCGTCAGACCATCCGCGATAATCAAATCGGTCGGATCGACAAAGCTTTTAAAGCCGGTCAGTCTGAGTTTCGAAAAGCGCAAAGCGGCGTTGGTCCCTGTCTGAGTGCCTTTGTTTTCTGGTCTGCCCGCGTGATTCCCGCAGTTTTCCAAGTCTGCAAAGGCCCAAGCGCTTGAGTCAACGCTTAACCACACGATGTGGCCGATGCGCCCGAGTTATCCACAAGATATTGGCTGAAAACCCAACGAAACGCCGCGGCACCCCGCCGCTTGTGCCCTCAACAATGTCGGAAACAGCCTTGACCCCACAGGCAAAAAGCCGCCAAACAGGGCGGGCACGGTATGTTGCTACGCTTGCGCAGTGACTCGGGAATGAGGAACGGACTTTTCCAAAGCCTCAGCCGCCCCCGCGACTGTAAGTGGCGAGCGCGCGTTCAAAACCACTGGAGGCCAACTCCGGGAAGGGAATGCACCGCGTTGACCCACGAGCCAGGAGACCGGCCGTGCAGACAGTGAAACCCTCTTGGACGCCCGTCGGGTGTGACGGGAAAGGAGAAAAGACTATGACAACCAAGACCGCGACTATCGCCGCAACAGGTTCCAACACGCTGGCATTTGCTTTCACTCTGGTGGTTGGCCTCGGCCTGCTGACCGTTTCGGGCATGGCACAGGCAACTGTCCTGCACGATGCAGCACACGACCAGCGTCACGCAATGGCATTCCCCTGCCACTAAGCGCACGCCGCACGGACCAATGACCAAAAATCTGTTGTCCAGCGCTGTGTTCGCTGGCCTGATAGCAGGGCTGATTGCCGCTCTGCTACAGTTCTTTTTTGTCATCCCGCTTCTGCTGGAAGGCGAGCTCTACGAATCCGGCGCGCGCCTGCATTTCCATGCTGACGGTACGCCAAGTTCCGACAGGGGCGCGCCCGGCCTTGGCGGAGAAACCGGTCGTCACCTCATGACCATCGGCTTCAACCTCGTGACCTACACTGGCTACGGCTTGCTAATGGTGGCGGCGATGGCCTTCGCTCGCGAACGCCGTGGCACGGAAATCACCGCTCAGAATGGCATCATCTGGGGACTTGCAGGCTTTATTGCTGTGCAGCTCGCCCCTGCAATCGGCTTACCGCCAGAGCTTCCCGGCACGCCAGCAGCAGAGCTGGGCCCGCGCCAGGTTTGGTGGATCAGCACCATCCTCGCGACCGCGGTCGGGCTGGCCCTGATCGCGTTCGGCCGCAGCCTACTGATGCACGCGGTGGGTCTCTTGGTTATTCTTGCGCCGCAGTTCGTCGGGGCACCGCATCTGGACACGTTCTGGGGCGTTGCGCCACCTGAACTTTCCGCGGAATTTGCCACCCAGAGCTTGGGATTTGCCGCCGTAGGCTGGGTAACTCTCGGCTATTTCTGCGCCTTCTTCCTCAAGCAAGGCGAAGCGGAATAAACCATCGTCAGGAGGTGGCAGGGCTTCCTCCTGACCCGCTCGATGTGGACGCAGAAGCCGCATCGGCATGACAAGGTCAAAGCGCGGGGACGCGCCCCTTTAGGCAAAACCGCAATCGTCCGGCCGGTCGTGCATCGGGTATGTCTCCATCCGCCGCTTCCACATAAAGCCCAATCAACGCCAGTGTATCGGCAAGATCGGAGTCCGGCTCGATTCCCGCAAACAGATAGGCCGTCTTCTCCGGAGCCCGAAGTGCTATCGCCACAGGCTCCGAACAAACGTTCAAACAACTTACGGTTCTGATAGCGACATCGCCGAGAGCCGGATTTGTCTGCGCCGCCTCGCGTAGCTTGGCGGCAAACGCGCCTCCGGAGGGATGCTCATTTTCTGAGCAACAGGTGTCGCAAACGAAAACTGTATGTGTCACGGCGCGGTCATTCCAATGGGCGATGCTGGACAGAGGCAAAGCGATGCCACAAATTGGCGCGCAAGACCAGAGGAGGAAATTCATGACTGACATTCGCGTCGTTCCCGGCAACCCGCGTGACCCGCAGGCGACCCGCCTTTTGCAGGCCAGCCATGCCTTGATGCAGTCGCTCTTCTCTGCCGAAGACAACCATTTCCTGTCGATCGACGAACTTTGTGTCGACACGATCCGCTTTTTTGTCGCCAAGGAAGGCGAAACAACTCTCGGCTGTGCGGCTTTGGCCAACAAGGGCGACTACGGCGAGATCAAATCCATGTTTGTCGATCCCAATGCACGGGGCAAAGGCATCGCTCACAAATTGATGCACACCCTAGACCAGGAGGCGCGAACGCAAGGGCTTACAGTGCTGAAGCTGGAAACCGGAGACACCCTGACACAGGCGCATAGCCTCTATCATGCACACGGTTTCACGGATTGCGGGCCCTTTGGAGACTACGAAGAAAGCGACGCTTCGATCTTCATGACGAAAACGCTGGCCTAGCTGCAATCCGGTTCAAGATAGGCCGTCGCGCCGCCTGACGGAACGAAGATGTCCACTACGTCACAGTCTTGTTCCTTCAGGTAACTCAATACCGGCGGCGGACCATCGTCCGCTGCACAATCCAATATGCCGGTGACTTTGGCCGCGTCGCCCCGAATTTCGATGACGTCGCAGCCAGTGATCACTTCCATCGCGAGTTCAGCACGCCGCGCCACCCTACCAAGGCGCGGCGCGTATTGGACGTTTACGCGGATCGCTTCGGCCAAACGCCCCTTTTGACGGACATCGAAGGTGCTGCCATCCACCGACACCCGAGTCACCTCGACACCGTGGTAGTGGGGACTCGGCATATTGCACGCCGACACAAAAACAAAAACAATCCACAAACGCATGGCTCGAGCGTGCCAATTCAAGGTTAACGAACTCTTACCGCCCGAGGATGCCTTGCGCCGCCACCCCGCCTGTGGTCAAATCTTTTGACCACTTTTTTTCACATGAGATGCCGATGCCGTTCCAGAAGGTCCAGCCTGAAAAACTCTCCACCTCAGTTGTCCGCCAGATCGAACTCCTGATCTTGCGCGGCATCCTGCGACCGGGCGAAAGGCTCCCTGCGGAACGCGAGCTCAGCGAACGGCTTGGTGTCTCCAGACCGAGCCTGCGTGAGGCTATTTCCACGCTTCAGGACAAAGGCTTGCTTGCTTCCAAAGCCGGTGCCGGCATCTTCGTCGCCGACGTTCTTGGCAGCGCGTTTTCAGATTCTTTGGTGCAGCTTTTCGCCGCCCATGACGAGGCCGTGTTCGACTACATCTCTTTCCGCCGTGATATGGAAGGACTCGCTGCCGAACGCGCGGCAAAGCTGGCTTCGGACACTGATCTGCAGGTAATTCAGGCCGTCTTTGACAAGATGGAAGCCGCTCATCCCAAACGCAATCCGGCTGACGAGGCGCGTCTTGATGCCGATTTTCACCTCGCCATTATCGAAGCCAGCCACAATGTGATCATGCTGCATATGATGCGGTCGATGTACCAGCTTCTGCGCGAGGGGGTTTTTTACAACCGCACGATTATGTTCCGTCAGCGCACAACTCGCCATGAACTTCTGGAGCAGCATCGCGCCATCAACGCTGCGCTTCAGTCCCGCGACCCCGAAGCCGCCCGGGCGGCCGTTGAGGCGCACCTGAATTTCGTGGAGGTCGCTCTCTCGGACCACCAGAAATTTCTCCACAACGAATCCATCGCCAAACAGCGTTTCGAACACGAAGCGACCCGTTGAGTTCGCCCAGCGGCCGCAGTTGGCATCCGGTTAGGGCGACAGTGACCGTCTGAGCCCTCAGCCCACTTTCATCACGATCTTGCCGATGTGGCCGCTGCTTTCCATCCGCTGATGTGCCTGCACGGCTTCATCAAGTGTAAATTCGCTGTCCATAACCGGGGCAACGCGCCCCGCATCCAGCAAGGGCCAGACATTCTCCGCCAGACTCTCGGCGATGCGGGCTTTGGCCAGATCACTTTGCGGGCGCAAGGTGCTGCCCGTAATCGTCAAACGGCGCATCATCACCTGCGCAAAATTGAGTTCGACCTGTGGCCCTTGCAAAAAGGCAATCTGAACCAACCGTCCATCATCGGCCAGAGCTTTGACATTGCGGCCAATGTAGTCGCCCCCCACCATATCAAGGATCAGGTTCGCCCCGCCCTCGGCGCGCATCGCGTCAACAAAGTCCTCGGTGCGATAGTTGATCGCTTTCTCTGCACCCAGCTTCACGCAAGCTGCACATTTCTCGTCTGAACCGGCGGTAGCAAACACCCGCGCGCCAAGAACGCTGGCCAGCTGGATCGCTGTTGTACCAATACCGCTTGAGCCGCCATGCACAAGGAAGCGCTCCCCGGCAATGAGCCCACCACGCTGGAACACATTGGACCAGACCGTAAAGAATGTTTCGGGCAGACAAGCGGCTTCACGCAGCGCCATCCCACGTGGGATGGGCAGGCAATGCGCGGCTGGCGTCAACGCGTAATCCGCGTACCCTCCACCGGGCAACAAGGCACATACCTCATCGCCTTCTGCCCAGTCCGAGACCCCGGCGCCCACGGCGGCGATGGTACCGGATGCCTCCAAGCCGGGCAGATCCGAGGCAGTCGGAGGAGGCGCATAAAGACCTGCGCGCTGCAACACATCCGGGCGGTTCACACCCGCATAGGCGATCTTGAGAAGAACCTCTCCGGGTCCGGGCTGTGGAATGGGGCGTTCGGTCATTTCCAGAACCTCCGCCGGTCCCGGTTTGGTGATCTCCACCGCACGCATCATAGAGCTCATGTCAGGTCCTCAGCCGTCGTTTCGTTGATCAAAGATGTAGCACCGCCTCCAGCACAGGGAACAGAGACTTTTGGCGAAGATCCAAAAACAGAGCGCTGCGTCAGGACCGAGGCGGCGTCCAGCTTCCGGGCATGCCTTTTGGCATCTGCGGCGCCTTTATCCGGCCAAGCATCTCAAGCGGACCTGCCATCATCTTGCCAAGCGGGCTGTTGTTGAACTGGGCCTTGGTTTTTTCAAACTGCATGACGTTTTCAATGCGCCGATCCAGAAACGCCCAGGTCGCGGCCTGCCCTTCGCTGTCGTCGCCGAGCCAATACAAAACTGTTGAGCCATAGACCGCGCTCAACGTTGCGCGCTTCGTATACCAGTTGAAGTCGCGGCTGGTGTCACCGATTGCGATCCAGATCGCATCGCAAGTGCCCCAAATCAGCTGCGCGCCTTGCGCGGCATGTTGCGGCAGCGAGAAAAGCGTCGTTCCGCGACGCACAACTTCGCGATCTGTGCACAGCTCCAACCGTTTTCGGACCGCAAACGTGATCTTCTCGCGGATTTTCATGGCGTCCAGATCGGCCTCCGCCATTGCTGCAACCATCTGCGAATCGCCGCGCAGGTGATATGCGACCGCCAGATCAACGGCTCCGCGCGGACAGATTGCCCGTGCCACCGTTGGATCAACGCCGCTTTCCGTCACCGCGGCGGCGTAGGTCGCTTCCGACCAACCGTCAAAGGGCACATGCATCTCCGCTGCCTCTAGAAGGCGGGTTTTCAGGTCAGTCTGGGGGGCGTCAGTCACGGGGCTTCTCCTGCACTATGCTGCACTGGGTACGATACTAGACAAACTTTGGACCCTTTGCTATACGGCGGCCTCCTGCAATTTCATTGCAACTCAAACTTAGAAAGGTGGTGAAAACCACATGCAGGTTAGTGTTCGTGACAACAACGTCGATCAGGCGCTCCGTGCCCTGAAGAAAAAGCTGCAGCGTGAAGGCGTCTTCCGTGAAATGAAGCTCAAGCAACATTTCGAAAAGCCGTCCGAGAAAAAAGCGCGCGAGAAGGCTGAAGCGATCCGCCGTGCCCGTAAACTGGCACGTAAGAAAGCACAGCGCGAAGGTTTGCTTTAAGCACATCTTTGTTCCAGCTTTGGACACAAGAATAGACAACCCCCGCAGCTCCGGCTCGCGGGGGTTTGTTTTTTCTGCGCCGGAAAACTAGATGTGGCGCGTAGAACGCTTGTGATGACAACCGCACACACCAAATTAGCACCATGCAGAAACCGCCCTTTATCGAGACCGTCAAACAGCATCTGCCGACGCTGGTTTTCATCATCATATTCGCCGGGCTTGTCGGCGCGTTCTACGGCTACATCATGACGCAAATTTTCGGGCGCGGCTTTCACTGGCTCTTGCTGGTTTACGGCGCCGTCCGAGGCATCTTCGTTGCCGTGGTTGTCACCGCGCTGGAACTTCTGGTGTATCGTCAAAAGGTTCAGAGACGCCTGCGGGCGATGGCCTTTGTTCCGGCTTTTCTGGTGCGCTCGCTGATCACCTGTTGGCATCTCGTCGTGGGGCTCACTCTCAGCCACATGGTCTTCAGTCCCGCTTGGGCAACACTGGACATCTGGATACAGCGCGGCCTCTTGCGGGACTTCATCTTTGCTGCGGGTGCGGCGCTGATGATTCAGCTCATCCTGCAAACCCGCAGCCTCGTGGGCGGACGCACACTGCGACATTTTCTGATGGGGCGGTACAACCGGCCGGTCAAGGAAACACGGATATTTATGCTCGCTGACATCGTCGGTTTCACCGCGATCGCCGACAAAATCGGGGATCAGCGCAGCCTCGAGCTGGTGACCAATTTCTTCCTCGACATCGACCCGGCGATTCACCGCAACGGTGGCATGATCCACAATTACGTCGGCGACGAAGTTGTCGCGAGTTGGAGCGATCACGGTAAGGAGCAGAACAAGCGTGTGCTGCACTGCATTCAAGACATATTCAAAAAAATCGACGACGTCCGTGCGCAATACATCGATGAATTCGGTGTCGCTCCAGCGCTGCGCATCGGCATGGCGCATGGTCCTGTCGCGGTGGGCGAATGTGGCGGCGAAAAAAGGCAGGTGATCTATATCGGCGACACCATCAACACCGCCAAGCGCTTGCAGGACGCCTGCAAACCTTATGGTGTCGGTGTCATGACCGATGCCGACACACTTGCGCGCATGGCCATCCCCGAAGGAATGCAAGCGACGGAAATGGGTCGCACAACCCTTAGAGGGCGCGAAACAGAGACCCTGATGATTGCCATAGGAACGGACAGCGGTCCTTATTCTCTACCTGCTTTGGGAAACTGATCCCGCCCCCCTGTCATTCTGCGCCGATGCCCTTAAGTTGTGAACAACCACATCAAACAGGGTATGCCAATGACCGATACTTATACGCCCCCCAAAGTCTGGACCTGGGACGCCGAAAGCGGCGGCAAATTTGCCAATATCAATCGCCCGATCGCGGGTGCGACCCACGACAAGGACCTGCCCCGCGGCGATCATCCGTTCCAGCTTTACTCACTGGCGACGCCGAATGGCGTCAAGGTGACCGTGATGTTCGAGGAATTGCTGGCGGCGGGGCACGCGGGTGCCGAATACGATGCCTATCTTATTAACATCGGAGAAGGCGACCAGTTCGGGTCGGGATTTGTCGATGTGAACCCCAACTCCAAAATCCCCGCTCTCATGGACTTGTCCGGCGACGGCGAAGTCCGAGTCTTTGAAAGCGGCGCAATCCTTCTGCATCTGGCGGAGAAATTCGATGCCTTCCTCGGCCCGAAAGAAAAGCGCGCCGAAATGATCAGCTGGCTTTTCTGGCAAATGGGCAGCGCCCCGTATCTGGGCGGCGGCTTTGGCCACTTCTACGCTTATGCGCCTGAAAAATGGGAATACCCGATCAACCGGTTTGCCATGGAAACCAAACGCCAGCTTGACGTGCTTGACCGGCAACTGGCCGAGAACCGCTATATCGCGGGTGACGAATACACCATCGCCGATATTGCGATCTGGTCTTGGTACGGTGCTCTGGCTCTGGGGCGCCTCTATGAAGCCGCCGAATTCCTGGACGTGGAAAGCTACGAACACGTTCAGCGTTGGGCCAAGGAAATCAACGACCGTCCGGCGGTGAAGCGCGGGGTTAAAGTGAACCGTGCGTGGGGTGAACCCGAGCAGCAATTGCACGAGCGCCACTCTGCTGAAGACTTCGATACCAAAACGCAGGACAAACTGGCACCCGAAGAGGGTTAAACGGCCCGCGGGCGCATCCGCCCGCCCTCCAGCAAATACAAAAGGGCGGCGGCACCCAGAGAGAGTGCCGCGCCCAAAACGGCAACACCGCTGTAGCCGATGATTTCCGCAAACCCTGCAAACAGTCCGGACGCCACCAGCGTTCCGCCAAAATGCGACATCGAGATGAGCGCGCTGCCCGCTCCCGGACGATGCTCCACCAACGACTGGATGTACCCGACCGGCACCGACAGAATGATACCCGCGCCGATGCCAAACGGCAGAACAAGCCACCACGCCGCTGCCATGTTTGGCACCACAGCCAGAGCGGCAAAACTCAGCGCGTAAATCGCCGCGCCGCCCAGAATAACCGCAACGCGCGAGAACCGTTTCAGCAACAACGCACCGCCCAGCATCACCGGCAGTTCCACCATTGCCACGCCGCCGGAAAACCATCCGATATCGCTCTCCTGGCCGCCCAGTTGTGTGACCACCAGAAGCCCGAGCAGGATGCTGTAAAGCCCGTTTGCCGAGGTAACCGCCGTGATCAGCCCCAACCGGATCAGCACCGCCCGAGCAACAACCTCTCCGACTGCTTCCCAGAAAGTAAGGCCCGAACCATCACCAGTGTCGCCCATGTCCTTGGGCCACATCAGATAGACCACCACCAACACCAACACGTTTGCCACTGCCAAGGTCCAATAGACCGCCAGCAAATCCGCTCCTCGCGCCAGCGCCAAAGCCCACAGCGGCGGCGTGATCGCAAATGTGCCGGCAAAGCCAGCGCGCACCAGCGACAAGCCGACGTCCTTGTCGATACGCGGGTTGCGGTCTGCCGCGACTGCGGCAAGGGCGAAATACTGCGTGAAGGTCGTTGCGGCGATTGGGAACAGCACCATGTGGACCAGCACAAACGCCGCCGCCGTGGGCCAGGCTGCCATCAAAAAGCCCGCTGCTATTCCGACGCAAATGCAGGCGAGCAGAATTGCACGATAACGCTGCGTTTGATCCACAATTATGCCGATCACCACCGAAGCGATCACGCTGAAGAATGCGCCTGCGGTGACCACAAACGCATAAACCGCGTTACCAAATCCCAACCGCTCAATCGCAATCACGGATTGGAACGGCGCGACCGAAGCCACTGCTGGGCCCATAAGAAGGATGCAAAGAAAGGCGACCCTCAAAAGCGGGTCGTTCAGTGCGCGTAAAAATATCAAGGCATGGTCCTAACAAGGCGCAACAATTGCGCTTGCCGAGGAAAACATGCTGACTTCAACATGGCAACTCTGTGATTCATGACGTGAAGCGGGCAAAGAAACCCCGCGTCGCGCGGCACTCATAACATTGGACAGGTCGACCCTTCTTCTCCAGACTTCTTGCAAAGATGCATGACAATCTCCGGAGGCTGATATGGACTTTCTGCGCACCCCTGACGACCGCTTCGACAACCTGCCGGACTACAACTTCGCACCTCACTATAAAACTGTGGACGACACAGAAGGCGGGCAATTGCGGGTGCATTATCTGGACGAAGGGCCTGATGATGCCGCACCGATCCTGGTGATGCACGGCGAGCCGTCTTGGTGTTACCTGTACAGGCACATGATCCCGCTTTTCTCAGCTGCCGGCCATCGTGTCGTTGCGCCTGATCTGGTGGGTTTCGGGCGCTCGGACAAACCGACCAAACGCACTGATTACACTTATCAGCGCCACGTCGACTGGATGACAGACTGGTTGCAACAGGTCGACCTCACCAACATCACGTTGGTCTGCCAGGACTGGGGCGGGCTCATTGGCCTTCGCCTTGTCGCCGCCATGCCAGAACGATTTGCACGCATTGTTGTGGCCAACACGGCCCTTCCGACAGGCGATCAACCAATGGGCAAGGCATTCGAAGGATGGCGGGAATTTTCGCAGACTACGCCTGTCTTCAACACCGGCAAGATCATCTACGGCGGCACCACTTCGAAATTGACCGAAGCCGAAATCGCCGCTTATGACGCGCCTTTCCCCGATGAAACGTACAAGGAAGGCGCGCGCCAATTCCCGATGCTGGTCCCCGCCAGCCCCGACGATCCCGCCGCGCAGCCCAACCGCGACGCGTGGAAAGTGCTGATGGGTCTCGACATCCCCGTCCTCACCGCCTTTGGCTCGGATGACAAGATCATGGCAGGCGTGGACAAGGTCTTCCAGAAGCTGATGCCCGGCGCCGCTGGCCAGCCTCACACCATCCTCGAAGGCGGCAATCACTTCCTTCAGGAAGACGTCGCCCCCGAATTGTCGAAGGCGACTTTGGACTTTATCGAACGGACCTGACCCCTGGAAGCAGTAGAAATACTGTCTTTCCCACCATCTTCTATTTCCTTATGTTGCAACCATCTGCAATCAAAGAGGTTTTTCCGATGGCGTGGTCCGAAATCCTGACGTTTTCCTTTGTCGCAGCGCTTCTGGTCATGTCGCCCGGCCCAAACAGCGTGCTGATCGCCAAGACCGTGCCAACATCCGGTCGCGCCGCAGGCTTCGCCAATGTCACCGGGTTCGTTGCTGCCTTCTACCTGCATGGCGCCATGTCGGTGCTCGGCATCTCGATAATCCTGACGCAATCGGCGCTGGCCTTCTCAATCGTGAAATATCTCGGTGCAGCGTATCTCTGCTGGATCGGCATCAAGGCCCTGTTGGCGGCCTATCGCGGTGCAACACCCGTCGCTGACACTGCCCCCGCAAGACGCAGGCGCACCCTCGCCAAAGCCTTCACAGAAGGCTTCCTGACCAATGCGCTTAACCCCAAAGTCTCGATGTTCTACCTCGCGGCCTTTCCGCAGTTCATAGCGCTCGGCGAAACCACCGCCGCAGCCTCGTTCCTGCTGGTTTTCATTCACTCGATGATCAACGCTTTATGGTTCGGCGCGATGGTGCTGCTTCTCGACCGCCTCAGACATGCTGCGCAGAACACTCATTTCCAGCGCTGGCTAAAAGGTGTGACCGGCGTTGTTTTCCTTGGATTCGGCGCCAAACTTGCCACCATGCGCGTGACATGACCTAGGTCAGGGCCTCCACCATCGCCGCGTTCTGAACATGCATCAGATACGCCTTCGCTTGAGTCGCGACGCAACTGGCATGCGCCATCGCCGCCGCGTCCACCTCTTCGCCGCGCGTCACAGGCGGGCAGGGAATGAAGTACACATCCGGTCGACAACGCTCCAATATCGCACCTGTCACCGAAAAACCTGCCACCTTCCGTCCCGCGGTCGATGACCAGCAGTCGGTGACGATCACATCCGCTTCCAACAGCGCCGCCTCACTTTGAGTGACATCACAGCCGGGTGGCAGAGCATCCGGCCCAACTCCCTGCTCGACGGGGCACCACTGGGTCACCGAAATTGGCACCACCCGCGCCGCCTCGAGCCAGGACTGAACAATGTTGCCATTCGGCGCAGCCACTACAACCTTGAGCCCGTCGAGATGCCCTTTGCGCGACAGGACAAACGCCAAGTCACCAAGTATCTCGCACGGATGGTTGTCATTGGTCCGCAGGTTCAGCACCGGAAACGCGGCCGCCTCCGCAAAGGCCGCCAATCGTGACAAGCGCGGAGTGCGAACGGCCATCAGGTCACACCAGTTGCCGAGATAACCAGCCAGATCACCGACTGCCTCACCGCCCTCCAGCATCACGCCGGTGTCGACACAGATCGCGCCCATCTCTGCCGCCCCCAGCTTCACCGCCGTCGGATTGCGCCACCCCGGCAATTCGGCAATCAACCCGATCCGCCGACCTTGCAAAACCCGCGGCATGGCCCGTGCTTCCCAGTCCTGAGCGATTTGCAACGACCGCTCGAGCAAAGCCTCAAGCGCTGCCCGATCCAGATCATCCACTCGCAACAAATGCCGCATCACCACGCCTGTGACAGCATCATTTCCGCCGCCTTTTCACCAATCATGATCGACGGCGCATTTGTGTTGCCTGATGTGATCGTTGGCATCACCGAGGCATCCACAACCCGCAAGCCGGCCAGCCCCCGCATCCGCAGCTCTCCATCCAGCGGCGCAGCTGCATCACTGCCCATGCGCACGGTTCCAACGGGATGGAAAATCGTTGTACCTATGTCGCCCGCCGCATGCGCCAGCTCTGCATCGTCTTGTGCGGTGACCCCGGGCTTCATCTCTTCGGGCGCATATTTTGCCATCGGCCCCTGTGCCATGATCTGACGTGCCTGCCGGATCGCCGCCACAGCCACCGCACGGTCGCCTTCTGTTGCCAAGTAGTTCGGCGCAATCTCCGGTGCCTGAAACGGGTCCGCTGACCGGATGCGCACATGCCCACGGCTCTCGGGGCGCAGGTTGCAGACGCTCGCAGTGATGGCTGGGAAGTCATGCAGTGGCTGTCCAAACGCCTCCAGTGACAGGGGCTGAACATGGTACTCAAGATCAGGGGTCGCCAGATCCGGGCGCGACTTGGTAAATGCGCCCAGCTGGCTCGGCGCCATCGACATGGGCCCGGTACGTTTTGCCAGATACTCCAGTCCAATCTTTGCCTTGCCCCACAGGGAATTCGCCATGGTATTGAGCGTCTTGGCCCCCTGAAGTTTCCACGCGCAGCGCAGTTGCAGGTGATCCTGTAGGTTGGAGCCGATACCTTCCACTTCGTGCTGCACAGCAATCCCGTGTTCCCGAAGAATGTCGCCCGGCCCCACTCCGGACAGCTGCAAAATCTGGGGGGAGTTCACCGCGCCCGCAGACAACACGACGTCGCCACCGCAACGCGCCTGCTTCAGGTCTCCGTTTTGCCGATACTCCACCCCAACCACGCGCCCGCGCTCTATCAGGAGGCGCAGGGTTTGCGCGTTCACCTCCACCTTCAAACGGTCCTTGCGAGGACGCAAAAAAGCCTTGGCTGTATTCCACCGCCAGCCGCTCTTCTGATTGACCTTGAAATACCCGACGCCTTCGTTGTCGCCAGTGTTGAAATCATCCGTTCGGGGCACTCCTGCCGCCTCTGCGGCCGCCATCCAGTCATCGAGCACATCCCAATGCAGACGCTGGTTGTTCACATGCCACTCGCCGCCAGCACCATGCAGGTCCGACGGCCCGTCCATATAGTCCTCGGACTTCTTGAATAGTGGCAAAACGTCATCCCACCCCCAGCCCGCCAATCCCATCTGACGCCAGCCGTCGTAGTCCGCAGCCTGCCCCCGCAGGTAAAGCATCCCGTTGATCGAACTGCACCCGCCCAAAACCTTGCCGCGCGGATAAATCAACTGCCTGCCGTTCAAACCAGCGTCCGGCGCCGTTTTGTACATCCAATCAGTGCGGGGATTGCCGATGCAATACAGATATCCCATCGGGATATGAATCCAGTGATACGTGTCGCGACCACCCGCCTCGAGCAACAGCACCTTGCGGCCGCCTTCGGCCAAGCGCGCAGCTACCACACAGCCGGCGCTGCCCGCGCCCACAACGATATGATCCCAGTCCAAGCTACCCCTCTCCCAAGCCGTCCCGTTACCAGACTAGGCACGCCGGAAAGTGTCAACCGGACCGAAGCCCTCCCGGGCTTAAAACACCAAGGGAGCGAGACCGAGCACCTGCGTGCCTTAGGCTTCAGCCGGTTCCATATTCAGCTTCTCCGGATTGCGCATGACATAGATCCACTGCACCTGCCCCGCTGCGTTCGGGACAACCACCGTCAGCGTGTCCAAAACACCCGCAACAAACCGTGCCATTGCGGGCAAACCATTGGCCTTCACCAGCTCGAACCGCACGTCGGGAAGGTCTCGGTCTTTGGCCATAACCGACGTAAGCACCAGCATGATCTCCTCGGGTCCTCGTAGAACCCTCCGCGCTGCACGCACCTTGGCACCGCCATCGGTCACCGCCATCGCATCTGCGGCCAGCATCTTGAGTGCCGCCGCATGGTCCTGTGTGGCCGCGATAAAAAATTTCTGAAGCGCCGCAGCGGCTTCCTCGCGCGAGACATCAAACCGTGGCCCTTCCGACTGCAACCGCTTGTGCGCGCGGCTTACCATCTGACGACACGCCGCCTCCGTCCGCTCAAGCGTGGCGGCAATCTCTGCATAATCGGCATCAAACGCCTCGCGTAAAACAAATGCGGCCCGCTCAGCCGGTGCCAGCCTCTCCATCGCCCAAAGCAACGCCAGTTCGCATTCCTCTGCCAACTCGAACCCTGCTTCAGCTCCGGCATCGGCCGCCCCGATCAATGGTTCGGGCAGCCAAGGCCCGACGTAGTGCTCACGCCTCACCTGCGCTGACCGCAGCGTATCGATCGCGACGTTGGTCGCCACCCGTCGCAGCCATGCCCGCGGGTTGTCGACACTTCGCGCGCCAGAAAATCGAAGCCAGACCTCCTGCACCACATCTTCCGCTGCGTGACGCTCCCCGAGCATGCGGTATGACATGGACAACAAAGCCGGTCTCTCGGCCTCGAAAAGGTCCACCATATCCTTCATTCAGGCCACCTCCCCAAGACGCCCGCCGACATCAATCCGCTGGCAGGCGTGGCCCTGCCCCAACCCGCGCTTGAACACCGGATAGAACCGACCGGTCGCCGCCGCGAAACTTGCTGCCACAAGAGCATGATCGCCAAACCGCGCGCGTATCGTGTCCGCAAATTCATTGGCGTCATAAGAACGCGCAATGGCTTGTTGGGCAAACTGAAAGCCCAGCCCCACGTCACCGGCGTCCGAAAAACGCGCCTCGATGGCCGCCAGAAGGTGATCTGCGGACACGCCTTGCTCCAACGCCATATCCACCACCAGCTGTCCGCACGGCCCGCAGTCTCCATCAAGCGTCGAAGCAAGCAGAGCCCCGAACCACACAGCGCGGGCAACCTGCGGTCCACGATGTTGAGACAGCATGGGAAACAGCGTCAATGCCAGTCCAGCCCCGACTGACGTATCGATCACCTCGTGCATATAATCGGTGTCATAGGCATATTTCCGTCCAAAGGCCCGCGCGCCCGCATGTAAAACCGCTCTGATCATGCCACCGCCTCCTCGCGACCAAAGCTGGCTGCAGCCCAAAGCGCCGCCCACGCCGGAGCTTGAATCCCAATCAGGTTAACCAGAGCAACAATATCGGCCGCGTATCCACGATGGACCGCCCAGATCCAGACGTGAAACACCGCGTGCAACACCGGAAACCCTGCGCCAAACAGCGCGACCTCACGGTTGCCTGCCTTTGCGCCTGCGATCAGGGCCATGCCCGACACCGCAAAGGCAATCGCCACATCCCGGATGAAATGATCATTGTAGCCGCCGGTCGCCGCCACACCGGGCACCGCTTCAAACCACTGATGCGGTGCCACCCACATCACCACCGCGTTGCCCAAAAAGAACAGGCCGCAGCCCCAAAGTACCGATTTTGTCATCTGCAAATCTCCAAGCTGTTTCCCTTAAGACGAAACAGCCTGTCGATTTGTGACACTCACACAGGCAAAGCCGTGGTTTTGAAAACGGTGCGGAGAGCAAAGCTTGATTGCATCTGGGCGACGCCCGGCAAACGCGCCAGATGCTGACGGTGAATGCGTGCGAAATCTTCGGTGTTCTCGGCAACCACCTTGAGGATGTAATCCGCTGTGCCTGCCATCAGGTGACACTCAAGCACATCCGGTATCCGCGCCACCGCTTTTTCGAAGGCATCCAGCACTTCATCCGCCTGCCCCGACAGGGTGATTTCAACAAAAACCGTGGTTGGTACGTCCATCTTGCGGGGATCAAGCAGCGCAACATAGTCGCGAATATAGCCGTCCGCCTCCAGCCGGTGCACACGTCTGTGGCAGGCGCTTGCAGAGAGATTCACCCGCTCTGACAGCTCCGCATTGGAAATCCGCCCCTGCTTTTGCAGCACCATCAGGATGCGACGATCCGTTGAATCAATTGACATGATACGGTGACTCCTTGCGTCTGGCTCTTAAGTATTCGAAGATTCTTCGAAAGCCAAGTTTTCAAACTGCCTAAATTTCAAGCAAATTCTCCTGCCGCATTCCTACCTTTACCTAAAGTCACATCAGGAGAGCGACATGAAGATCGGCTGCCCAACAGAAATCAAACCACAGGAATTTCGCGTCGGCATGACGCCGGATGCCGCCCGCGAGGCGGTCGCACACGGCCACGACGTGCTCATCCAGTCGGGCGCCGGCAACGGCGCAGGCTTCACCGACGAAGACTACATCGCAGCCGGTGCACAGATCATCGGCACCGCACCGGAGGTCTTCGAAAAAGCCGACATGATTGTAAAGGTTAAGGAACCACAGGCGGACGAGCGCAAGATGCTGCGCGAAGGCCAGCTTCTCTTTACTTACCTGCACCTCGCCCCCGATCCCGAACAGACCAAAGACCTCATGGAAAGCGGCTGTACTGCCATCGCCTATGAGACCGTGACCGACGCCAGCGGCGGCCTGCCGCTTCTGTCTCCCATGTCCGAAGTCGCTGGACGCCTTGCACCACAAGTCGGCTCTTGGACGCTGCAAAAGGCCAACGGTGGCCGCGGCGTCCTGATGGGCGGCGTGCCCGGTGTTGCACCTGCAAAAGTGGTGGTGATCGGCGGCGGCGTTGTTGGCACGCACGCTGCCAAGATCGCCGCAGGCATGGGCGCGGATGTGACCGTACTGGACCGCTCGCTCACCCGTCTGAAATATCTTGATGACGTTTTCGGCGGCACTTTCAAGAACCAGTATTCCACCGCAGGCGCCACCGCAGAGCTGGTGCGGGAGGCTGACATGGTGATCGGCGCGGTCCTGATCCCCGGTGCAGCAGCCCCAAAACTTGTCACCCGCGCGCAGCTGTCTGAAATGAAGCCGGGCGCGGCTCTGGTGGATGTCGCCATCGACCAGGGCGGCTGCTTCGAAACGTCCCGCGCTACCACACACGCGGACCCGATCTACGAAGTCGACGGCATCATGCACTACTGTGTAGCGAACATGCCCGGCGCAGTGGCACGGACCTCGACCCAAGCCCTTGGCAACGCAACTCTGCCTTTCCTGCTCAACCTTGCTGACAAAGGCTGGAAGCAGGCATGCGAGGACGATCCTCATCTGTTGAACGGACTGAACGTGCACGCAGGTCAGCTCACCTACTATGCCGTCGGCAAAGCGCTTGGCATCGATGTGATCTCGCCGGCGCTGGCTCTGAAAAACTAACTCATCCGGCAAGGCGCCACGGCGGCGCCTTGCCAATCCGCGCGATCAGAAAGTCGATCAATGCGCGTACTTTGGCCGACAGAACCGTGGTCTTGGGATAGACCAGCCACAATACGGATCGATCCGCCACTTCCCACTCCGGCAGCACCCGAACCAGCCGCCCGTCAGCCAGTTCGGTATGAACATTCCACAGCGAGTTGGCCGAGATGCCTGCCCCGGCTACGGTTGCGATCCGCTGGCTTGCGCCATCATCTACGATCAAAGGACATCTCCCGGCACTCGGATCAAACAGCCCAGTTGCTCCATCCGGACCGTGCAAGCTCCGCGCTGCCATGCCCTGAAACCCGATCAACGCATGTTCCGCCAAGTCAGCAGGGCGTTCAGGCATGCCGTACGCCTCAAGATATGCCGGTGACGCCACCAGAATACGCTCGTCATCCGCCAGTTTGCGTCCCTTTAGAGATGTGTCTTCCAGCGCCGTATTGCGCAACGCCAGATCAAAACTCCCCGCGATCAGATCCTGCGGATTGTCCGTCAGCCGCAAATCCAGCGTCAGTGCCGGGTGCTTGGCCAGAAACTCGGGCAAAACAGGCACCACAAAGGCCTGCGCAAAAGTGCTGGACGCCGCAAACCGAAGCGTGCCCGTCAAAACCGTCTGTCCGCGACCCAGCGCAGCCAGCGCGGCGTCTTCCTGTGCCAAGATCTCCCGCGCATAGGGCAGAAACTCTGCTCCTTGCACAGACAGGGACACCTTGCGTGTACTGCGATGCAAAAGATCCGCGCCCAGCGCGTTTTCAAGCTTTGCCAATCGCGCACTCGCAACTGCTGGTGCCAGTCCCAGCTCCCGCCCCGCGGCACTGATATTGAGCATGTCTGCCGCTCGCACGAACAATCGTACCGCCTCTGTATCCAATGCCATTATTTAGATTTCCCGAATTATGAAGCTCGAAGATCGCCATTCCCGTGGGATTTCGACCTCAGTATATCTCAATCATGAAAAATGAACGCCAGAAACGCAAGGGAATGCAACAATGACCTACTACTCTATACTCGCTGTAACCCCAACCAACGACGACTGGGTTGCCGACTATATCGGCCCCGCAAACAAACTTGTCGCGCACTACGGTGGCAAATACATCGCGCGCACCTCCAGCCACGAGCAAGTCGAAGGAGCGGACACTCCGGCGGCTCTGCGTATCCTGATTGCGTGGCCGTCGCGACAGGCTGCGCTCGACTTCATGGCCGACCCCGAATACGCCCCACATCTCGCGGCTCGCACGGCTGGGTCTGAAAGTTTCCACTGGCTCGTCGAAGGCAAAGACGATCTGGCCTGAAGCGTCCCGAAACAACAGTCAAAAAGGCGCCCCCCAAAGGGGCGTCTTTGTTCTTTTCACAGCGACGGAAGTCTTCGGGTGCAGCGTACCAACTATATCACCGGCATCTCCGGTCTCTCTAGCATCGTTGGACCAAACCATGACCTCCCGTTTCTCTCCCTATGGTCTCTGGACCCTCTTCGCCCTTCCACTCATCGCGTGGTCATGGATGGCCATGACCTCCACAAACCCGCGCATCGTGCATATGCTGGTGCACCCCACCGGCGAATGGTCTGCGCGACTGCTGATCATCACGATGATGATCACCCCGCTCGCCATGCTCTTCAAAGGAAAGGGGTGGACGCGCTGGCTTAAGAAAAACCGCCGCTACTTCGGTGTTGCGGCATTTGCCTACGCCGCGCTGCACACGGTCTTCTACCTGATCGACCGCGGCTCCCTGCCGCGCATCATCAACCATCTGGATCGCACATGGATCTGGACCGGTTGGGTGGCATTTGTGATCTTCATTCCGCTGGCAGTCACGTCAACGGACGCTTGGGTCCGCAAACTTGGCACCTGGTGGAAGCCGCTCCAGCGCTGGACGTATGTCGCAGCGCTTTTCACGCTGGTCCACTGGGCAGCCCTGCACGATTGGAAAGAACCTGCCGCCGCCATCGTCCACTTCGCCCCACTCGCTGCTCTGGAAGCCTATAGACTATGGTACTGGTACTTGCGTCCGCGACCTGCGCGCGCGGCGTAGGCGGCGACTGGCAAACACGAGATCGGTCGTTGCGTTTACAATTGCCTCCGCCACGACTCAGCGCCGACGCTTTGCAGACGTAATACCGACGTTTTGCAGACAGGCATTTTCGGAAGAACCCCGTTTTCTTAATAGCAAAAAGGCGGGAGCAGCGCATGCTCCCGCCTTTGTTGGTCTCATACCATCGCGCGGTGGCTTTACGCCTCGCGCTTGATCTCCACCGTATGCGGATAGGGGATGGAAATCCCGCCCGCATCAAAGGCTTCCTTGACCGCTTGGGTAAAGCCGAATTTCAACTCCCAGAAGTCATCCGCTTTGCACCAGATCCGCGCTGTAATATCTACTGAGCTGTCACCGAGGTTGGTCACACGCGCCCAGCTTTCAGGATCTTTCAGCACCCGCTCATCCTTTGCCGCTGTCGCCAAAATGATCTCGCGGGCCTTCTCAATGTCGTCGCCATAGTCGATGCCGAACACCACATCCACCCGCCGTGTATCGTGGTGCGAGAAGTTGGTAATGATCGCGCCCCAGGCTTGGCCGTTGGGTACGATGATCTGCACATTATCCGGTGTTTTCAACTCGGTAACAAAGAGATTCAGGTCCACAACCGTTCCTGCCGTGCCACCAATATCGACGTATTGACCCAGTTTGTAGGGACGGAAGAGGATCAACATGAAACCGGCTGCCAGATCGCTCAACGTGCCCTGAAGCGCCAGACCGATCGCCAACGTCGCCGCGCCCATCATCGCCACCAATGAAGTCGCTTCGATGCCGAAGATTCCCAGAATGGCCACCAGAACCATCAACAGGATCACCCAGCGAACAATGCTCGCTGCAAAATTGCCAAGCGTCTGATCGATTTCGGGAGTCTTGTTCACTCGCCGACGCACGATCCCACTCACCCAGCCGGCTACAATCCAACCGATAACAAGGACGATCAACGCCTTGCCCGCCGACACCACCAATGGTCCGAAACCCGCGACCTGTTCCATTACTGTCTCCACCTAAACTCTCCATTGGCAGCAAATCTATCTGCCTGTTCCAGAACGAAATTTGGCGGCCAGGTGCAAGACCCGACCGCCATGACCTAACGCAAATTAACGCTATTTGTTCAGCGCGTCACGGATCTCGAGCAGCACATCCAACTCGCTTGGTCCTGCTGGCGCTTCTTCGGCCGGCGCCTCTTCTTCTTTCTTGGCCGCCGCCTCCTTCACTTGGTTCACGTAGCGCACCAACATGAACACGACAAAAGCGATGATAAGGAAGTTGATCACGGCCATCACAAACGAACCCCAAGCAAACACAGCCGCTCCGGCTTCCCTCGCCGCTTCTAGGCTTGCGCCCTCGGCGACCTCACCGGCCAGCACCACATACATGTTGGTAAAATCGACTCCGCCCATGAATAAGCCCACAAACGGGTTGATCAGATCACCGACCATAGACTTCACAATCGCTGTGAATGCCGCACCGATGATAATACCAACGGCCATGTCCATCACATTGCCCTTGGCGATAAAGTCCTTGAACTCTTGCATCATTGTCTTCGTTTCCTTCCCTGCATTTCGCGCCTTTTGCTTTATGTTTGGCTGCGCGAGCGAACATTAACCTGTTCGGATTCGCACGCATGCGCTTATGGTTTCAGGGGAAAATGCACCTATCTTTTCCCCCATAACCGCGACAGGAGAGATCATGAGCACCGTAACAGACCACCCGATCAACGCCCGATGGCCCGCCGAAAACCCTGACGTGATCCAATTGTATTCCTTCCCCACTCCCAACGGTGTGAAGGCGTCGATCGCGCTGGAGGAACTCGGCCTTCCCTATGAGGCGCATCTGGTGACGCTCGCCGACGCAGACGTCAAAAGCCCGGAGTTTCTAGCACTGAATCCCAACAACAAAATCCCCGCCATAATTGACCCCAAGGGGCCTGATGGCGAATTGGTTACGCTTTTCGAAAGTGGTGCGATCCTGATTTATCTGGCTGAAAAAGCCGGAAAGCTTCTAGGCAAATCCGCCGCCGAAAAGGCGCACATCATTCAGTGGCTAATGTTCCAGATGGGCGGCGTCGGACCGATGTTTGGTCAGATGGGGTTCTTTGTGAAGTTTGCAGGCTCCGAAATCGAAGATCCGCGCCCACGCGAGCGCTATGTGACTGAAGCCCAGCGCTTACTGAGTGTCATAGAAAAGCAACTCGATGGTCAGGAGTGGATCGCTGGCGAGTTTTCTATCGCAGATATCGCCATTGCTCCTTGGCTAGGGGCGCTGGAATTCTACGGTGCTAAAGAACTGGTCGGCTGGGACAATTTCCCCAACACCATCGCTTATGTCGAACGCTTCATGGCACGTTCGGCCGTTCAAAAAGGCCGCAACATTCCGCCTCGCCCCTAAATCCAAAAGGGTGCGCGAACTTCGCGCACCTCTCTTTTCTTACGCCGGCAATGCGCTTGTCAGCACATAGCGCAGCATGTCCGCCACAGCTTTGGGATCATCTGTCACCGCCAGTGCCGCCGCATGTACTTCTTTTAGCGCATGTTGATGTTCCGCCTGCGAGACGACGATAATACTCTTTCCCAATGCGCTGGCGTAACCTGCGTCAAATGCAGCGTTCCACTGCTTGTATTTCTCTCCAAACCTAACAACGACAACGTCAGCCATTTCAATACCGCGACGGGTACGAATGGCGTTCAACTTCGCACCTTTGTGGTCGTGCCAAAACTTGTTTTCCTCGGCACCCATAATAGCCACCCCGCAGTCATCGCTTGCGGCGTGATCTGTCACTGGGCTGTTAAACGCGACGTCAAGTCCTTGGCAGGCCTCAACAATCTGCTCACGCCAGTCCGTATGAATTTCTCCGGACAGATAAACACTCAGGGTCATCGACATATTCTCCAATAGGGTCTGAACATGTCATACTCTCTCAGACCAGCCGCGCCAATTGCGAACAGGCCTGAAATAGTTTCATCGTTTGCGTGCCACAATATAACGGCTGGGTGGACGAACAGGAAAATTGCCAGTCTCGATAATGTCAAATCCGGCTTCCGCGATCAGGCCCTCAAGCTCCGCAACCTTCAGGTAACGAACGAAAGGCGCCTTGCCAAACAACTGCATCAGAGGAATCGCTGCCTTCAAAAGGCCGAATTTCAAACCCAGTCCCTGCTCCGCGATACACGGCGTTTTGCTGATGAACAGTCCGCCGGATTTAACGCGCCAGGCGATGTCGGCAAGATCAGCCTCCAGATCATCCACCAAGTGGAGCAGGTTGTGGGCCATGACGACATCAAATGGTCCTTCAGGCGCATTGGAAGCAACCGCTCGCACGAAGCTGACATTGCTCACCCCCGCCTCTGCGGCCCGTTCCTTCCCGATCTCAAGCATCTCCCCAGAAATATCGGTGACTGTTAAATGCTTTACGGCGTCTGACAACTTGATCGCGGTGCTGCCGGTTCCCGCTCCGATTTCCAGCGCATGATCGCTTGTTTTCAGATAGCTCCGCGTGCGTCCCAGCGTGTACTCGTAGGCTGGCATATCACCGATCGGGCTTTTGGCGTAACTACGCGCGTGTTTGTCCCAAAATGTGGCTGAACTCGTCATAACTCTCTCCGGTTTCTCCGTCTTGGGTCATAAGATAGTCATGCGTGAATACTTGTGAATTGCCGAAATTCGCAAATGCCTTATACAAAAATGCATGAAAGAGTTTGATTGGAACCACATCCGCGCATTTTTGGCAACCGCCGAGGAAGGCTCGCTTTCAGCGGCCGCAAGACACCTGAACCTGACCCAGCCAACCCTTGGTCGTCAGGTGTCCGCCCTCGAAGCCGACTTGGGCGTCTTGTTGTTCGAGCGCGTGGGAAGGTCCTTGCAATTAACGGACTCAGGTACCGAACTACTTGAGCATGTGCGGGCAATGGGAGAGGCCGCCGACAGGGTTGCGCTGGCAGCCTCCGGACAAAACCAGACCATTGAGGGACGCGTAGCCATTACCGCAAGCGACGTGTTTTCCGCATACTTGCTTCCACCGATCCTCGCGCGCCTTCGAAAACTCGCACCCAAGCTTGTCATCGACGTTGTTGCAGGAGACGACATCCGAGACATCCTCCGGCGTGAGGCAGATATAGCGATCCGACATGTTCGCCCTGACCAGCCCGACCTGATCGCGCGACTGATCCGCGACGCGGACGGATACTTCTACGCGGCTCCGGACTACCTCGACCGGCGTGGACGTCCACGTACTTTGCAAGACCTGAAAACTCACGATTTCATAGGCTTTTCGGACAATGACCGCATGCTGGAATACCTTCATCCGATGGGCTTCCCAATCACCCATGACAACTTCCGCGCTGGCTCCGCCAGCGGGTTGGTGGCTTGGGAGCTCTGCAGACAGGGGTTTGGCATTGCACCGATGGCCGAAGAAGTCGCGAACAAAACGTCCGGGGTTGAACGAGTGTTGCCGGATCTGAGCCCGATCACCTTCCCGATCTGGCTGACAACGCACCGCGAATTGCACACCAGCCGCAAAATCCGTCTGGTATTTGATGTGCTGGCCGAGGCTCTCGCAAAACCTTAAATCGTGCGGCTCATCATGACCCGATTGCCTTCGCGGCCGGTCTCCTGCCAGCCAAGATGGTGATAAAGTGCGATAATGCTCGCGAGATCTTCGTGTGTGGCAAGCGCGATCTCGCTGCATCCAGCGTCTTTTGCCAGCGCCACAGCGTGCCCGATCAACTTGCCCCCCAAACCCTTACCCCGCGCGTCTGGAGACACCGCAACGTTCATCAGATGCGCTTTCGGTGGGGCAATCGCGACCATCAATACACCCTGCACCTCGGCGCGCCCCGCCACCCAAACCTGACCCGCCGCGATAGCGCGATCAATCCCGCCGGACACATCCGGCAGGATCACACCCTGATCGCGGTAAGGTTGGTAGGCGGCATCGATCAACCGCGCGATGGCTTCTGCTTCATAGTCATGAGCCAGACGCGGTAACATCGTTTACCCCCGTAACTCGCCGCCGGTGGCCTTTGTGACCTTCTCGACGATTTTCGCAGCAACCGCTTCGATGTCCGCTTCCTTGAGAGTCTTTTCCGTGGGCTGCAAACGCACGGTAATGGCCAGAGACTTCTTACCCTCGCCAAGGCTGCCGCCGATGAACTCGTCAAAAACGCGCACGTCCTCAATCAGAGCCTTATCAGAACCAGCGGCGGCATTGACCAGTGTCAGCGCCTCGACGTCGGCATCAACGACAAAAGCAAAGTCACGCTCGACGGCCTGCAAGTCCGCCTTGGTGACAGCTCCCTTGGATGCCGATTTCTTGCGAGGCAAAGGAATTTCTTCGGGATAAAGCGTAAAGGCAACTGCCGGCCCTTTGACGTTTAGCGCATCCAGTACCTTGGGGTGGACTTCACCGAAAACGCCAAGAACTTTCTTGGGACCAAGGCAGATGCGGCCATGCCGGCCCGGGTGCCACCAAGCGTCGCCGCCACGCTGGATCATCACCTTTGCAGGTGCACCGATGGCGGCGAGAACAGCTTCGGCGTCAGCCTTTGCGTCGTAGAGATCGACGCCACGGCTTTCGCCATGAACGTCCTTGCCAACAGTCTTGCCCACCAAGAGGCCGCCAACCTGCATGTGCTGTTCGCCCGGTTCGCCGCCGTGAAAGGCCGCGCCACATTCAAACAACGCCATATCCATATATCCGCGCGCCTGATTGCGCGCTGCTGCCTGCAGCAAACCCGGCAACAGGTCAGGGCGCATATGGCTCATCTCGCTGGAAATCGGGTTTTCCAGCATAGTGGCGTCACTGCCACCGCCGAACAATTCTGCCGCCGCCTTATCGATAAAGCTATAGGTCACACACTCGTTGTAACCGAGAGAAGCAGTGGTGCGGCGCGCGATCTGTTCGCGTTTTTGCATCGGCGACAGGATTTGTGCCGGAACACCCGCAGAGCTACGCGGCATCGGCTTGCCTTCCAGTTTGGTCAAAGACGCAACACGGGCCACTTCTTCCACCAAATCCGCCTCGCCACGCACATCTGGACGCCAACTTGGAACCTGTGCCATGTCGCCATCGATCACAAAGCCGAGCGCCGTCAACGTTTCCCGTTGCGTCTCAGCAGGGATTTCCATTCCTACGAGAGACTGGACACGATCGGTGTCCAGCTTGTAGGCCCGCGATACATCCGGAACAGTGCCAGCAGTCACGATATCGGAAGCCTCGCCACCGCACAGATCTATAATCATCTGCGTCGCATCATCCATAGCCTGCATGTTGTAAGCCGGATCAATGCCACGCTCGTTGCGATAGCGAGCGTCCGAGTTGATCTTCAGACCCCGCCCTGTGTAGGCAATCTGAATGTGATCCCAAACGGCTGCTTCAAGGAAAACGTTTGTTGTTTCCGCAGTACATCCCGTCGCCAGACCACCCATAATGCCACCGATGGACTCGACACCTTCATCGTCACTGATGATAACCATTCCTTCGGAGAAAGAGTACTCTTTCTCGTCCAGACCAACGAGCGTCTCGCCACCTTTCGCGCGATGGATGCGCAGGTTACCTTTGACCTTGTCTGCATCAAACACGTGTAGCGGACGGTTGCGGTCAAAGGTGAAGAAGTTGGTAATATCCACCAGCGCAGAAATCGGACGCAATCCAATGGCGGTCAGGCGGTCTTGAAGCCACTGCGGAGACGGGCCGTTTTTGACACCCTTGATAAGGCGTCCGGCAAAAACCTCACACCCGTCACTAGCTGCATCCTCGTCAATCGTTACGGTAATAGAGCTTTCAAACTTACCGTCGATCGAAGCCGTTTTGGCAGGCTTCATCTTTCCCAGCCCGCGCGCTGCCAAGTCAAGCGCAATGCCCCGCACACCCAATGCGTCGGGCCGGTTCGGCGTGATCGCAATCTCGATCATCGTATCCACTTTGGCCGGGTCATTTTCTGCCAGCCAATCCACGAACCTGTCACCGACTTCGCCAGAAGGAAGCTCGATGATGCCGTCATGCTCGTCTGACAGTTCAAGCTCTTTCTCGGAGGCCATCATGCCGTGGCTTTCGACGCCGCGGATATTGCCGACCTTAATCGTCAGATCGAGCCCCGGAATGTACATACCTGGCTTGCAAACCACGACGGTGATGCCTTCACGGGCGTTCGGCGCACCGCAAATAATCTGCTTCTCGCCTTCATCGGTTGCCACCTGACAAACTCGCAGCTTGTCTGCGTCGGGATGTTTTTCCGCCTTGGTCACCTTACCCAGAGTAAAGTCCGCGAGACGATCTGCAGGGTTCACGACATCCTCAACCTCAAGGCCAAGGTCAGTCAGTGCCTCACAAATTTCGTCAACGCTTGCAGTGGTGTCCAGGTGGTCTTTCAGCCAGGAAAGAGTGAATTTCATCGCGCCGTTCCGCCAGTCAAAAAAGGGTCAGTGAGGGCAATAGCGGATTAGCGCCAAGGGGGAAAGAGCGCATTCTTCCCGTTGTCATCTATCTACCCGGTTCAATGCGTGTTTTGCGAATTCCGCAACTTGACGCATAGTAAGCTAGGGATGAAGGGGAGAATTGCCATGGCCGCCAAGGATAACGGTGTAAAAACCGCCTACTTCGTGATTGCCGATATTTCCGGATACACAAAATTCATGTCTCAGACGCCGATCGAACACGCAAAGGGCATCCTTGAATCGCTGTTCGGAAATCTTGTGCCCGCGATCCGCTCGCCGCTCGAGGTTTCCGGCCTTCAGGGCGACGCGGTCTTTGCTTATGCGTTCGAAAGCGACGTGATGACAAAGCAGTTCATCCTCGACTTTGCAGAACAACTCTACTGTGTGTTTGCACGCGCAAAAGAGAAAATGATGCTCAATACTACCTGCCCCTGCGATGCCTGCGCACACATCGAAGATCTCGAGCTCAAGATCGTAGTACATCATGGCGAATGCGTAATTCAGGAAACCGGCGATCGCAAAGAGCTTGCCGGTCAGGACGTGATCACCGCGTTTCGCCTTTTGAAAAATTCCGTCAAGGAACGCACTGGCATGAATGCCTACACGCTGATTTCCTGTGATGCGCTGCGATCTATGGGCATGAAAGATTATTTCGACGAAAGCGAGTTTCACTCAGAAGAAATCGAGCACATTGGTGAAATCGAATACGTGGTGCGTGACATGCGCAGTGCATGGCAGCGCCGACGTCACACCGAGCGCACATTCGTCACCAACAACGACGACCTGTTGATTGAAGAATGGCTGATCCCGCTACCGGTTAGCCCCGAAATCGCTTTCATGATCGCCACTCGCCCTGACCTACGAGCCGAATGGATCGGAGCCGACAAAGTCGACATTCTGAACGCTAACAAAGGTAAGATTGAGCCGGGTACGACATATCATTGCTATCATGGAGACGACCTATTCCCGTTCGAGATCCTCGACTGGAACCCCGGCGAATACGTTACCGGGCGCTTCAATATGCCAATGGGCTTGTCGATGCTCGAAACCGTTGAACTCAATGAAATGGGTGACGGCACCATGGTCAAGCTCCGCTATACAAAACCAAAGTCACCGAAGCTGATGGGTAAATTGATGGCCGGAATGGTCGCAAAGAAAGTGCGCGGCATCATCGACCCGGACAAGGAAAACCGCATCAAAAAAATGACGGCCTTGGGGAAGAAGCTTGCCAGTGAAACAGTGCCTGCCTAGGCATCAATCGTCATTATTTCGCGCTACCGTTCAAGTCAGCGGCAAACCAACGTAGCTGGAAAAGCAACGGTCCGAGAGGAATGGATGTCTCTTTTCTCCGACAGAAGCGCCGCAGCCTCTGACGCCAAAGCTTCTACCGGCAGGTCGATTGTTGTGACGCCCTTTCCGATCCACGCGTAGAGCAACGCATCCCCGTAGCCAACAAAAGCAACCGGATTGTCTACCTTGTGTCCGCCGCTCAAGATCGCTTGCAGGGCACCGTTTGAAATTTCCACGCCGCCACAGACGACTGCCGACGCTTTGCCGACCTCAAGCAGCGCCTCCATTTGCCGCTGCCCCATCTCCGCCGATGGGGGCGCTGTTCGGACAAGCTCGGCGCTTGCATCAAGTCCTGCCTCCACCAATCCAACCTTGAAAGCCGTCAACCGCGAGCGCCCGGAGGACAGCTCTTTGTCGGCCCCGATATATGCGATTTGCTTGTGCCCCAAATTGGCCAGATGCCTAACCGCAGCTGTAATGGCGGCAGAGTCATCGACCAAAATGGCATCGACTGGCTCTCCTAAATCTGCCTGTCGAATGAGTTGAATGACGCGCATCTCCTTAAGGCGAGCAAAGGAATATGGGCGATCGCCAGGCGCTGGCACCATGACCACGCCTTGCGCCTGAATTTCCTGAAGACGTTCGATCGCTTTTGCTTCGGCATGAATATCATCGCCGGTGAGGTGAATGATCAATTGAAGCGACTCTGCCTCACAGGCCAGCGCCAACGTATTGGCAAACCGGGCGTAAAACTCGTTTACAATATTAGGGAGCAGCAATCCGACAATGCGCGTACCATCTCCCCGCATTGCTTTGGCCGCGGCGCTTTTTACGTAGCCCATTTCACGAGCACGCTTCTGCACCATCTCCCTTGTTTCTTTCAAAACGTTGGGATGATTGGACAGCGCTCGGGACACAGTCATGTGCGAAATACCAAGGTCCTTGGCAATAGATTTTATGGTCACACGCTCGGCCAATGAGTCTCTTTCTTTTTGCGATGGTCTATCATTTCCCGCGGATCGAGTCTTGACAGTTTGTCGAGATAATCTATTCATGTTCACGTGAACATGGCAAGGAGGACCATCTCACATGGACGATCTGCACGCCCGCTGCGCGATGTTGATGGAAGACCTGAACCTGGCGGACCGACAGGACATCTCAAAGGTCACCGCCTTAACAGGCGGCGTGGCTTCAGACATCGCAAAAGTGGACGTAAATGGTCGCAGCTTTGTTGTGAAGTTTGCTCTGGCCAAACTCAAGGTGGCCGAAGATTGGCGCGCACCTGTTCATCGGAACGCAGCAGAATACGCCTGGCTCCAAGTTGCCGCCGACGTCAGCCCAAATTCAGCAGTACGCCTCTTTGGACGCTCGGAACAGGACCATGGATTTGCCATGGAATTCCTGACTGGAGACGACGTTTTCCTTTGGAAGGATGCACTTCTATCTCAGATTCCTACGCAAGAGGAAGCTAGGCTGGTCGGGGACTTGTTAGGCCGAATTCATTCTGCTTCCGCGATGCTGGGATTTGACGCCGCCGCCTTCCAAAACATCGATGATTTCCGGGCATTGCGCATCGAACCCTACCTATCTTTCACAGCAGGAAAACACACCAACATTGCGGCGCATCTCAATTCCCTCGCGGACATGCTTTACGACAGCAACCATGTTTTGGTGCATGGCGATGTCAGCCCAAAGAACATAGTTTTTCGCGCATCAGGCCCTGTTCTGCTCGACGCAGAATGCGCCACTATGGGCGATGCTTCGTTTGATCCGTCATTCTGCCTAAACCACCTTGTTCTGAAGGCAATCCACCTTCCGGATATGCGGTCATCCCTGCTTGATGAGGTTGCTGCGTTCTGGGCGGCCTATCGCCCGCATGTGACCTGGGAAACCCAGAATACGCTCGAGAGCCGCATTTGCCATCTTTTGCCTGCCCTCATGCTGGCTCGCGTGGATGGGAAATCCCCTGTCGAATACCTCACGGTTCCGGAGCAGGATCTTGTGCGTCAGATCGCAATTGAACTCATCACCAAGCCGTCTGACACACTGGACCGATTCACCTGGCGGCTGTCTCAAATGCTAAAGGAAAACAACGCGTGAGCATCATTTCATCTGTAAAAGGCCGTCGGGTATGGGATTCACGCGGCCACCCAACGGTCGAGGTCGACGTGATCCTGAACAACGGCGCGTTTGGTCGCGCCATTGCGCCGGCAGGAGCTTCACGCGGCACCCGCGAGGCAATCGATTTACGCGATGGCGGCAATGCTCTGCGTGGCAAAGATGTTTCTCAGGCACTGCAAAGCGTGAATGGCCCAATAGCCAAAGCACTTGTTGGCCGCGATGTTTCGGATCAGGCAGGGGCAGATGCTGCCATGCTTGCGCTCGACCCTTCTCCTCTCAAAGAAACACTGGGAGGAAACGCCACTGTGGCCACGTCACTCGCTGTATTGCACGCGGCGGCCTCTGACGTGCAAAAACCTCTATGGCAGCATGTTTCAGACCACTACAGCACCAAGCCTTCGCTACCATTGCCCGAGATCCAGATATTCGGCGGCGGTGCACACGCCGGGCGCCGTGTCGACATCCAGGATTTCATGATCATGGTTCCGGGCGCCTCCACATTTAACGAGGTCATGGAAATAACCAACGAAGTCTACTTCGCGGCAGGCGACATCATGGCACGCAAAGGCAAACTCGCTGGCGTCGCAGATGAAGGCGGATGGTGGCCGATGTTTGACAGCAACGAAGAGGCACTGGAAACTCTGGTCGCGGCCATTGAAAAAGCTGGCGAAAAGCCTGGAGAACGGGTGGTGATCTCACTCGATATAGCAGCGTCCGAATTCGGAAAAAACGGCACCTACCGCCTCGCGTTGGACGACCGTAGCATGGATAGCGCGGCTTTGATTGACATGTTGGGCGGATGGCTGGATGCCTACCCCATCGCCTCAATCGAAGATCCGGTTGGCGAAGATGATGTACAAGGCATGGTCGAATTTACCCGCCGATTTGGGGAACAGGTCCAGATCATCGGCGATGATTATCTCGTCACCAACGCTGACCTTGTCAAAGAGGCAGCGCATGTCGGCGCATGCAACGCCGTGCTGGTCAAGGTCAACCAAGCCGGAACTGTAAGCGAAAGCATTGACACCTTCAAAGCCGCAACCGCGCAGGGATGGGGAGCAGTCGTTTCAGCCCGCTCGGGAGAAACCGAAGACACCTCGATCAGCCACCTGTCAACTGGGCTTGGAGGCGGACAACTCAAGGTGGGCTCGTTCACCCGGTCCGAGCGCATGGTGAAATGGAACGAATGCCTACGAATTCAGGATGTTCTAGGGGAGCAGAGCTTTGTCGGCGGCGCACCTCTTGCAAACACCTGGTGGGGCAATACTCAAAAGGAAAAATCATGAAAATTATGCGTTATGGCGACCGTTACGGTTCCAAAATCCCCTGCGTGATTGATGCCGATGGTGTCGCACGAGATGTGTCATCCGTTGTTGCCGACTTCAATCCCAGAACGCTCGCCGATGGTGCGCTGGACAAAGTACGCGCCGTGGACACGGCCTCCCTGCCGGTTGCAGACGTAAAGGGCAAACGACTGGCGCCGCCGGTGGCGCAACCATTCAACATCTGGTGTGTTGGACTGAACTATTCCGACCACGCCGCTGAAGCGGGCATGGACATCCCCGAAGAGCCGATCCTGTTCAACAAAGCTACCGGCACCTACTGCGGGCCCAACGACGACATCCTTTACAGCCCGAAGATGACCAAACTCGACTGGGAAGTCGAGTTGGGCATCGTGATCGGCAAACCGGCTCTGAACATCGACAAGGCGGACGCGATGGATCACATTGCGGGATTTGTTTTGGTAAACGACATTTCCGAACGCGCGTGGCAATTGGAACGCTCTGGCCAGTGGGTTAAGGGCAAGAGCTTTCCCAATTTCTGCCCCACTGGCCCGGTGTTGGTGACACCCGACGAGATAGGAGACGTCAACAATCTCGGAATGTGGCTGGACGTGAACGGCGAACGTATGCAGACCGGCAACACCGGCACGATGATTTTCGACGTCGAAACCATCGTCTCATACATGTCCGAATTTACCAGACTGGAACCCGGCGATCTGATCTGCACCGGGACGCCTCCCGGTGTTGGCGCGGGAATGTCGCCCCAAGTCTGGCTGAAGCAGGGCGACAAGGTCACTCTTGGTATTGACGGGCTTGGCACGCAAACCCAGACCGTTGTCGATCTGTGAGGGCCAAGCAATGAACACTCTGGATCTGACCGGAAAACGTGCTGTGATAACAGGAGGCGCGCGCGGCATGGGATTTGCCTTTGCCCAGCGCTTTCTGGACAGCGGCGCGTCAGTCTCCCTGTGGGATATTTCTGCTGACACGTTGCACACGGCAAAATCTGCGCTTGCAACCAAGGGCACTGTCGATGCGCAGACTGTGAATGTTGCGGACTACGACAGCGTCGAGAAGGGCGCCGCAGCCACGGCCGAGGCACTTGGCGGCATAGATATCCTTGTGAACGCGGCGGGGATTGCGGGGATCAATACACCATTGACCGAATACCCACTCGACACCTGGAACGCGGTAATGGACGTGAACCTGAACGGCATCTTTCACACCTGCCGCGCCGTTGTGCCCTACATGCAAAGCAATGACTATGGTCGCGTCGTCAACATTGCCTCCATGGCGGGCAAAGATGGAAACCCGAATGCTTCGGCCTACTCCGTGTCCAAGGCGGGTGTCATTGGCCTCACCAAAAGCCTCGGCAAGGAACTCGCGACCACCGGCATCCGCGTTAACGTCATCTGTCCGGCTGTGATCAAGACCGAGATGCTGGCGGATGTGACCGAAGAGCAAATCGGCTACATGTTGTCCAAAATTCCAATGGGCCGCATGGGCACTGTCGAAGAAATCGCCGCCATGGTCGGCTGGATGTGCTCGGAAGAATGTTCGTACTCCACCGGTGCAGTGTTTGATCTCTCCGGTGGACGCGCAACTTACTAAAGACAATGCCCCGGCGAATATCAACGCCGGGGGTTTTCACCTGATGCGGTCAAACTTCCGGCAGATCCACGTCATCCATAGCGCGCTTCAACTCGTCTATGTCGCTCTCGTTTTTACTCAACAACGCCTGCGTGCGCTGCCGAGCCAAAGCAGGGTCGCGATCGCGGATCGCCTCGGCAATCCACAGATGATCGGGAATATTGCGGATGAAGCCTTCGTTTGCGTGCGTAAACAGGCTGAAGTTACTCAGCAGCAACCGCTCGATCGCCTGAGCAAGCGACCGCAGAAGCGGATTTCCGGATGCCGCCAACAGCACCTTGTGGAACTCAGTATCCCAATGCACGGAAAGTGCCGCATCGTGGGTGTTGGCCACCATCTGTTCGTAACACTCAAACAGGCGCAATATCTGTGTCGAACTTGCCCGCTTCGCGGCAAGAGCGGCCGCTTCGGGTTCGATGATCTGACGCAGCTCGGACAGCGCCTGAATCAGCCCTTCATTGGTCGATGTCTCCGCAATCATCCAATCGATTACTTGCGGATCCAACAAACTCCAGTCTTCAGGCGGCCGAACGCTGGTGCCTTTCTTGCGCGCGGACACAACAAGGTTTTTGCCGGCCAGCGTCTTGACGGCCTCGCGAACCGCATTGCGGCTTGCGCCGAACTCATCGATCAAATCTTGCTCAAACAATACCGACTCTACCGGCACCATCTGGCCAGACACAATCCGACGACCCAGCGTCTCAACGATCTGTTGGGTAATATTGGGTTTCTGCTTGGGGTGCGCGGGGTCTGTCATAGTCAAATCGTTACATGCTCCAAAATAAACTCTGGGTCGAGAGGCAACTCTCTAGGCCGCCAAAAACGAATGCCAGCGCCCTTGTCGTCAAATCCATCCACCGTTCACCGGAAAGACGCCCGATGTACACATACGGGAGTCGTCAGCCAGCAGGAAAGCCGCCAAATTGGCCACGTCTTCAGCCTCAATGAAATCCGGAAGGCACTGACTTTCGAATACCTGGGCTTCAAGTTCGGGCGTCAGCCACAGCTGCACTTGCCGCTCCGTTTTTACGAACCCAGGCGTAATACAGTTCACGCGAATCCGGCTTGGCCCGAGTTCGCGAGCCAATCCATTGGTCAACCCCTCAATCGCGGATTTGGCAGAGACATAAGCCGACAAGCGATCGATCCCGACTCGCCAGCTCATCGACCCCATATTTACAATACTGCCTCCGCCCGCGGTCTTCATCCCCTGTGCGACGGCTTGCGCAGCGAAAAACTGGTGGTCCAGGTTTACGCTCAAGGCCTTGCGCCAACTCTCCGGCGTAACTTCCGAGATTTCATGCCGGGTGTCATTCGCCGCGTTGTTCACAAGTCCGGTAAACGGACCCGTTTCGTCAACAATATCTGCTATCGCACTTTTGAAAGCATCGATGTCAGTGATGTCGCAGCGACCAAATACAGGCGTATGTCGGACACCTTGTTGGGACAGCGCCTTGACCAAGCCACAACCGGCATTTTCGTCAATGTCCACAAAGCCGACTTTGGCACCACAGGCGCTCAGCCGCGCGACGATACTGGCTCCGATACCGCTGCCGCCTCCGGTAACCAGAACCGCCCGATCCATCAGGCTAGGGTAATTCGCACCCGCGTGTTTGGTCGTAATCACTCTGGCCTCCTGTGGACAAGTCAGCCTCAGCAGTCGGCCAACCCATTCTCGCAAAGCTCACATTTCAAATCCCACTTGTCAATTCTTAAATACTACTTGAAAATACCACAAATCCTACTTAGCGTCATTCAAGATGGGATTCGCCTCAGGCCGATCCTGTCGGGACAACCGGCGCACTGGAGAGGAAGAGGAGCCTCACTGCCTTTGCGACCAGACATCGAAACGGGAGGAGAAATTCATGACCATCACACTTAAGACCGCGCTGCGCTCGACATGCGTTGCAGCCTCAATCGCCGGCCTTGGCGCGTTCGCGGCGCATGCCGAGCCTAAAACAAACATGATGCACCAGTGGGCTCAGGGCTCTGAAGCGGCGGCGATAGCTAAGCTGGGCGAGATGTTCGAAGCCGCCGGTGGCACTTGGGAGCAAACGGCAATCTCCGGTCACACTTCAAACACACTGGCCAAACTGCGCTCAGACGTCGTTGCAGGAAACGCGCCTGCCGCGGTTCAATTGAAAGGCCCCGAAATTGCAGAGTGGAACGCCACAGGCGCAACCGCAAATCTGGATGAAACCGCGGCAGCACAGGGCTGGGACGACGTCGTTGCCCCCGAACTGCTTACCGTGATGAAACCCACCGGTAGCTGGGTTGCGGCTCCGATGAACATCCACCGCGTCAACTGGCTCTATTCGTCGCGCACCATCCTCGACGAACTTGGCATCGATGTTCCGAAAACCTGGGACGAGTTCAACGCGGCATGCGACAAAATTCAGGCAGCTGGCAAAATCTGTATCGCCCACGGCGCCGCGGATTGGTCTGACACAACCACTTTTGACAGTGTCGTCTACGGCATGGATCAGGAGCTTTACCGCAAGGCCTTTCAGGAAGCTGACTTGGATGCACTTCGCTCGGACGGCATGATCGCGGCCTTTGCGCAATTGCGCAAAATGGTTGGCTATATGGATGACGGGATAAATGGGCGCTCCTGGGAACAGTCGATGACCATGACGATGACCGGCGAAGCTGCCTTCTTCCTGATGGGTGACTGGACGGTGGCCTCCGCAAACCTCGCAGGCTTCTCCGAAGACAAAGATTACTATTGCACCCAGACGCCCGTTGATTGGGGCGGCAACGGCTTTATCCTGAACTCGGACTCCGTCGTGTTCTTTAAGCAAAAAGACGCGGACTATGTTGAAGGCCAGAAGTTGTTGGCAGAGATCATCATGTCTCCGGACTTTCAGTCGACATTCAATGTCGCCAAGGGCTCTATCCCTGCGCGAACTGATGTGGACCTGTCGGTAGGCGGGTTCACCAAATGTCAGCAACAAGGTCTGGAAGACCTGAAAGCGTCCGTGTCAGAGGGAACTCTTGTGCGGTCCATGGCCCACAACATGACTGTTCTACAGAAGTACCGCGGCGCCATGATGGAAGTAATCACAGAGTTCGTGGCCGATGACAGCATCTCTGCTGAAGAGGCCGCAAACCAACTTGCTGACGCAGTCGAGCTGCAAATGTAACCTCCGTGCTGTCCCGACCTGCAAACGCGGGTCGGGGCGCATTTCAACGCCAGCAGGCAAGAGGTAACGCCGTGCCTTCCCCTTCGGATACATCGTCAAAACAGGGTTGGACCCGCAGGCTGTCTGATCTGACGCCCCAGATGGTCCTTATCCCCACGATCTTTGTGGCATTTGTCTACGTCGTCGGGTTTTCGCTTTGGACATTCTGGATTTCCCTGTCCAATTCCACGCTACTACCCGACCCCACCTTTCACGGGTTTGAGCACTACGCCAAATTGTGGGGCAGCAAACGCTGGACGGTGGCCTATCAGAACCTGTTTATCTTTGGCACACTCTACGTGCTCGGAACGCTTTTGATCGGTACGTTGCTTGCAGTGCTTATCGACCAGCGGGTCAAGTTTGAATCTGTCTGGCGCACGATCTACCTATATCCTCTCGCGATTTCATTCATCGTAACCGGCACGGTTTGGCGCTGGATCTTCCATCCGAACACAGGTGTTGAACTTGCACTTCACGATCTTGGCTGGCTGTCGGCAAAATTCGACTGGATCACAGACCGAGACCTGGCTCTCTACGTCGTCGTTATCACCGGAATTTGGCATGCGTCCGGTTTCGCCATGGCACTCATTCTGGCTGGCCTGCGCTCCGTTGACGGCGACTTGGTGAAGGCTGCACAGATCGACGGCGCTTCCATGCCGCGGATCTACCGCAAAGTGGTGTTGCCCACGATCTGGCCGATTTTCATCGCGGTTACGGTCGTGCTGCTGCAATTCGCTATCAAAACCTACGACCTCGTGGTCGCTCTGACCCAAGGCGGTCCGGGCGTCGCCACCACGGTTCCCGCAATTGTCGTCTATGATCTGATGTTCCAGCGGGGGCAGATTGCTCAAGGTGCAGCTGCAGCCGTCATGATCCTTGTCGCACTCGCAATGGTCCTTGTTCCCTATGGCGTCTGGACCGTCTGGCAAAAACGCAAGGAGGGCGCTCATCATGGGTAACGCCGCCACACATCAGGAATTCGACCCGCTTGCCACAGGCGGCACACGTCGTCGCATCACGTCAAAAGGCATCGTCTATGGCGCGCTCGGCGTGTTTGCCCTGATCTATATCGCGCCGCTTCTGATCATCTTACTGAATACCCTGCGCCCGCTCGAGGACATCGTCCGGACCGGCTTCATTTCACTCCCATCGGCGGACACGATGTCCCTGAAATACTGGGCCGAGGCGTGGGGTAGCTTTTGTATCGGCGGCACCTGCGAGGGCGTGTCCCGTTTTTACAAAAACTCGTTGATGATGACGATACCCGCGACCGTTCTCTCCACCATGTTCGGCCTTCTGAACGGCTACATCCTGTCCAAATGGCGTTTCAAATACGACGGGTTAATCTTTGGCCTCATCACTCTGGGCGTGTTCATGCCCCAACAGATGACCCTGCTTCCATGGGCTTTTGTGCTGGGCAAACTTGGACTTTCCAACACTATCGCCGGGCTGGTTTTTGTGCACACCGTGCAAGGCATCTCCTTCACGACGCTGTTTTGCCGCAACTACTTTGTTTCAATCCCCGATGACCTCATCAAGGCGGCCCGGATAGACGGCGCAGGCTTTTGGCGGATCTTCCGCCGGATCATCCTTCCGCTGTCCCCACCTATCGTGATTGTCACAGTCATCTGGCAATTTACCGGCATCTGGAACGAATTCCTGTTCGGCACGGTTTTTACATCCGGCAGCAACCAACCCATCACATCGGCCATCGTTGCATTCTCGGGCAGCGGCACAGGCGAACGGCATTACAACGTGGAAGCCGCCGCCGTGATCATGGCCGCCATCCCGCCGCTTCTGATCTATGTAGCGGGTGGAAAATACTTCGTGCGCGGTTTGACCCAAGGCGCGGTAAAATAGGAACGAAACATGTCGTCACTCACTATCAAAGACCTCCGCAAAAGCTACGGCAACGTCGAAGTCCTGACCGACATCAACCTCGAGGCTGAAAGCGGTGAATTCATCGCGCTGGTCGGCCCGTCCGGCTGCGGGAAATCCACGCTATTGAGCATCATTGCAGGGCTGGAAAGCGTCACCTCAGGCGAGGTCCGCATTGACGAACGAGTTGTCAATAACGACGCCCCTAAGGACCGCGATATTGCAATGGTGTTCCAGTCTTATGCGCTCTATCCGACCATGACCGTTCGAGAAAATATGACCTTCGGCATGGAATGCAGAAATGTCCCGAAATCCGAACAGAAAGAAACGGTCGAGCGCGTTGCTGATCTTTTACAGATCGGTCCGCTTCTAAATCGCAAACCCAGTCAGCTTTCTGGCGGCCAACGGCAGCGCGTTGCCATGGGGCGCGCCCTTGTCCGCGACCCCAAACTATTCCTGTTTGACGAACCACTGTCCAACCTGGATGCCAAGCTACGCATCGAGATGCGGTCCGAAATCAAAAAGCTGCATCAACGCGTTGGCAAGACCACAGTCTACGTGACGCATGACCAGGTGGAGGCGATGACCCTCGCGAGCCGCATCGCCGTGATGTTCAAGGGAGTCCTTCAGCAGTACGACACGCCAAAGGAAATCTACGAACGCCCTCGCAACAAATTCGTCGCCGGCTTCATGGGGTCTCCCACGATGAATTTTCTTGATGCCAAAGTGGTCAGCCACAACGGCGGTCTCGGCATCACAATTGACGGTGGAGACGGCAATACGCTGCCACTCCCCCAAGGCAAATTCGAAGTTCTGAAACCAGGGATGGCAGTCATCTTCGGCGTTCGCCCAGAGCACTTCAATCCGGTCCACGCCCATCGCGGAGACGCCTCCGCCCGCCTCAGGGTCTTGGTGGATATGGTTGAGCCGACGGGGTCTGAAACGATCCTTATGACTTCTGTAGCGGGCCAGGAAGTGGTCGCCAGCGTAGAGCCTGACGACGCCCCGCTGGAAGGTGAAGCCGTCGAGCTGGCCATCAACATGAGCAAAGTCTGCCTGTTCGATCCCACCACCGAATTGCGTCTGTGAGAAACCAATGAAACTCCGTTCTCAAAGCTGGTTCGACAACCCGGACAACCCGGACCTGACAGCAATCTATGTCGGTCACTACCTGAACTACGGTCTGACGCTGGACGAACTACAATCGGGCAAACCGATCATTGGTATCGCCCAAACAGGCAGCGATCTGGCGCCTTGCAACCGGCATCACATTGAACTCGCAAAACGGGTGCGTTCGGGCATCGAGGCCGCAGGCGGCGTTTGCATCGAATTTCCGGTGCATCCAATTCAGGAAAACGGCAAACGCCCCACCGCAGCGCTTGATCGTAATCTCAGCTATCTGAGCCTTGTTGAAAGCCTGTTCGGGTATCCTCTGGACGGAGTCGTGCTGACGATCGGCTGCGACAAGACGACCCCGGCCCTTCTAATGGGCGCTGCCACTGTCAACATCCCCGCAATTGCTCTATCCGTCGGACCCATGCTGAACGGCTGGCACAATGGCAAGCGGGCGGGAACCGGCGCAACGATTTGGGAAGCGCGAAAGCGGCTGGCCGCTGGCGAAATCGACTACCCCCAATTTATGGAGGCTTCCACCGCGTCCATCCCGTCTGTGGGATTTTGCAACACGATGGGTACAGCCAGCACCATGAATAGCCTCGCCGAAGCACTGGGCATGCAGCTTCCGGGCGCGGCCTCCATTCCGGCGCCGTATCGCGAACGCGGGCAAGTGGCTTATGAAACCGGGCGACGTATCGTCGAATTGGTCTGGGCCGATCTGAAACCCACCGATGTCATGACCAAGGGCGCTTTTGAAAACGCCATCGCGCTCAACTCAGCGATCGGGGGCAGCACAAATGCCCCAATTCACCTGAACGCCGTGGCAAAACATGTCGGAATCGAGTTGACCAATGACGACTGGCAACGCATCGGGCACGAGATCCCGCTTCTGGCAAACGTTCAACCCGCAGGGGACTATTTGGCGGAAGACTTCCACCGTGCAGGTGGCGTTCCGGCAATTATGAACCAACTTCTCGCAAACAGCAGCTTGCCCGATCCGAACGCCATAACGGTGACAGGTGAATCGGTTGGGGAGCTTTATGCGGACCGCGGGATATCCGACACAAATGTGATCCGAGACTTCGATGCCCCGTTGAAGCCCGCCGCAGGCTTCCTAAACCTGTCCGGAAATCTTTTCGACAGCGCGATTATGAAAACCTCGGTAATCAGCGCCGAATTCCGAAAGCGATATCTTTCAAATGCCAGTGACCCCGAAGCATTTGAGGCCCGGGCGATCGTCTTTGACGGCCCGGAGGACTATCATGCGCGCATCGACGATGATGCTCTGGCCATTGACGAGAACTGCATTCTGGTCATTCGCGGTGCGGGCCCTCTGGGCTATCCCGGCGGCGCCGAGGTGGTGAACATGCAACCGCCGGCGGCTCTGATCAAACGCGGCATTACCGAGTTGCCCACGCTTGGCGATGGTCGCCAATCCGGCACCTCTGGCAGCCCCTCGATACTGAACGCCAGTCCGGAAGCCGCGGCTGGAGGCAACCTAGCTATTCTGCAAACAGGTGACCTGATCCGCATCGATCTGCGCAACGCCCGCGTGAACGTGTTGATTGATGCAGCCGAAATTGCGGACCGCCGATCTTGCCTGGCGAAATCAGGCGGGTTCCCAACGCCGCCAAGTCAGACCCCTTGGCAGGAAATCCAACGCAGCCACGTGGAGCAATTTGCCCAAGGCATGACGTTGAAGCCTGCAGTCAAATACAAAAACGTGGCGCAAACCGCCCATCCGCGCGACAATCACTGACAGCCGGGTCAGTCAGTCGCCCAAAAACCGCAATTTGGAGAGGTGCCGGAATGTCATGTAACCGCCTTGAAGGAAAAATCGCCGTGGTAACGGCTGCCGCGCAGGGGATCGGTCGCGCCGTGGCCGAACGGCTCAAGTCCGAGGGCGCGTTTGTGCACGCATCAGATTTGAACGGCGCCTCGCTCAAAGAACTTTCGGGCATGGAAACCTCGGTGCTGGACGCGACTGATTTTGTGGCTGTTCAGGACTACTTCATGCGCTTTGACCGCGTCGACATCCTCGTGCACGCGGTCGGCTATGTGCATCAAGGGACGATTGAGGAATGCAGCCCGGACGACTGGCGGCGTTCCCAGTCCATAACTCTCGACAGCGCCTACAACGTGCTTGCCGCGGGCGTACCCAAAATGCGCTCCAATGGCGGCAGCATTATCACGATCGCTTCCGTCGCCAGTTCGCTAAAAGGTTTTCCCAAGCGTGTAGCTTATTGCGCGGCAAAAGGGGGGGTGATCGGCCTGACGAAGGCCGTCGCCGCTGACTACGTCGCCGAAGGCATCCGCTGCAACGCAGTGTGCCCGGGAACGGTGGACACGCCGAGCTTCAGAACCCGCATAGCGGAGCTTTCCCAAGAGTTCGGTAGCGAAGAAAAAGCATGGGAGTTCTTCAACCGCCGCCAGCCGTCGGGTCGATTGGGCACGGCAGACGAAGTCGCCGCCGCCGTGGCTTTCCTCGCTTCAGACGAGGCTTCGCTGTTCACAGGTCAGACTATCCACTCGGACGGTGGAATCACAATCTGACGACCGACAGCCGTCAGGGTCCTAAAACCGAAGCCTCAGTTTAACTCGGGCCACAGAACTGTTTCCGGATGGAACTGCGACCAGGCGAACCAGAAAGCTTCATGTGATCCAAGATCAGAACCGTCTGTGCCTGCTGCACGGATACCGCCGGCGTCCAACATCAGCTTGACGTTCTCGTAGGAGATTTCTTCGCCGGCACGAAGGGCGAGCAACGCAGCGCTGCGCTGAAATGCGACTGGAGTGCCGCTTTCGGTCAGAACTCCGATCACGTCCTCATGCACTGGCAACCGCGGGTCGACGTTGCCGACCGGAAAGATGGGTCCGTCTGCATCCCGGCCATTTCGGAAATCCGGATCACGCCCAAGCGCAAGGTACTCCGCCAAAACGGTTGTCTCCGGATGCGCGGCTTTCCAACTTCCCCAGTCCGAGGTCACCATGGTTGCCTGATCCAGTTGCACTCCGATTTCTGCAAGCGGTCCGGTAACGGCGTTTCCACGAAAAGTATCGAAGACCGAAGAGGTTACGAGGTCGTACATCACCTTGTTAGAGCGGATCAAAAGCCCTGATGTTCTCAGGATGGGCCGGTCGACTCCAGCAGGCATATTGTCGGTGAAATAGGCCTGGGCAGAACCGCAAAGCGTACAATAGGGAATTCCAAGTTGTCTGTCACCCAACGTGTCATTGACCATCTCGCGTACTTCCATGATGCGCCTTGGATACGCGCGAAACTCGCCATTCACTTCGACCCCAAAAATAATGTCATCGTCGTGCAACCAAGTTGCCTCTTCCGCCTTTGTCACGGCTGGATTATCCGCGGCGGGAATGCAGTTACACGCTTCGTCGGTTGTGTCATAGGCGCGATCGTCGATCAGGACGCCGCCCCAAGACACGAGCCGCCAATCGATGTCACCCTCGACAAAGATGTCGTCCCATCCGGGAATGATCCCGGTAAAAATGGCGCGCTTGGTCTTCAGATAGTCCGGCGGCGCCGGAATGTCCCATGCAATCAGCTGGTCCGTAACGCCGCCCCAATGCCCTTGCTCGCCCAAATCAACATCCAACAGGCGCTCGGATGCACCAACGAGTTGGGCGTTCAATTGGCCGTTGGTTATGAAACGCATCAGATCGCTTATGAGCCAAACCAGCCGCGGATCACCGGACTCCGCAACCTGTTGCAAGGCCGCCTGCTCCTCGGCCTCCCATCGTGCTTGCGAAACGCTCGTGACGAAGGCAGCTTCTACAGCGGCCCTCAACTCGGCCGGTAAATCGCCGTCCGGTATCGGTGGTGGTGTCCCGAATTGCTCAACGACATAGTCTGGCAACTCACGCGTCTGCGCTTCTGAAGGCATCGAAAGCAGCGAAACGAAAGCCACCGACAACACTGAAATGACTGTCAGAGTTATGACTTGAAAACACCCGTTGTTCTTTGCCTTACCCATGAAACCGGTCCCTTTGTTGTCCGGTACAAGACATCGCCTGAATCCGCCATCACATGCCAATCACAGTTGCATTAGAAAAATGACAGTCGGGAATGCCGCGAACCCGCCTTCACAAACCATCCAACTTTCCGGTCAAGTGCTGCGACGTCAGATGTAAACTTTGGTTATAAATCCGTTAATGCCCCTTTTCTTTTGGCTCTGAATGCTCACAACGGGGCGCAACGCCGCGACGACGGTGACATTCAAAAAACGGAAACACCACGGGACACCTCATGAAACGAAGCAATGATTTTGTGCGCCTTGCGGCGCGCGGCGGACGCTTGACCAAAGCAGGGGGCACAGTTGTCAGCATCGCGCCGTCGGTGATCGCAGGGGCGATGATAGCAAACGCCCCACAGGCGTCTGCCGACACGGTAACAACGACCCAAACAACGGCCTTTGTCACGTCGGATACAGGCGATCATACGATCGAGTCTGGTGGGTCCGTGCAAGTCGACCCTGTCGCAGGTGACGGTGCAGTGGTTCTGACTGCGCCGGACTATTCGGGCACACTCGCAAACCACGGGACGGTATCTGCCGCCAATGGCATTCTGGATGAGTATGCAGGCGTGGTCGTCGCAGGCGACCTGTCTGGTGCAATCAACAACGCGGGCTCGATCACGGCGGCGCAAGACGGAGGGGTTTTCCGCTACATTCGCGGCATCGAGGTACAACAGGACGTCTCTGGCACTATTCTGACCTCGGGATCGGTTCACGCAGAGCTTACAAACGCTGACTTCTACGGCGACGCGGTTGCGGTCGAGGTTCAAAACGTATCGGGCACCATCCGCAACGAAGGTAGCCTGAGCGTCTACGCGGAAGGCGAAGACATGATTGCGCGCGGGATCTACACTGAGGATGTTTCCGGCGAAATCGTGAACACCGGTACAATTTCGCTAACAGCCGAAGGAACTTTGGACGCAAGCGCTGACGGGATCGAAGCCGGTCACATCGGTGGGCAAGTGGTCAACTCCGGCGACATTCTGTTGACTGTCACGTCCGGGCATCGTGCTCAAGCCAATGACGGCATCGAGGTGCGCGACGTGTCCGGTCATCTGGAAAACAGTGGCACCATCACAGCTGTCATAGCGGCAGGTGTGGAAGGACGCGCAAGCGTGGACGGTATCGAAACGTCAACGATTACCGGTACATTTGTGAACTCAGGTCAGATTAGTTTGGACGTGACCGGCGGCTACACCGGCGCGGATGCAATCGACACCAGCGCCATCGAAGCAGGCGCCGAGTTCACCAACACTGCCGATCTGAGCTACACGAGTCAGGCGGGCTCTGAGTCACTTGGCAACGATAGCCTCGACCTCGGCGACATCCATGGCGACGCAATCAATCACGGAACCTTGTACGGGATGGCTACAGCCGAAGACCTGGCAAGCGCAGGGTCTATCGATTTTTATGACGTTACAGGGATGCTCACCAACACGGGCGACATCACTTTGATCGCACGCGCAGACTTCGGCGACGCCTTGGCTGAAGGTATTGCCGGTGATGATGTTGATGGCGTGTTGTCCAACAGCGGCACACTCGACATTCAATCCGAAGGGCTGGCCACAGCCGAGAGCTACGGCATCGCTGTGCGCGACATTAACGGAGTACTTTCCAATAGCGGGGATATGACCGTAGCAGCGACAGCTGGAGACTATGCCTTGGCTTCCGGACTGGACGTCTATGATATGAGCGGACATCTGGAAAATAGCGGCGCGATCACATCCCAGTCTACCGGTAGCTATGCTGATGCATTTGGGATAATTAGCGGCGCGCTACTAAGTGGCGGTACACTCGTCAACAGCGGCGACGTCACAGCGGTAGCGCATGCGACGAGCTCAGCTGTTATTCCCGAAATGCCCTTGCCGCCGGAAGTGGGCCTAGGAGCCTATGCTTCTGCTCTGGACTTGTGGGATATCGAGAGCGGTGCGCAGGCACTCAATACAGGCACCCTGTCCTCAAGCGCGACAGTGACCGGCAGCGGAATGGGTGAAGCTCTCGGCTTGTTTGCCGGTACTGTGGACGGAAACTTGAGGAACGAAGGCTCGGTTAACGTCAGCGTCTATGTGGATGCAGGTTTGGCGGGCAGCGCCGCAGTCGCAATTGACGGTGTGGGCGTCGCCGGATCTTTCGAAAACACAGGCAACCTGACTTCCAATGCGACCCTCGACACAGACGGATTTTTGAACGCAACTGGTATCAGCGTTACGGGAGCCTTCGGCCGTGTCTTGAACCACGGGAATATCTCGGCACTGTCAGGTTCGACCTCCGAGTCTGCTATCGGCGCCATTGCTTTGGGGATCGAAGCTTTTGATTTGGGCACGACTGGATACGTTGAAAATATGGGAGCGCTCAATGTCACCGCCAACAGCGGCGGCGGCTTCGCGACCGCCATCGGTATTGCCTCAAATCTCGCGGATGCGGGTAGCCAGATCATACACTCGGGAGCGATTTCCGTGACTGGCCAGGGTGCGAACTCACGCGCCTACGGTATTTTTGCCTCCCAAGCCAATGGCACGGTCACCGTGACCGGTGACATTTCGTCCGCCGCGGAGGATGAGGCTTATGCAGTCATGCTTCAAGACGGTGCGGGTCAACTCGAAATCGAGACAACAGCAACTCTGGATGGCCTGATCGGTGTCGGGCGGCACGACGTGACACTTACCCATGTGGGCGGCAACCAGATCTACTACTTTGAGGATACCGCGACTGCGGATGGAACTTTTGAAACTATTGTTGCTATTCCAAATGGGGCGTGGTTCTCAAAGGATACTGGTGGCGATGCGCCTGTTTACGCATCCTATGTCGCGCAGGGTCTGGCCCCAAACATGGACGAGAGCTTTGCCATTGCCGGGCTGACCGCGACTCTGGGGCGCCAATTGGATGGGCAGCAATCTCGACCCGAAGTCAGCCGCAATCAGACCAGCTTGTCCGCAGAGCGGCCGGTCTGGACCGGTCCCTCCCCCTATGCAGTGTTTACCACCAACCGCAGCAGAAACAGTGGCCTTCTCGACAGTCGGTTGCACAGCCTTTCAGTCGGTCTGACCGGAGAAACCGACACAGGGCTTCGGCTCGGTGCTGGGGTCAGTGTTCTGGAGAATGACGGCACCTATGATGGCAACGGCTTCGGAACGGATGGATATTTGCTGAGCGCCTTGGCCGCCAAGGATTTTGGCTGGGCTGACCTACATTTTGGCGTTGGCTTTGGTGGGTTCAATCACAACAGTTCGCGTCAGATCGGCAACTCGCCGGACGCAGTTTCCAATTACGACAGCACACTGTGGAACGTCCACTTGGGAATGCGACGCGACTACGATTTGCAGAATGGCATGATCTTTACGCCTGAGCTTTCATTGATTTACGGCGAACACGACCGCGAGGCCTACACCGAAACCGGAAGCCTCGCCAACGCCACCGTTGGCGCGCGTAACAGCAGCTTTGGCGAAGCCCGTTTGGGGACGGGTTTTGCATTGCCAACAAACAGCGGCTTCTGGCGCGCGTCCGTTTCGGCTGTGCATCGCGACGGCAATCGGCCCGGTGCGGTCAATGTGTCAATATTCGGTGATACCGTGACCTTCTCCACGCCCGGCTATGAATCAGAAACCTTTGGCGAGATTGCCTTGGGTTATGAAGCTGATTTTGGCAATGGCGGAACATTGCGCGTCGGGGCCATCAGCACCATTGGCGCTTCGACCGAAACCCAGGCGCTGGCAGCGTCCTACAAACTGGTTTTTTGAACACGTAGGCGCTGAAAGTGGCACATCGAGCACAACCCGTCGCAGGGCTGCCCAGGAGCCTTGAGCATACCGGGCGGGTTGTTGTTTATGCCGCCGCAATGGATGACATAAAGGACCGAGCCATGATCAACAAAAAACGCCTCAAGTGGGCATTTGTCGCCACACTTGTGTGTGCCATTGTGATGCTGATCGAAGACGGTGGCGAAGCGCTGGGGTGGGTGTGGGTCGAAGAATGGGACGAGCTGCACGTCTGGGAATTCATGATTGTTGGACTGCTGATTGTGGCTGTGGTGATCCTGGGTATCGAAGTCCGGAACATGCAGCGCTATCAGGAAACGCTTGAAGACAAAATATCTCGCGCATCCGGAGCCTTTGAGGACCTTTTGGAGGCCTATTTCAACCAGTGGTCTTTCAGCGCTGCGGAACGCGACATTACACGCCTCATTCTCAAAGGCTGTTCCACAGCGGAAATCGCGGAAATCCGCAACTCCAAGGAAGGCACGGTCAAAGCGCAGACCAACTCGATCTACAAGAAATCGGGCTACGCCGGGAAAACCCAACTGCTGAGTGCGTTTCTTGAAGACCTCACCGACGGCGGTTCAGTCGCTGCAGTGGCAAATTGATCATCGAAACTTAAAAGTTCAATTGGCTCGCGCACGCACATGCGCGAGCCAGTTGCTCAATTCCCTTGTTCGCACCTTCGGAATCAGGCTGTCGGCCTGCCCTCCAAGACGCAGAGCGGCCTCCGGATCGTTGTCCGCAACCATCAAATGCGGCGTGAGATCTTCTCCGTCCCCAAAGACACTTCGCCCACCAGTGGAACCAGCAACATCCAGCGCAGTCATCTCCGGGTGGTATTGCACTCCCCAGAAATCCACTCCGCCAGCTTCAAATGCCATCGCCTGCACAGGTGAATGGGCGTTGCCGGCCAACAGAACGGCGCCGTCTGGCAGGCGCTGAACCTCATCGCGGTGCACACAGGGCACGCAATACCCGTCATCACGCCCCGCCATCATTGGGTGAAGCTTTCCGGCAACCGTCGGCGCGATGTCTTTCGCGAGCCCAACTTCCATGCCGTTTGGCGAGGCTCCGACGGCACCACCCAGCACCACCGCCGCCAATTGCAGTCCGTTGCAAGACCCCCAAACGGGACGACCGGTGTCAAACACTTGTGCCATCGACGCGCGAAGTGGCGCGGCTTCGTCCGCGTCGGTTGCCCAAGCCACGCCTGAGCCCGAGAAAACAACGCCGTCAATGCCATCCAGAGCATCTTCCCGCAGGGGAGCTGCATAGGGACATTCCACAACAATCCGACTCTCCGGCGCCAACCCTTGAAAAGCCCGAACAAACGGGACAGCACCAGACTTCCCCTTGGCCAGCAACTCAGGAGTGTTGCTTTCAATAATGAGAATCGAGGTCATGACAGCTCTCCCTTTTGAAGGCAGCTTACCAACTCGAGGGCATGGCAGTGGTCCGTTCGCGACACCGGCATGAAAAAGGGCGCCTATGGCGCCCCAAAGTCAACGGTTCAAACCGCCGTGCAACGTTGGCTGATCGAGGCTGGCAAAGCCGTAGTGGCGCAGCCAACGCAAGTCGCTGTCAAAGAAATCCCGAAGATCAGGAATGCCGTATTTCAGCATCGCCAACCGGTCGATACCGATACCAAAGGCAAAGCCCTGATACTCCTGCGGATCTATGCCGCCAGCTTCAAGAACCTTGGGGTGCACCATTCCGGAGCCCAAAACCTCAAGCCAATCATCGCCTTCGCCAACTTTAACTGTGCCGCCTTCCCAGCTGCACTGAATGTCGACTTCGGCAGATGGTTCGGTGAACGGGAAGTGGCTCGCACGGAAACGGGTTTTCACCTCGGTACCGAAGAAGGCAGTGAAAAACTCTTCCAGCACCCACTTCAGATTGGCCATTGAAATGTCCTTGCCCAAAGCAAGTCCCTCGACCTGATGGAACATCGGCGTATGGGTCTGGTCGTAGTCCGCACGGTACACGCGCCCCGGGCAGATAATGCGGATTGGCGCCCCGGTTTTTTCCATCGAACGGATCTGAACAGGGCTGGTGTGCGTGCGCAGAACATGCGGCGGGCGGTTATCGCCTTCGGCGCGATGAGTGTAGAACGTGTCCATCTCCGCACGCGCTGGGTGGTGCCCGGGAATGTTCAGGGCATCAAAGTTGTACCAGTCGGTTTCGATCTGGGGTCCCTCGGCCACCGAGAAGCCCATGTCGGCGAAAATCGCTGTAACCTCTTCGGTCACCTGACTGATCGGGTGGATCGATCCCACCCGACGGTTGCGGGCCGGCAAGGTCACATCCAACCACTCAGTTGCCAGGCGCGCGTCCAAAGCCGCATCGGCCAGTGCGACCTTTTTGGCGGCCAACGCAGAGTTGATCTCGTTCTTCAACGCGTTCAGCGCCGGACCGGCAACCTGACGCTCTTCTGGCGTCATCTTGCCGAGCTCGCGCATCTTCAGGCTAACTTCGCCTTTTTTGCCCACAGCTTGCAAACGCAGCTCTTCGAGAGTGGCCTCATCCGCCGCCGCGGCAATCGCTTCGATATATTTGGTGCGCAGATCGTCCATCGGGGCCCGTCCCAGCTAAGAAAATTACCGCAGACCTCCTACCACACGACCTTGCGATTGCAAGCGTTGAGGGAGGTCTACGGCAAAACCCGAACGGCCTACTTCCAGATTTCAGCGTCCACACCCCGAGCGATCTCGGGGTGATCGGCAATGTGGAACTCTGGTGTTTTGCCTGCGGCACGCTGCGCGCGATAGTCGTTCACCAGCCGGATCACAATCGGACTGAGGATGGCAAGCGCAAAGAGGTTCATGACAGCCATGATCGCAATGGCCGCATCTGCAGCGTTGAACACGACCGCCACAGTCTGCACCGAGCCCCAAAGCACAACCGCCATGACGCCCACGCGCAATACGGACATACGCGCGTTGGTCCCAAGCTTCAGATAGACCATGCCGCTTTCAGCATATCCGTAACACGCGATGATGGTTGTGAAGGCAAAGAGAAGAACCGCAATTGCGATAAAGTAGGACCCAAACGGCCCGAGGAAGTATTCCGCAGCTTTCTGTGTCATCACGATCCCCTCAAGCAAATTGCCATTGGCATCGACCATCTGGTGGGCGCCCGACACGATGATCATCACCGCAGTCGCGGTACAGACAAGGATGGTATCGACGAACACGCCAAACGCCTGCACAAAACCCTGGCTGACCGGATGGTGCGGCACCGGAGTGGCCGCCGCTGCGATGTTGGGCGCAGAGCCCATGCCCGCCTCGTTGGAGAACAGGCCGCGCTTTACGCCATTGAGCAGTGCCACCATCATACCGCCTGCGGCGCCGCCGGCCACTTCCTGAAGGCCGAACGCGCTACGGAATATTGACGTGAACACTTCGGGCAATTGACCGAGGTTGGTGAGCAGAACCCAAACCGCGACCAGCATGTAGATACCGGCCATGAAAGGGACGAGGATTTCGGCCACGCGCGAGATCGAACGGATGCCGCCAAAGATGACCAAGCCGGTCAGTGCCGCGATAATTAGACCCGACGCGATTGGCGGGATGCCGACGGAGCTCTCCATGGCTTGCGCAATCGAGTTCGACTGCACTGCGTTGATGATTAAACCGAAAGCAAAAATCAAACAGACCGCGAAAATCGTGCCTAGCCACGGCAGGTTCATACCGCGGGCGATGTAGAACGCGGGACCGCCACGGTAATTCCCCTGCGGGCCTTTGACCTTGTATAGCTGCGCCAGCGCACTCTCTGCCATTGCAGTCGCCATGCCCAGCATGGCCACAATCCACATCCAGAATATCGCGCCCGGACCACCGACACCGATTGCGACAGCAACACCTGCAAGGTTGCCGGTTCCAATTCGTGACGCGAGGCTGATTGCCAAAGCTTGAAACGGAGAAATTCCCGCTTTGTCGGCTTCATCGGTGCTCACGGTCAAACGCACCATTTCACCGAAATTGCGGAACTGCAGAAATCCGAACCGAACGGTAAAATAGATGCCCAGCCCCGTGAGCACATAAATCAGAACATGGCCCCAAAGCAGACCGTTAATAAAATCAATAATCGCCGTCATATCATGTCCCATTCTAGGCTGGCCGCCAGACCTTGCAAAATGCGCAGGCCGACCTTCTGCCAACCGGATTCGAATGAGATATTAACGATTTACCAATCAAGGAGGTAGCGACCACCGCACGGAATCGTTGGCAACTCCCGCCGAAGTTTTGGGAAGTTCAGCCAAAATCGGCGAACCTTTGCAGACCTCGGGAAAAACCGGCAGGCTTTAGCCGACCGCCAGAGCAAGTCGTGTCGGACTTACCGGACGCGCGGTCCGGCCATAGAACGCCGTTTGTTCTTTCAACTCCGGAAACAGTGCCAAAATTTCTTCTTTGGCCGCGATCTCAAGCCCGTCCAGCGCCATGGCGCCGGGATAGAAACTCTCGCTCTCTACGCCGTCCGCCTCAACAATCTGATGACTGTCAAACATCATGTGAAAGTATGTCACTTCGGGCATCTGCCGAAGTGCGATCCGGTCTCCATCGACCAACGCCTTCGCAGGCACAAAGATCTCTTCCTCGCCAAAAAACAACTCAGCCCGCCAACCGGTCAAAAGCATCCGATGGTTTTGTGAAACATAGTGCGTCCGCGACGCCCCCAGTGTTCCACGCGCGAACCGCACTGGCGCGAAATTACCGAACCCTGTCACCGTCCGACGCCCGATCCAGCGCAGAGGCAAAGGCCCGCAATCACGGGTATGGACCAGATCACCAGCGTTCAGGCTTTCAATCGGGCGTAGCCCGGCAGGTGTCCTGACGCGCGCTCCTGCCACAAAACATGCTAGACCGGTGTCGCCCGGATCAACCGTCTCATAAGTCAAAGTCCCCGGATTTGGCTGGTTGAACTGCAATGTCGTTGTGGTCGCTGTCGGCCAAACAAGTACCGGCAGATTTTCGGATGTAGCCCCTGCCGCGGCACCGTCCAGTGCCAGAATATTCTGCGTGCCGCCGCCAATGTCGTAGAAGTCTACGACCGTACCTGTCTCGGTGTTTGTCAGGGCGTAAGCTTCGTAGTTTCCATCGCTGCCTCCGTCCGGATCTGTAAGCAGGATTGGAAAATCATCAGCAGAAATAACGTAAATCGTCTCTCCGTTGTCCGGATCAACAGAGACCTGAACGTCAGGATGTGTCAGCGGGATCTCGATCCCGACGGTGCCGTCAGCTTGATAGAAACTGACCACAAAATCGTCGGGATCGTCACCACTCGCAAGCGCGACTTCGAGAAATTCGTTGATGCCCGACGTCCGGGCATACGCATTCGAATAGTGTAGCTCGCTGATACGCGCCATACATTTCCCTCACTAGATACCGAACCAACTCGGAAACAAAAAACACTCGTCCTCACCGCCCAATGTTCCGGCAAAATGGTGAATTTTGAGGAAAGGAATGTGGCGAAGTGGTGAACAAAACCTTGATGCGGTTGTATTTTTCAACCCTCGAGAGATCTCTCCACCTGGCCAGCTCTTCTGAAAATTGTAGAGGCCAAATCAAAAAAAGGCCGCCCCGAAGGAGCGGCCTTTTCTATTCTGTAAAGCGTGTCGCTTAAGCGGCCAGCGCGGCTTTCGCCTGATCTACGATCGCTGTGAACGCTTCTGGTTCGTGCACGGCCAGGTCGGCAAGAACTTTGCGGTCCACTTCGATGCCGGCCAGGTTCAGACCATTGATGAAGCGGCTGTATGTCAGCGCTTCGTCGTGCGCGCGAACGGCAGCGTTGATACGCTGAATCCACAGCGCACGGAAATTGCGCTTACGATTCTTGCGGTCGCGAGTTGCATACTGGTTCGCCTTGTCGACGGCCTGACGTGCTACCTTGAAGGTATTTTTACGACGGCCGTAGTAGCCTTTCGCGGCCTTGACGACTTTCTTGTGACGGGCGTGGGTTACGGTACCACCTTTAACGCGGGACATATCTCAATCTCCTCTTAGCGGTCGTAGGGCATGTAGCCCTTGACGATCTTTGCGTCGGGGGCGGACAGGGTCGTGGTGCCACGGGCGTCACGAATGAATTTTTTGGTGCGTTTGATCATGCCGTGGCGCTTACCAGCTTGGCCAGCAAGTACTTTACCGGTGGCAGTGACCTTGAAGCGCTTTTTGGCGCTCGACTTAGTCTTCATCTTAGGCATTTCCGTCTCCTTTGTATTCGGTCGGTGACTAACGCGACTCGGCATGCCTTTCAGGCCGGTCGCGCGAATAGAGGCGCCGTATAGTCCGCCTTGAATGACTCTGCAAGCGATTAATGCAAGATATGTGCGATCACCCGCACGATCACATTTGGCAACTCTGCAAGGCTGTATCGGCCGGGGTCCAGAATCCAGCCAGTCGCCAAAATCGCAGCAGCCAAAATAAACGCCGCCATCGCCTTGGTCGGGCGGCGTTCGTCTGCATATCCCGAAATCATCGCAGGGATCGAAAACAGCCCGATCAAGGCACCGATCGTAATCAGATAGTCTGTGGTCATTTGTAGAGTGCTGTCCCCGGCATTATCCGGGGCGCACGCTACTCTGCTTCCATGTTGAAAATCAAACGCTCATCGCAGGGCGCCACACGCAGAATGTTGGTGGTGCCCGGTACGTTGAACGGCAGACCGGCTGTCACAACGATCTGATCTTCATTGGTGGCATAGCCCAGATCGCGCGCGGCCCGCGCAGAAGCAACGACGGCCATCTTGAAGCGCGATACCTCGGACACAATCACACAGTTTGTGCCCCAGCTCAGCGCCAACCGGCGCGAGGTGCCGCGCAAAGAAGTCATCGCAATGATCGGAACACGCGGGCGCTCACGAGCGATCAACAAAGCGGTGGTACCGGACTGGCTGAAGCAGCAGATCGCAGCCACCTGAGTGGTTTCAGCAATCTCGCGCGCCGCAGCAACAATTGCATCTGCAACCCCCGAACGCGGCTGCGTCCGGCTTGCCTCGATGATCTCGCGGTACGTCGGATCGTTTTCCACTTCGATCGCAACGTTGTTCATCGTGGTTACCGCTTCGATCGGATACGCGCCTGCAGCCGACTCCGCCGACAGCATGATGGCATCGGAACCCTCATAGATCGCAGTTGCCACATCGCTGACTTCCGCGCGGGTCGGCATCGGGCTTTCGATCATGCTCTCCAGCATCTGCGTCGCAACAATCACCGGCTTGGCCACAGCACGGCATTTGCGCACCAGACGTTTCTGGATCGGCGGCACGGCACTGACGGGCAATTCCACACCCAGATCGCCGCGCGCCACCATGATACCGTCACTGGCCTTCAGGATTTCGTCAAAACTTTCGACTGCAGCAGGCTTTTCAATCTTGGACAAGATCGCCGCGCGGCCCTGTGCAAGGCCACGCGCCTCTTCCACATCTTCCGGACGTTGCACAAACGACAACGCAAGCCAGTCGACGCCAAGACCACAGACGAACTCCAGATCATCTCTGTCTTTTTCCGAGAGGGCTGCCAAGGGCAACACCACGTCAGGCACGTTAACGCCTTTACGGTTGGAAATAGTGCCGCCCGTCGTGACGACACAATTGGCGAAATCATCTCCGCAGCTTTCGACTTTCAGGCGGATCTTGCCATCATTCACAAGGAGGTTCGCGCCTTCTTTCAGAGCAGCAAAAATCTCGGGATGCGGCAGACAAACCCTGTTGATGTCGCCTTCTGCCTGATCAAGATCCAGACGGAATTTGGCACCCTCAACCAACTCTTCCTCGCCATTGGCAAAAACACCCACGCGCAACTTCGGTCCCTGAAGGTCCGCCAGAATAGCAATTGGGCTCTGCAGGTCTTTTTCCACCTGCCGAATAATACGATGCTTTTCGCGAATTTCTTCGTGACTGCCGTGGCTCATGTTCAGGCGGAACACGTCCGCTCCGGCCTCATGCAGTGCGCGGATCATGTCATACGTTTCTGACGCCGGACCCAGCGTCGCCACGATCTTCACGTTTCTCAGTCGTCTCATAAGTCTGTCTATCCCCGAACCGGCATCATGCCCCAACGGCAGGCTGCAATATCTTTTGGCTCCCCGATACTTGTTAACGCTAACAAAAGCAACATTGCCCTGCCGGATTTCCTTTCCATTTGTTCTGGACTACATCTGGTTCAAAGCAGTGACAGGCACATGACAATGACCCCCTTCACCATCTATGGCGCAGACCGTCCCTCTCGTTTTCTGATCACGGTGGACCATGCGTCCAACCATGTTCCCGAAGACATCAATGGCGGGGACCTCGGGATTGGCGCCGACAATATGTCCCGCCACATCGCTTTTGATGTTGGCGCTAAGGAAACCTCGCTGCACCTTGGAGAGTTGCTGGACGCACCGGTGATTTGTTCCAATTTCTCGCGTCTCGTGATCGATCCCAACCGAGGCATGGATGACCCGACACTGGTCATGCGTCTTTATGACGGCACCATCATCCCTGCGAACCGCCACGTGGACGATGCGGAAGTGGCCCGCCGCGTCAAAACGCTCTACCAGCCCTATCACGATGCGCTCGAGAGCCTTGCAGCGGCGCGTGACAATGTCATCGTGCTGGCCATGCACAGCTTTTCTCCGAAATTGAACGGTCGTGCCCCACGCCCCTGGGAAGTCGCAGTGCTTTATTCCCGCACCTATCAGGACTACAGCCACGCACTGTTGAAACGTCTGAGGCGAGAAAGCGATCTGACCGTGGGCGAAAACGAGCCCTACGACGGCCACCTGCCGGGCGACAGCATAGACCAGCACGCCCTTCGACAGGGTCGGCTGAACACGCTGATCGAACTGCGCAACGACGAAATCGCGGATGCCAAAGGCCAGAAGGCTTGGGCTGAACGCCTCGCCCCGATCCTCACCGACGCACTGGCGGAAAGCGGCCAGTAAGTCGCGATATCGGCGCGGCATTTCTTGCGGCATCACCGCCCAATCCCCATATATTGAATGATCTTAATGAGCTACGCCAGAAAGGAGGCAGCCCATGACACTCGCAACCCTGACAGCCTTCTTCGGATGGATGACGGTGATCCATTTCGCCGCCCTGATCCTTGCCGCCATCGTGATCTACGGCCTTGGCGACTGGGCCACCGGCCTTCACGCGCGCATGTTTAATCTCAAACAGGACGCCGTGCGCCAGACCTACTACAACTGGCTTGGCACCTACAAACTGCTGATCTTCGTCTTTGCCCTGGTGCCCTGGCTGGCGCTCAAGATTATGTGACGCAGTTGTCCCTGACCGTTTGGGTTGCTACCTCTGTCGCAACTCATTCGCCGGAGGACACCATGGACAAGCAAACACAAATTGAACTCGAAGCCGCCGCTTTCCGCACCCTGCGTGAACACCTGATGGAAAAACGGACCGACGTGCAAAACATCGACATGATGAATCTCGCCGGTTTCTGCCGCAATTGCCTCAGCCGCTGGTATCAGGAAGCCGCGAATGAACGCGGCATTGAAATGGACAAGAACCAGGCCCGGGAAATTTTCTACGGCATGACCATGGACGAGTGGAAGGCGAATTATCAGACTGACGCCAGCCCTGAAAAACAGGCCGAATTCGAGATCGCATTCAAGGAAAACGTTGGCGATAAAGGCTGATCACCGAACACATTGCGGCCACAATTGCCGCAATTGTTTCCAATTTAGCTCCAATTGTCGGTAAATTTCGCGTTCATTTTCTGCCCAAACAGAAAGTTCTAGGGCAGTAACATGATTGGCTTTTTGGCACTTGCAACCGTGGTGGGCGGCAGCGTTCTTATTTCTTCGCTGCAGGCAGATGACGACTTCGAAGACTTTTCCGAAGACACCTCTCAAGAAGACAATGGCGAAAGCGAACAAGCCGCTTTTGGCGGTGGGGATGGCATGATGCCGCTGGATGGCGGCCCCTTTGACCTGCGCGAAGCGGACCCCGCAGGCCCCGGCGGCGGAGAAGCCCAGTTACTGACAGGTAACGACAGCGATGACATCCTTCTCAGCGGCAGCGGCGACGACACAGTGTCCGGAGGCGCAGGCGCCGACCGCATCGCAATGGGCAGCGGCAACGACTACTACGGCACTCAAGGCACTGATGAACTCGGCAACGACACTGTACGCGGTGGCGAGGGCAATGACGTTCTCGTGGATACGAAGGGGGCGGACACGCTCTACGGCGGCCTCGGACACGACACGCTGGTCGGCGCACAAAGCGGTGTTCTCGATGCCGAGGCCGATCTGCTCGGCGGCGGTTACGGCCATGATGTGATTTTCGGCGACAACGGCGACACCATCAACGGCGGCCATGGCAACGACACTTTTGGCATCGGCTTCACCTTTGGCGAAGGCTACGAGCCAGTAACCATCTCCGACTTTGATGCTGCGACCGAAGCGCTGACACTCGCCGTGTCTGGCGACATGATCCAGGACAGCCTTGAGTGGTCCGTCAACTTTGACGCCGCCACGGGCATTGCAACAGTGGATATCTGGGGCAATGAGGACACTGGAAGCGGCCCCGTTGGCGTAGCGCCCGAAACTGTGCTTGTCCTTGAAAACATGACCGCAGACAGCGTCGCGGCCATGAATGTCTTGTTTGCTGACAGCCTGACGTCGGTTTCGGCTGTACCTGCTGCACCGGCCGAGATTGGGCTGTCGGACGCCGCTGACAATTATGTTGGCACTGACGGCTCGGATACCATCAGCGGCAAAGGCGGCAACGACACAATCGATGGTTCAGCTGGCAACGACACCCTTTCCGGTGGCCAAGGCAACGACAGCTTGAGCGGTGGCGTAGATGCAGATCGCGTGGCGGGTGGTGACAACAACGACACCATCAGTGGCGGTGCGGGCGACGATACGATTGTGGCTGGCGAAGGCGACGATTTCTACGGATTTGACGGCTCGGCAACCACAGCCGAAAGCGGCAATGACATCGTGCGTGGCGGTGGCGGCAACGACTGGTTGCAGGATGCCGAAGGTGCCGACACGCTCTACGGCGGACTTGGAAACGATACGGTATCCGGTGCAGACGTTGACGTACTCGACACGGAAGCTGACATCGTCAGCGGCGGCTATGGCAACGACGTGGTTGTCGGTGACAACGGGGACACCCTGATCGGTGGCGAAGGCGAAGACAGCTTCGGCATCGGATTTGACTTTGGTGCCGGCTACGAAGCGGTCACGATCACCGATCTGGACCCTGCAAACGAGGCGCTGACCATCGCGATTGCGAGTGACGCGGCGGTCGACAACATGAACTGGTCCGCTGGCTTTGACGCCGCCACCGGCGTTGCCACGATTAGTATCTGGGGCACAGAAGACCACGGCGCAGGCCCTGTTGCCGTCGCTCCGGAAACGGCTCTGATTTTGGAGAACATGACCGCGGAAGGTGTCGCAGCCCTTTCCATCGCCTTTAGTTACTGACCCGGATTTCCGGACCTCTCCAAGTCCCGACGTGCGACAATTTACTGACCAGCAAACCTGCTGGTTCCCAAGCGGAAACGGCCAGGCCGACGCCGACCCAGCCATACCGCTTGTCAAGTTGCAACAACTCGAGGCTTTGTAGGTCCAAAGCGTCTCCTGTTCCCGCATCCGGTCCTCAAGCAAGACTGTTGGCATTTTCTCCCCGCTCCGGCTAGGAAAAGCGCAATCGGCGCAAAGACAGCCGAAACCACATGGGGGACATCATGAAAGTTCAGGGCCTGATACTGGTCGCCGCCGCCCTTCTGGCGCCATTTCTCTGGTGGACGTCCATTGCACAGGGGCGTGACGGCGTCGCTCTTTTTAGCCAATACCTCGGCCTGATGGCGCTGATTGCCATGGCGTTCAGTCATTTGATTGCCACGCGCTGGCCCGGCGTCGAAATGGTTTTTGGCCCAATGGACCAATCCTATCGCTTGCACAAATGGCTTGGCATTGGTGCGATGGTTGCCATTTTGCTGCACGATACGATCGATGCTGAAATGCGAGGTCTGGGGCGTGAAACCGCTTTGGTGGAGTTGGCAGAAACGCTCGGGGAAATAAGCCTTTATGGCCTCCTGATCCTGGTTGTGATCACGATTGCAACGTTCATTCCCTACCATCTTTGGAAATGGACCCACCGCTTCATCGGCATCTTCTTCCTGTTCGGGGCCTTTCACTACCTCTTCATCCTGAAGCCCTTCAAAAACGGCGATCCACTGGGCCTTTATATGTACGTGGTCTGCGGCATCGGCACGTTGGCTTACTTCTGGACCTCTGCGCCGCGCGGCTGGCGCCCGCGCCGCAAGTACGAGATCGCCAAGATTACATCCTATGGTGACGCCATCGCGGTCGACCTTGCCCCCAAAGGCCGTCCCCTGCGCCACCGCGCCGGCCAATTCGCCTTCTTCCGTTTCTCTGGCGCAAACCTGAACGAGCCGCACCCCTTCACCATCTCCAGCGCCCCTGAAATCACAGGCGCCCTCCGCCTCACCGTAGCGCCACTCGGTGACCTAACAGCGCGTGTATCCCGCGCACTGGCAGAGGGTCAGGCGGTAGAAGTAGATGGTCCCTACGGCCACTTCGGCCGCGCCAAAGGCCCGCAGGTCTGGATCGGTGCAGGCATCGGTATCACGCCGTTTGTCGCGCTTGCGCAAGCCCTTCCGAAGGACACGCCTCCGGTCACATTGATCTACTGTCTGCGCGACTCTGCTGACGCCCCGCACCTTGCCGAGTTGCAAGCCATCGCAGCCGACAACGCCGCTTTCGAATTGATCCTTTGGATCAGCCCGGAGCGGGGACGGCTCTCGGCAAAAGCCTTGTCCGAAACACTTCCTGATCTGGGCAACCGCAAGGTTTTGTTCTGCGGCCCAACCACAATGCAGCGCGCCCTATCAAGGGACCTGCCAGCAGAAGGCGTTCCCCAGAGAAACTTCCATTTCGAAGCCTTTGAAATCCGCACGGGTATCGGCATTCGCCGGTTTGCCGAATGGCTCTGGCAACGTCGCGAGGAGCGCAAAGCCTGAGCAAATAGTTTTCTCTACAAACAAAAAAGGCGGGGCTCGGACCCCGCCTTTTTTGTTTATCAAGTCTGAAGTCAGATCGCCGCCTTCAGGCTCTCTTCCAGATAAATCTCGCGCAGACGCGTGGCAATCGGCCCCGGTGTACCATTCCCCAGCGCCACGCCGTCGATCTCCACAACCGGCATCACAAAGGCACTGGCTGAAGTCGTAAACGCCTCATCCGCACCCTGCGCTTCCTCGATGGTGAACAAACGCTCTTCGACCTTAAGCTGCGCTTCAGCGGCCATCCGCAGCACCGCTTTGCGGGTGATCCCATGCAGGATGTCGTTGCTCAGCGGTCGCGTCACGATCACGCCGTCTTTCACAAAATAGGCGTTGTTGGATGTGCCTTCCGTGACGTGACCGTCTTCCACCAGCCACGCATCGTCACATCCGGCTTTCTTGGCCATCATCTTGCCCATGGACGGATAAAGCAGTTGCACGGTCTTGATGTCACGACGCCCCCAGCGAATATCCTCAATCGAGATAATTTTCGCGCCCTTCTTGGCGGCAGGGCTGTCCGCAAGGCCCGGCTTGTTCTGGGTGAAAAGCACAATCGACGGCGGGGTGTCCTCGGAGGGGAAAACGAAATCACGGTCCCCATCGGACCCGCGTGTGACCTGAAGGTACACAAGCCCTTCGACAATGCCGTTGACCTCAACCAGCTTGCGGTGGATTTCCAGCAGTTCTTCCTTGCTGCAAGGCTCCGCCATATCCAATTCATCAAGAGACCGTTTCAGACGCACCGCATGGCCTTCAAAATCGATCAACTTGCCATCAAGAACAGACGTCACCTCATAGACCGCGTCCGCCATCAGGAACCCACGGTCGAAAATCGAAATCTTGGCGTCTTCTTCCGGCAGGTACTCGCCATTGACGTAAACAGTACGGCTCATTCTAGTCTCCTCAACCCCAAAGCGCCGCGCTCGGCGGATGCACTCCGGCTTCATCAAAAATCAGTGGTTGGTCACGGTCTTCTGCCAACAAAAGCGGTCCGTCAAGGTCTGTTACCATCGCACCCTGTGCAACCAGCGTTGCCGGTGCCATGGCCAGTGAACTCCCGACCATACAGCCGACCATAATCTTATAGCCTTCCGCCAGTGCCGCTTCCCGCAGTTTCAAAGCTTCGGTAAGGCCCCCCGTCTTGTCGAGCTTGATATTCACCACATCGTATTTGCCCTTGAGCTTGGACAAGGTAGAGCAATCATGTGCACTTTCGTCCGCGCAGACAGGAACCGGGCGCTCCATGCCGATCAAGGCCTCGTCGTCCCCTGCGGGCAAAGGCTGTTCAACCAGTGCCACCCCGAGCCGAACAAGATGCGGCGCAAGGTCTGCATAAACTTCTGCAGACCAACCTTCGTTGGCATCAACTATGATTGTTGATTTCGGTGCACCAGCCCGTACGGCCTCGAGCCGGGGCATGTCATCAGGCGTGCCCAGTTTGATTTTCAGCAAGGGGCGATGCGCGTTTTTGGCCGCCTGCGCCTGCATTTCCGCCGGTTCTGCCAGCGACAGGGTGTAGGCCGTTATTTCCGGCCGCGGCGCCGGTAGACCCGCCAGATCCCACGCCCGTTTTCCAGCCTTTTTACACTCCAGATCCCAAAGCGCGCAGTCTACAGCATTTCGAGCAGCGCCAGCCGGCAACAGATCATAAAGCGCCGCACGATCAATTAACCCGCTCAATCCGTTGATCTCGGCTGTCACGCTTTCCAGCGTTTCTCCGTACCGCGCATAGGGTACGCATTCACCCCAGCCGACTTGCCCGCCGTCCTCGACTTGGACAGTCAGCACTTTTGCTTCGGTGCGGGACCCACGTGAAATGGTGAAAACCTGTGCCAGCTTGAACACATCGGGGGTGACGGTGATCTGCATGTCTGCCCTTTCTTACCGACTGGGGTGTCGGCGTTGCCCGCGACCCTGCGAGCGTCGTAAGCGCGAGAGAGTCGGGACGCGATTGCGTTTCTCACAAAGTTGGTGAGCGACGGGATGGTGCGAATGCGCCGGCACAGGCAGGCGCGTTCGACAATTACAACGCCTCGAGCGCATCCACCAGCTTGCCAGCGCCAAACCGGAACGGATCTGTGGTCGGCAGGCCCATCTCGGCCTCTACCTTGTCCAAGTACGCCTTGGCTTCTTCCTCACCCAGATGCTGCGTATTCACCGATACGCCAACCACCTGACAGTCAGGATTGGCCACTTTGGCCATTGGAAGAGCTGCATCACGCAACGCCTGAAGCGAAGGCAAGTCATACTCCGGCAGTCCACGCATGTGCGAGCGTGTCGGCTCATGTGCCAGAATAAGCGCGTCTGGCTGCCCCCCATGGATCAGAGCCATAGTCACACCGGAATAGGATACGTGAAACAACGAACCCTGCCCCTCGATGTGGTCCCAGTGATCTGCGTCATTGTCGGGCGTAAGATACTCTACGGAGCCAGCCATGAAATCCGCGATCACTGCATCCAGCGGCACACCGTCACCTGTCACCAAAATGCCGGTCTGCCCGGTCGCGCGGAACGTGGACTTCATTCCCCGTTTGCGCATCTCGGCATCCATGCAAAGCGCCGTATACATCTTGCCGACTGAACAGTCGGTCCCGACCGCAAGACAACGTTTGCCGGTGCGTTTCTTGCCATTGGCAATAGGGTAATCCACTTCCGGGATGCGCACGTCGTGCAACTCGCGGCCGGTCGCTTCGGCCACGGCCACCAGATCCGGCTCGTCGCGCAACAGGTTATGCAGGCCCGATGCCAGATCAAAACCTTCTTCCAGTGCCATCACCAGCACTTTCTTCCACTCTTGAGAAATAACGCCGCCTCTGTTGGCGACCCCGATCACCAGCGTTTTAGCGCCCGCTTCACGGGCTTCAACGAGGGTCATGTCAGTGAGACCCATGTCTGCCTTGCAGCCCTCCATTCGGAACTGCCCGACAGCATTGTCAGGACGCCAGTCCTTGATGCCTTGTGCCACTTTTGCGGCCAATTGATCCGGCGCATCGCCGAGAAACAAAAGATACGGAGTCTTGATCATCGCGCGTCCCTTCAAACATCCCCAAGTAAGCTTTGTTGACCTATATTTGCCCACGCATCGCGCAAATTCCTTGTGAAGCTCCCAAGAAAACCTCATGACTTCGAAGATTATTCCACATCTGTCCTTATTCACGGGAAATTCTTGCTTGCATCTCGGGATTCCTCCCGAATCTCCCAAAACCCCGCCGCAACGCAGCGTTTTATGCCGCAGGCGCGAAAAACGCCTTGCGATCCGCGGCGCAACTTCCTAACACTTCACGCAAGCCAGACGTAATTTCCTTACCGAGAGACCTGACATGAGCTTCCGCATCCAACCCGCCGCTCCGGCCCGCCCGAACCGTTGCCAACTCTTTGGCCCGGCATCCAACACCAAGCTGTTCGCCAAAATGGCTGCTTCGGCTGCGGATGTGATCAACATCGATCTTGAGGACTCAGTGGCGCCGTCCGACAAAGACATGGCGCGAGCCAATGCGATCGAGGCGATCAACACGATCGACTGGGGTAAAAAAACATTGTCCGTACGCATCAACGGCCTGGATACCCCCTACTGGTATCGCGACGTTGTTGACCTGATGGAGCAGGCAGGTGAACGCCTCGACCAGATCATGATCCCCAAAGTGGGTTGCGCCGAAGACATCTATGCTGTCGATGCTCTCGTCACGGCCATCGAAGCTGCAAAAGGCCGTTCCAAACGCATCGCGTTCGAAGTGATCATCGAATCCGCTGCCGGCATTGCCCATGTTGAGGCGATCGCAGCTGCCTCTCCCCGCCTGGAAGCCATGAGTCTCGGCGCTGCGGACTTTGCAGCCTCGATGGGAATGCAAACCACAGGCATCGGCGGAACTCAGGAAAACTACTACATGCTGCACGACGGCCAGAAACACTGGTCCGACCCGTGGCATTGGGCACAAGCCGCTATCGTTGCCGCCTGCCGCACCCATGGGGTTCTGCCAGTTGACGGCCCGTTCGGTGATTTCTCGGATGACGAAGGCTACATCGCCCAAGCCAAACGCTCCGCGACGCTGGGCATGGTAGGGAAATGGGCCATTCACCCGAAGCAAATCGCGCTGGCAAACGAAGTTTTCACTCCCTCCGAGGAAGCCGTCAGCGAGGCCCGTGAAATCCTTGCTGCGATGGAACAAGCCAAAGCCAACGGCGAAGGCGCCACTGTCTACAAAGGCCGCCTGGTCGACATCGCATCCATCAAACAGGCCGAAGTGATTGTTGCACAGGCTGAATTGATCGCCGCCGGATAACCTCGGCCTGTCGCCATGTACCCCAAGCTCCCGCAGTTCACGCGGGAGCTTTTTTTGTTTTTGAGCCCCAAGGACCAACGGCCTTCGCCACACTTGCCCGCGTCCCCTACCTGAGGCACTCTCGTAACTGGAGGAGATAGGCCCGTTTTGCACAGACAAATCTGGCCCGACCGGACCGCGCCATGCTTTGGGAGGAGAGTGCCATGACGTCCGAACGCACGGATGCTGCCAAACAGGACGAACTTGCCCCGCGAAAACCTGCCTTGATCCATGTGAACAAGGTGACGTCTGCCGATATCAAGGCATCGCTCAAGGCCGGATTTGCCGACTTTCTGGCGCGTCCCTTCATGAGCGGCTTTTTCGGATTGTTTTACGCGGTTTTCGGCATCCTGTTTGTCTGGAGCTTGGTCTGGCTCAACAAGATCTGGATGATCATCCCGGCCGTCGTCGGCTTTCCGCTGGTTGCGCCATTTGCTGCCGCCGGCCTTTATGAAATGTCGCGCCGTTTACAGAACGGCGAAAGTTTCGGCTGGGCACAAATCCTCACGGTCATGGCCGACCAGCGCAAACGTGAAATGGGCTGGATGGCCTTTGTCACTCTGTTCATTTTCTGGGTCTGGATTTATCAGGTCAGACTGTGGCTTGCGATCATCCTGCAGGACGCATCGTTCTCCGATTTCGACGGGTTCCTGAACACTGTTTTCTTTACACCAGAAGGCTGGATATTCCTCGCTATTGGCACCTGCGTCGGAATGTTCCTGTGTGCAGTCCTTTTTTCTGCAACCGTCGTCGCCATGCCGCTTCTGCTGGACCGCGAAATCGACTTTGTGACCGCGATGATCACGTCTCTAAGGGTGGTTACTGAAAACCCCATTGTCATGCTGTCTTGGGCCGCAATCATCGCTGTCACCATGCTCGTGTCGCTGATGCCTGCATTTCTTGGACTGATCTTCACCTTGCCTATTCTGGGTCACACGACTTGGCATCTTTACCAGCGGGCCGTGCCTCCGTCAGAGGAGTGAACCGTCTGGACCGATCTGTGCCATTCAAAGGATCAGCCACCAAAGAGCACCGCGTGCATTGCGCGCCCCGGCAAGAGCGTAAACCCGCCAGTAACGACCAACGCGAGGAGAAACAGCGATCGCATAATACTGCGATGCCGTCGCATGTCTCCCTGACGGGCCGCGCGAATCCCAAGATACAGGCTGGCTAATGTGACCGGTATCAACAAATGAATCGGCGAATACAGGCCCCAAAGGCGGATCTCGTGGATAAATACCGCGGTCAAGGACGTCCCGAGCATCAACACGGCCCAGATATAGCCCATGAAGCGATGGGCACGCGTGCCTTTGACGGCAATCAGTTGAACCACGCCAAGTGCCAGAGCAGCGAGCGCCATGACAGCATGATAGGGAATTGGGAGCGCTTCGGCCCAAAGGGTCGTGAAATCAGGCATACACAATACTCCCACGGTGACCGTTAAACCGGCACGAATGACTTTCAAATTGCCGCTTCACGCGCGTTCGTCTTTCGGAGACCCCATCACCACATAGCTTGTAATGGAATGCACGTTCTCGACGACACCCAAGACATCCGTGTGAAATCTTTTGTAGGCGTCAATGTCAGCGGCTTCGACCCGCAGCATATATTCCACGTTACCGGTCGTGTTGTGACACTCTCGCACTTCCGGCGCCGCCAGCATTGCCCGCTCGAAGCCCTCTCGCGCCGCTTTTGTGTGCCGGCCAAGCCCGACTGTCAGGTAAGCCACAAATCCGGTTCCCATTGCTGACCGGTTCAGAACCGCCCGATAGCCAGTGATGATGCCTGCCTTTTCAAGTGCGGCCACCCGCCGCAAACAGGCAGACGGCGACAATCCCACTCTGTCCGCGAGGGCCAAGTTGCTGATCCGCCCGTCGCGACTTAACTCACGCAATATATGTTCGTCAATTCGGTCAATATCCGCCATAAATTGCAATATTAAATCAACAACGCCGCAAAACGCAATTCCATGGCGCGAATTTTCGCGCACCGTTGCGTCATGACATACGACATCCTGCTCGCCCTAGCCTTTTTCGCCTTTGTCACGGTTTTTTCCCCTGGACCGAACAACCTTATGCTCATGGCATCGGGTGCGAACTTCGGTCTGAAACGCTCCGTGCCGCACCTCTTGGGTGTGGCAACCGGATTTCCAGCGATGATCGTTCTGGTTGGGTTGGGTGTGATGCAACTGTTTGACGCCTACCCTGTCAGCCACACCATTCTTAAGGTGGCTTCCGTCGCCTATATGCTCTGGCTGGCGTGGAAAATAGCCAATGCCGCTCCTCCGAAAGAAGCCCAGGCGGACTCGCGCCCGTTGACTTATTTACAAGCCGCCGCATTCCAGTGGGTCAATCCAAAAGCCTGGTCAATGGCACTTGGCGCGATCACGCTCTACGCCACCACCCGCGACCTGCTCGCAATTGTCATCGTTGCCGGAGTATATATGCTGATTGGATCTTGCAGCGCAACGAGCTGGACCGTGCTCGGAACAGGCATCCGCCGCTTGCTGGCAAAACCCGGTCGCCTGACCGTATTCAACTGGTGCATGGCCGCGCTTCTGTTGGCTTCGCTTGTGCCGACATTTCTCGCAACAACCTAGATCAGACGGCTGTAACCGGCTGCCGCAGGATCGTGCGAAGCTTTTCCGGCGGGACTCTTCGTGGATCGCCCAAGTAAATCTCGTGATGATGCCCGCCAAAGGTCAGGCCGGCTTCCGGCATCACAACGTCATGCAGCTCCGCCAGCACCGGTGCTTCGTCTGCATACGGCCCCACATGCAATGTCTGCAAACATGTGCCCTCCTCCAGAGACGTCAGCGTCACCTCCTGCAAGGCAAATACATCTTCCCCCTTCTTTGCCAGCTTTGCTTCGGCCTTGTCCCGCGCATTCTGTAGGTCGTCGTCCGTCACGGCATCAGGCATGCGTATCATCGCGGTCCATCGCCATTTGTCACGCTCGGACCGGACAAAGCTGCCGGGATCATCGGCCCACCAAAGGCTTTCTTGCGGTGGCACGACAAAGTCGGCTCCCAAAGCCTTTCGGGCAAACTTGATCCCGTAAGCCAAGGGATACAACGCCTTCAAAGCACGCCCGTAAACGGGTCCGCCGGGATCGCCTTGGCCTGTGATAGACAGAAACTGCAAGCGAGGCACCACGATCTGGTCCCAGCGCCCGACTTTACCGCTGTAATAAGGCTTGTCGGCCTTCTTGAAGTCAATCTTTCCGGTCATGCAGGTTTCTCCGCCAGTGGGAGACAAATCTCCGTCAGCAAATCCTCGGGCTTCGTATCCAACGGGCTGTTCAGGTAAATCTCGAAACATGGCGCATCACCAGGCATCTCGCCGCTTTCAGGCAACCACTTTCCAAACAGGGCATCGTATCCTTGGGGGATGAGGTCATAGGGCCCGCGTAACGTCAGAACGGCGTAACGTCCGCCAGATATGGTAAAACCCTCAAGGTCTTCAGGCACTTCGTTCAAACGCAATTCGGCTCCTGCCATTGAGCGAAGATCCGGTTCCGGCTTGGCCTCGGGGTTGTCGAAGTAAATGCCGACAGGATTTCCCAGCCTCGGCCACAGACCGTTAGCTTCACAAAGGCCAAAGAAGGCCTCGAATGCGGTTCCAATCCGGCTATACGCACCCTTGTGCACGACACCGGCAATCACCCGCGGTGGCTCTTCACGAACACTGACTGGAAACATCGGTCCTTCCCCCTCTTTACGTGTCATCAGAGGCGCCACATGCACGCCCTGTTTTCTGAATTTCGCGGGACTCGCGCCGTATTGTGACGCAAATGCCCGCCCGAAACTGCGCGGGTTGTCATACCCCACTGCGCGTGAAATCTCGTCCGGGGCGGCATCTTCCAGAAGCAACAAGCATGCGGCCTTGTGCAACCGCACCCTGCGCACGGCCTGCGCACAGGTTTCTCCCGTCATGGCGTGGAAAATCCGATGCCAGTGAAATCGGCTCATCGCGGCTTCATCAGCAAGCCGGTCCAGCGACATGTCACCGGCCGGATTGTCGTGAATGTACCTGAGCACCCGCATCAGCCGCTTGTCGTAGTTGGCCACACCCAGCCCTTTCTTCGTCATTGCAAACACCTTGCCACAGGGGCGCGGCACAAATCTTGCTGAATTCACCCAGCCGCCACAGCCGTTGCAATTCCCTCAGGTCAGCGTCATATAGCGAAGTCACAAGGCAAACCCGCCAAAGAGGATGCGATGACCAACTATCTCGACTTCGAAAAACCCCTCGCCGAAATTGAGGGCAAGGCCGAAGAGCTGCGCGCACTGGCGCGGACCAACGAAGAAATGGATGTCGCCGACGAAGCTGCCGCTCTGGACAAGAAAGCGGCAGACCTGCTTCAGGAGCTTTACAAAGACCTGACCCCTTGGCGCAAATGCCAGGTTGCGCGCCACCCCGAGCGTCCGCACACCAAAGATTACATCGAAGCGCTTTTCACTGAATTCACGCCGCTGGCTGGGGATCGCAATTTTGCCGACGACCTCGCCGTGACCGGCGGCCTGGCCCGTTTCAACGATCAACCGGTAATGGTGATCGGCCATGAAAAAGGCCACGACACCAAATCCCGCATCGCGCACAACTTCGGCATGGCCCGTCCCGAGGGCTACCGTAAGGCCGTGCGTCTCATGGAAATGGCCGACCGCTTCGGACTGCCGGTAATCGCACTGGTGGACACCACCGGCGCCTACCCGGGCAAAGGTGCCGAGGAGCGCGGTCAATCCGAAGCCATCGCGCGCTCGACCGAGGCCTGCCTGAACATCGGCGTGCCGCTGATCTCAGTGATCATTGGCGAGGGTGGCTCTGGCGGCGCCGTGGCCTTTGCGACTGCCAACCGTGTCGCAATGCTGGAACACTCAGTCTACTCGGTGATCTCGCCCGAAGGCTGCGCATCCATTCTCTGGAAAGATGCCGAAAA